>JAKLDU010000025.1 GCA_022703355.1 Deltaproteobacteria bacterium | reverse complement strand
CATGGAAAAGCTCAGGAACAGGGGAGTCCGGGACATCCTCCTCATCACCTCGGGCTATGCGGAGATGGGCCATGAAGGTTCGCTGAAGCAGGAAGAGCTCAGGCAATACTGCCTGGAGCACGACATCCTGCTCATGGGGCCCAACTGCCTCGGGTTCCTGAACATGCGGGACAGGGCGGCCACCTTCACCGGGGGCTCCGTGGAGGGCGAGCTCACCCCCGGCGCCGTCGCCCTCATCGGCCAGAGCGGGGCGACCTCCGAGATCATCGCAACCAAGCTCCTGAAAAAGTCCCTCGGGATCTCGCTGTTCGCGGCCACCGGCAACGAGGCCGTCCTCACCACCGAAGACTGCCTCGAATACCTCATCCGCGACCCCGGGACGAGAGTGATCGCGGGCTTCATCGAAGGGTTCCGGGACATCCCCCGGGTGAAGCGCATCGCCGCGGAGGCCCTGGAGAGGGCCGTTCCCCTGGTCTTCATCAAGGTGGGACGCTCGGCCAAGGGGGTGCAGGCGGCGCGCTCCCACACCGGCGCCATGGCGGGCAACGACGGGGTGATGAGCGGGTTCTTCAGGCAGTGCGGGATCATCCGCGTGAACACTATCGAGGAGCTCGTGGAAACCGCCGGCATCTTTGCCCGCTGCCCGCTGCCCCGGGGCAACCGGCTCGGGATCTGCACCTTCTCGGGCGGGCTCTGCGGCCTGTACGCGGACCTGTGCGCGGCCTGCGGCATCGAGCTCCCCGGGCTTTCGGAAAAGACCGTGGCCGCGCTCAAGGGTCTTCTGCCGGACTTCGCCCAGCCGGACAACCCCCTCGACGTGACCGGCTCGGGGTTCATGGGGGGGCTCGAAGCCATCGTGAAGGCCCTGCTCGACGACGAGAGCATCGACATGGTCGCGCCGGTGACCTTCGCGCCGCCGGACGACAGCGAACCCCTGTACAAAATCTTCAACGACACCACGTTCCCCCTCGCCCGCTCATCGGAGAAGCCCGTGATCGCGCTGGCTTTCAGGGAGGTGAACGACTACGCCCGGAGATACTACCACGACGAGGGCATGTACCACGTCGAGCACGCCGAGGACTCGTTCAAGGCCATTTCACACTTCATGCGGTATGCGCGCCACCGGAGGGCCTTCCTGGAAGACCTGAAGCGTTGAGCCCCACCGCCGGAAACGACGGCTGCGGGGTTTCCACGCGCCGCTGTTGACAGGGCGGGCGAAGGATATTATCAGGAAGGAAATGCGAGGAGGTGCAGGTATGTTCACGTTGATGCGCAACAGGGTGCTGGCACTGGTCATCACCATTCACATGATCGGTTTCATGGTGTCCCCTGCCTGGGCCGCGCTCATCCCGTCGAAAACCTCTCCCGGGACCGCAGCGGCCAGCGTGCAGGTGCAGCAGGACATCGAGAAGGTCCAGCTCGCGCTGGAGAACAAGGTCGTGCAGGAGAAGCTCAGGGCGAACGGGCTTGCGCCCGAAGAGGTCAGGTCAAAGCTGGACTCCATGACGCCGGCCCAGGTCCACCTGCTCGCCCGGGCGTCCGATGACGTGCTCGCCGGCGGCGACGGGATCGGCTTCGTGATCGGGGTCCTCGTCGTCATCATCCTGATCATCGTGATCCTGAAGCTCCTGAACAAAGACATCATCATCAAGATGTCGTCCCTTGAAGATCCTGCTCGTCATTGCGGCGCTCCTGTGGGGTAGCGCTTCGGCCGCCGAGATCGAGGGCGTTCCCTTCGTGAAGCAGGCCTCGAACTTCTGCGGGCCGGCCTCCCTCGAATCGGTCATGGCCTTTTACGGCGCGCCGGCCGGCCAGGAGACCATCGCGCGGTCGGTGTACTGCCCGGGGCTCAGAGGGTCCCTGATCACGGACCTGGAGAACTACGCGAAGCTCAAGGGCTTCAAAACGAAGCTTGCCCAGGGGGACATCGGGGACCTCAAAGCCCTGATCGACCGGAAGATGCCCGTGATCGTGCTCGTCGACCTGGGCTTCTGGGTGGTGTCGAAGCCCCATTACCTCGTGGTCACGGGCTACACGGACTCGGGCGTCGTCGCCCACACCGGGCATGAACCCTCCCGGCTTTTCAGCTCCGGGGATTTCGCACGGATATGGAAAAAGAAAGGCTCCACCTATCTCCTCATCCATCCCTGACGTGGGCGGCAGCCCTGTTCGTGCTCCTGGCCACCTCCTGCTCCATGCCGTACGTGGTGGTCGTCCGGGACCCGCTCACCGCATCCGAGCACAACGACCTGGGGGTGGCCTACGAGCGCAAGGGCCAGCTCGACCTGGCGGAGAAGGAGTATCTCAGGGCCGGGGAAAAGGACCGGAAGTGGGCCCTGCCCCTCTTCAACCTGGGGAACATCGCCTATGGAAGATCCGACCTGGAAACGGCCGAGGGGTACTACCGGCGGGCCCTGGCCCTCGACGAGGCGAACCCGGACATCATGAACAACCTCGCGAGCCTGCTCCACGACATCAGCCTCGACCACGAGGCGGCCGCCCTCATCTCGAAGGCCCTGAGCATCGAGCGCAAGCCCGAATACCTGGACACCTACAGGAAGATCATGGGGTATTTCCCCGAGGAAGACGAAAACCTGGACGCCGTGGACACGCAGTGACCCCCCCTATGCCCCGGCTTCCTTTCGGCGCGACGGCCTGTACGGAAGCCGGCGGCGGCCCCCCGGGCTTTGGCCCGCTCCTTCTCCCCGGCACGGCCCCGGGGACTGCCCGTGGGCGCTTACGCCCCGCCCTGCTCACCGCTCCGGTGAACAGAACCGGGCACTGTGCATTCAAGATGCTGATTTCCTGAAAATAATTGTTGACGCACAGGTCAGCCATGGAGTTACCATAGGTATGAGCCGGGCATGAGCCGCGGGAACCGGCAGATGGCACCCTGTGCCCATCCCATGAACGAGGAGGCGTGATGGCGAAGAAAGCGGAAGAAACCTTTGGCAGAAAGATCCGGACGCTGCGGGAGGAGAAGGGCCTCACCCTCGAGGCCCTGTCGCGGGACACGGGCTACCCCGAGGACGTGCTCCGGGACGTGGAGGAAGGGGCCATCGCGGCGCCGGTGTCCCTGGTGCTCCAGCTCGGGCGCACGTTCAAGATGGACATCGAGGAGATCGGGGCAGCCCCGGACAGGGCGGCGACGAAGCGGCGCGCGAAGAGCCACCGGAAGCGGGTGGCCTCCTACGCCTACACGCCCCTGACCCGGCCGGGAGAGGAAAAGCACCTGAGGGCGTACCGGGTGACCATCGACCCGGAAACCGGGCACAAGGGAGTCGAGTACCACCACGAGGGCGAGGAGTTCGTCTACGTCCTCTCCGGCGGCTTGAAGATCCAGGTGGGACAGAACGTGAGCAGCCTGAAGAAAGGCGAGAGCATCGCCTTCGACTCGTCCCTCCACCACGCCCTGAGCAACCCCACCAAAGAGAAGGCGGAGCTCCTGGTGGTCATCTACGTACCCTGAGGAGGGAATATGCCTGTCACCCTGAACGCCGAACAGAAGATGATCAGCCTCATGGCGAAGGACTTCGCCCGGAAGGAGCTCGAGCCGAACGCCGCGGCCTGGGAGAAGAACCAGACCTTCCCCATCGACGCGGTGCGCAAGATGGGCGGCCTGGGGCTTCTGGGCATGATGGTGCCCACGGAGTACGGCGGGTCCGGTGCCGGGGCCGTGAGCTACTGCCTCGCACTCCAGGAGATCGCGTACGCGTGCGCCTCCACCGCCGTGACCATGTCGGTGGCGAACCTCTCCACCGAGCCCCTGCTCAAGTTCGGCAGCGAGGCCCAGAAGGAGAAGTACCTCTCCCGGCTCGCCAGCGGTGAGCTGCTCGGCTGCTTCGCCCTCACCGAGCCCTCCGCCGGGTCCGATCCGGGCAGCCTCCAGCTCCGCGCCGAGGACAGGGGGAGCCACTACCTCGTGAACGGCACCAAGATCTTCATCACCCACGGCGGCTATGCGGACGTGGTGAACCTCATCGCCAGGACGGGCCAGGACAAGGGGAACAAGGACCTCTCCGCCTTCATCGTGGAAAAGGGGTTCCCGGGCTTTTCGGTGGGGGCGAAGGAGGACAAGATGGGCCTGCGGGCGTCGAACACTGTCGAGCTCATCTTCGAGGACTGCAAGATCCCCAGGGAGAACCTCCTGGGCAAGCTGGGCCAGGGCTTCAAGATCGCCATGACGGCCCTGGACAGCGGCCGCATCGGCATCGCGTCCCAGGCGCTGGGGATCGCCCGGGCGTGCATGGACGAGGCCGTGGGCTACGCCAGGGAGAGGAGGCAGTTCGGCAAGGCCATCAGCTCCTTCCAGGCCATCCAGTGGATGATCGCCGACATGGCCACGGGCATCGAGGCCGCCCGCCTGCTCACCCTCTCGGCGGCGCGGAAAAAGGACCAGGGCGTCCCGTTCACCCGGGAGGCGTCCATGGCCAAGCTCTTCTCCTCCGAGACCGCCAACAGGGTGGCCTACCAGGCGCTCCAGATCCACGGGGGCTACGGGTACACCAAGGAGTTCAAGATCGAGCGGCTCGCCCGGGACGCCCGGGCAACGACCATCTACGAGGGGACCTCCGAAGTCCAGCGCATCGTCATCGCCCGGGAAGTGCTCAAGGTCTGATCCCGGGGGAGCCCGCGGGCGCTTCTCCCCCCCTCGGGTGGGAGATGTGCCGGGCATCTTGCCCGGAACCGTCCGGAAGGGTATAGTAGGGAGAGAAGGGGTGGGGGCTTCCGGCGCCTGCCTCCCACGAACGAACCGGTCCGGGAGGTCGATTATGAACCAGGGATCAACCCGCAGGGCAGACGTGCTCATGGCGAAGGTCTGCGCGGCGTGCCCCGTGTGCCGCCACGCCAGGGCGAAGCAGGAGGGGGCGGCCTACTCCTTCGTGAAAACCATCGAGGTCTCCCTCTGCCCGTTCTGCCGGGCATACGAACGCGTGTACGGAAAAAAGGCCCACGAGCCGGGATAGCTTCCGGGCGGGACAGGGCAAATCAACCGGGAAAGGAACCAGGATGATGGGACAGAAGAGAATGAAGACGACACTGGCGGCCCTGTGCATGTGCGCCCTGTTTTCCGCGACGGCACTGGCGGCCGAGGGGGGCGAGGCGGACAAGGTGAAGGCCGCCACGCAGGTCATAGGCGAAATCATGATGGTGCCGGACTACCAGATCCCGGAGGCCGTGCTCAAGGATGCCCGGGGCATCGCCGTGATCCCCGGGGTCGTCAAGGCGGGGTTCTTCCTGGGCGGCAGGTACGGCAAGGGCGTGCTCAGCGTGCTCGACGATTCCGGGGCCTGGAGCGACCCGGTCTTCATCACCATCACCGGGGGCAGCTTCGGCTGGCAGTTCGGGGTCCAGTCGACGGACCTCATCCTCGTGTTCAAGAAGAAGCGGAGCGTCGAGGCCATCTCCCGGGGCAAGTTCACCCTGGGCACCGACGCCTCCATCGCCGCCGGTCCCGTGGGCCGCAACGCCGGTGCGGGCACCGACATAGAGCTCAAGGCGGAGATCTTCTCCTACTCGAGGAGCCGGGGGTTCTTCGCGGGCATCTCCCTCGAGGGGTCCGCCCTCCAGATCGACCACGAAGCCGATGCAGCCTTTTACGGAAGCCCCGGGATTCCCGCCTATGCCATCATGGAGGGCCGGGCTCCGAAGAAGCCGGCCGAGGCGGCGGAGTTCAAGGAAAGCATCGGGAAGCTGGCCGCCGGCGGCAAGTAACCGCACGCCTCCCCGGGCCCGGAGCCCGGGGGACTTACGTCTCCGCGCAGCCTCTCCCGGCAGCCCAATTTTCTTGACCGGGCGTTCGCCGTGTGGCACATAATCTCAACGAACAACAAAGGGTCCGGCATGGTGCCGGAGGATAGAGATGGTCGGGCCGCCATCCGCTGGCAACGGGTGGCGCCCTTTTTTCATCCAGGCGACCCGGTGCCTCCAGTCACAGAACTTTAGACAGGGAGGAACCCCCGCATGACCCCGCAGGCGCTGTTCTGGATCGCCACAGGCATCTTCATCCTGGCATATGCGCTGATCATCTCCGAGAAGATCCACAAGACGGTCGTGGCGCTCGCGGGCGCGGCCCTCATGATCCTGCTGGGCATCGTGACCCAGGGGGAGGCCTTCCACTCCCCCGAGCTGGGCGTGGACTGGAACGTCATCTTCCTCCTCTTCTCCATGATGGTCATCATCAACATCATGCGCCCCACCGGCATCTTCGAGTACATCGCCATCAGGAGCGCCAAGTTCGCCAGGGGCAGGCCCTTCCGGATCATGGCGATATTCTCCCTGGTCACGGCCGTGCTGTCGGCCCTCCTGGACAACGTCACCACCGTGCTCCTCATCGCCCCGGTCACCCTGCTCATCTGCAACGCCCTCGAGCTCGACGCAGTCCCCTTCCTCATCACCGAGGCGCTGGCCTCGAACATCGGCGGCACGGCCACCCTCATCGGCGACCCGCCCAACATCATGATCGCCTCCAAGGCGAGCCTGGTCTTCATGGACTTCATCTACAACCTCGCCCCCGTGGTCATCGTGATTCTGGCAGCTTACATCGTCAGCATCAAGCTCGTCTTCGGCCGCAGGATGACCGTGAAGGAGGAGCTCCGCCAGCGCGTCATGGCCATGGACGAGCGGGAGGCCATCAAGGACCCGGTTCTCATCAGGAAATCCCTCGCCGTGCTCGCCTTCACCATGGCCGGCTTCGTGCTCCACGGCGTGCTCCACATGGAGCCGGCCACCATCGCCCTCATGGGAGCGGCAGTTCTGCTCCTCATCTCCGGCATCCGCGAGCCTCATCACGTACTGGCGGAAGTGGAGTGGACCACCCTGTTTTTCTTCGTGGGCCTCTTCATCGTCATCGGCGGGGTCGTCAAGGTGGGGCTCATCTCCTGGATGTCGCTGAAGATGCTGGACCTGACCCAGGGCAGCCTCTTCGCCACGAGCATGGTGGTGATGTGGTTCTCCGCCTTCGCGTCGGCCTTCATCGACAACATCCCCTACGTGGCCACCATGAACCCCCTCATCGTCGACATGGCCAGGCAGCTCTGGCCCACCCTCCAGGGCACCGCCCTCCTCCACCACCCGGACCTCATGCCCCTGTGGTGGTCCCTCGCCCTGGGCGCCTGCCTCGGCGGCAACGGCACCGCCATCGGCGCCTCCGCCAACGTCATCATCGTGGGCATGGCGGAAAAGGCCGGCAGACCCATCTCCTTCCTGAAGTTCATGCTCTACGGCATGCCGCTGATGATCGAGTCGGTGGTCATCTCGACGATCTACGTGTGGCTGAGGTACTACGTGCTGAAGATCTGACAAAACACCCCGGAAGGGAGGCGTCGCGCACACTCCCTCACGGCCTGTTCAGGCTCCGCCCCGGCCGCATACAGGATCGGCCTGAGCACGACTCAAAGCGTACCGCCGGAAAACTATGCGCTGAAGACCTGACGGGAAGGCATGTGCATCAGCCCTGACCGCACCTGATCCGGCGGGCGAGCTCGCAGACCGCCTCCTCCGGATCGCCGGCGCTGATGCCCGCATCCCGGAGAAACGCCTGGTACAGGATGCCCGCCCCGGGCTCTATGCCCGGGATGGGGCGCGCCCGCATCCCCTTCACCAGGTCGAAGACGCTTTCCGCCCTCGCCACGATCTCCCCCTGGTCGATGGCCACGATGCCGTCCGCCCCGTCGAGGTCGTCGAGCCGGTGGGAGATGTGGAGGATGGTCTTTCCCAGGTCCCTGTTCAGCTCCCTTATGGTGGCGAGGAGAACCTTCCGGTTGTTCGGGTCGAGCATGACCGTGCCCTCGTCCAGGACCAGGACGTCGGCGTCGAGGGCGAGCTGGCCCGCGAAGACTGCCTTGGCGAGTTCGCCCCCCGAAAGCTCGGTGGTCAGCGAGCGCCGCAGGTACTCCCCGTGGACCGCCTGAAGCGCCCCGTCGATGCGCGCCTTGATCTCCCGGCAGGAAAGCTTCAGATTCTCCGGGCCGAAGGCGATGTCCTCCTCCACCACAAGGCTCACCACCTGGTTCTCAGGGTTGGCCAGCACGAGCCCCACGCGGTTGCCGTGGGTGTCGATGGAGCCCCCGGAGGGGGGCAGGATGCCCGAGATGAGGTAGGCGAGCGTGGTCTTTCCGCTCCCGTTGGAGCCCACCACCCCAAAATAGGAACTGCGGGGTATCTCCAGATCGATACCCCGCAGTACGGTTTTCGTCTCGTAGGAAAAGCTGAGCTGAGATAGGCTGACGGCCGGTGGCACGCTCTCCCGTGCTCTTATTCGGCCTGCCCTTCGGCGGCCTTCTTCCTGGGAGCGGCCTTCTTCGCCGCAGGCTTCTTCTCGGCAGGGGCCTTCTTCCCGGCGGCCTTTTCCTTCCCGGGTGCCGCCTTCTTTTCCGCCGAAGCCCTGGAGGTCTTCTTCTTCTCGGGTGCCGCCTCCTTCACCGGGGCCTTGTCCACCCACTCGATAATGGCCGTGGGGGCGCCGTCCCCCCTGCGGTTGCGGTACTTGAGCACCCTGGTGTACCCGCCGCTGCGGGCGGTGAACCGGGGGGCCAGTTCCTTGAAGAGCTTGCCGACCGCTTCCTTGGTCTGGATGTTCCTGGCTGCGAGCCGCGCGGCCGCGACGTCGCCCTTCTTGCCCAGGGTGATCATCCGGTCCGCGAGCATCTTGAGCTCTTTGGCCTTGGCGACGGTGGTCTCGATCCGCTCGTGCACGATGAGGGACGTGACCAGGTTCTTCATCAGGGCCACCTTGTGATCCGCTTTACGCCCGAGTTTTCTTCCAGCAATGCGATGATACATCATTCCACCCCGTTTCTACTTGCTTTCCTCTTCTTCCATCCTCTTTCTTCTCTCTTCGATCTCCTCGGGAGAAGGCAGATTCGGTATCTTCATGCCGATGTGGAGCCCCATCTTCGCGAGCTTCTCCTTGATCTCCTCCAGAGACTTGCGGCCGAAGTTCTTGGTCTTCAGGAGCTCGGCCTCGCTCTTCTGGACGAGCTCGTAGATGTAGGTCATGTTGGCGTTCTTCAGGCAGTTCGCCGACCTGACCGAGAGCTCGAGCTCTTCAACCGTCCTGAACAGGTTGTTGTTGAGCTCCCGCTCCTTCTCTTCGTCCATGCCCTGCCGTTCGATCTCTTCCTCGTGGAAGTTGATGAAGGTCTCCATGTACTCCTTGTTGATCTTGGCCGCGTACGCGAGCGCATCGTCGGGAGCGACCACGCCGTTGGTCCAGACCTCCAGGGAGAGCCTGTCGTAGTCGGTCCTTCTCCCCACGATGGTCGGGGTCACGTTGAAGGAGACCCTGCGCACCGGCGAGAAGATGGCGTCGATGGCGATCCACCCGTGGGTGTCGATCTTTTCCTTGTTGATCTCCGCCGGGACGTATCCCCTGCCCCAGTCCACCCGCATTTCCATCTTGAGCGTCATGCCGTTTTCGATGGTGGCGATGTGCTGGTCAGGGTTGATGACGTCGATGTTGCCGCCGGTGGCGATGTCGCCCGCCACCACCTCGCACGGACCCTGCTTTTCCAGGCTGACCATCTGGGGCTTGTCCGTGTGCATCTTGAGCACGACCTTCTTGAGGTTGAGGATAATGTCCGTCACATCCTCATAGATTCCAGGGATGCTTGAAAACTCGTGAAGTACGCCCAGGGCCTCGTCGAACTTGACCCCGATGATGGCCGATCCATAGAGGGATGACAAGAGAATTCTCCTCAGCGAGTTGCCTATAGTGACGCCGAAACCCCGCTCGAGAGGCTGAGCATTGAAGCGTGCATACGTACTCGTGAACGTACCTTCCACTATCTCCAACTTGCCGGGTTTTATGATTTCTTTCCAGTTCTTCTCAATCATTCTATTCCCTTGTTTTCATTTTATTTTGAATAGAACTCAACAATCAGTGTTTCCTCCACTGCCATGGGCATGTCTTTCCTCTCAGGCAGTGCCTTGACAATCGCTGATTTTGCATCTGTATCGACTTCTATCCAGTTCACCAGCCCCCTCTGTTCCCGAAGTTCGAGGGAATGGACGATCGAATCCAGCGTCTTGCTCTTTTCCTTGATCTTCACTTCGTCCCCGGTCTTGACGAGGAACGAGGGGACCCCGGTCTTGCGGCCGTTCACCAGGACGTGCCCGTGGTCCACGAGCTGCCTGGCTTCGGCGCGGGAATTGGCGAACCCGCTGCGGTACACGATGTTGTCGAGCCTTCTCTCCAGGAGCACCAGGAGGTTTTCGCCCGTGGCCCCGCGCTGGCTCCTGGCCATCTGGTAGTACTTGCGGAACTGGGACTCGGAAACCCCGTAGGACCTCCTGACCTTCTGCTTCTCCCTCAGGTGGGTGCGGTATTCACTGGCGCGCACCCTGCCCTGCCCGTGCTGTCCCGGGGGATACTCCCTGGCCACCACGGCGCATTTGTCTGTGTAGCAGCGTTGTCCCTTCAGAAAGAGCTTGACACCCTCTCTCCGGCATATCTTGCAAACTGGGCCAGTATATCGTGCCAAGGTTCGTCCTCCTTATACCCTTCTTTTCTTCGGCGGCCTGCACCCATTGTGAGGTATGGGAGTCACGTCCTTGATACCGGTGATGCGGATGCCGCTGGCATTGATCGCCCTCAGCGCGGACTCGCGGCCGCTGCCGGGACCCTTGATGTAGGCAAATGCGCTCTTGAGACCCTGCTCCTGGGCCTTTCTGCAGGCCTCCTGGGCAGCCATCTGCGCCGCGAACGGGGTGGACTTCCGGGAGCCCTTGAACCCCTGTGCACCCGCCGTCGACCAGGAAAGGGTGTTTCCCGCCGGGTCGGTGATGGTGATGATGGTGTTGTTGAAGGTGGCCTGGATGTGGACCACGCCTTCGCTGATATCTCTGCGCAGCTTTTTCTTGCCGGTTTTCGCTCTTGTCGCTTTTGCCATTGAATGCTTCTCCTCGTGTTATTTCTTCTTGCCCACCACCAGACGCCGCGGTCCTTTTCTCGTCCGGGCGTTGTTGTGGGTGTGCTGACCGCGAACCGGCAGACCTTTCCGATGCCTCAAGCCGCGATAGCTCGCGATGTCCATGAGCCGCCTGATGTTCATGGTGGTCTCACGCCTGAGATCGCCTTCAACGGTGTAGTTCTTGTCGATGTGGTCCCTGATGGCGGCGATCTCCTGCTCGCTCAGGTCGTCGCTCTTCTTGGCCGGGTCGATCTCGGCGGCCGCCACGATCTCGCACGCCCGGGTGTGCCCGATCCCAAAGATATAGGTGAGGGCAATATCGATCCTCTTGTTTCTCGGTAAATCCACTCCTGCGATACGTGCCATTGGAAAGTCTCCTTACCCCTGTTTCTGGTTATGTCGCGGATTCTTGCAGATGACACGAATGTGCCCGTGCCTCTTGATGATCTTGCAGTCCCGGCAACGCTTCTTGACCGATGCATTCACTTTCATTTTCAAACCCTCGATTATTTCGATCTGTACACTATCCGGCCCTTGGTCAAGTCATAGGGCGAAATCTCCACCTGGACCTTGTCGCCGGGAAGAATCCGTATGTAGTGCATCCTCATCTTGCCGGAGATGTGGGCGAGGATCTCATGGCCGTTTTCGAGCTGGACCTTGAACATCGCGTTGGGAAGGGGCTCGACCACCACCCCTTCTGTCTCGATCACATCCTTTGCCATACGGTGCTTAAGCCCCTATCGCCTTTTTGATGGCGCCCTGCACGTCTTCCATGCTCTTCGTGCCGTCGACCTTCCTCACGATGCCCGCCTTGCCGTAGTACTCGATGAGCGGGGAGGTCTGGCCGTGGTAGGTGGTGAGCCGGTCCCTGATGGTGGCCTCCTTGTCGTCGTCCCTGAGGTAAAGATCGCCGGAGCACTTGTCGCACACGCCCTCGGTCTTGGGGGCATCGAACTTCACGTGGTGCATGTAGCCGCAGGTCTTGCAGGTGCGCCTGCCGGTCAGCCGCTCGACCAGGAAATCGTCCGGCACTTCGATCACGACCACGTGGTCGAGTTTGGTGCCCATCCCGGTGAGGAGGGCGTCGAGGGCCTTGGCCTGCTCGATGGTCCTGGGGAAGCCGTCGAGGACGAAGCCCTTCTTGGCGTCGGGCTTCTGGAAACGCTCCTTCACCACGCCGATGACTATCTCGTCGGGCACGAGCGCGCCCTTGTCCATGCATTCCTTGGCCTTCAGCCCCATGGGGGTGCCTTCCTTCACGGCGGCCCTGAACATGTCGCCCGTGGAGATCTGGGGCACGCCCAGCCTGTCGATCATCCTCTTCGCCTGTGTGCCTTTTCCTGCGCCCGGAGGTCCGATTAAAATGATATTCATATGATTCCCCCTCGTATTTATTTTTTATCTCCGCGACTTGATGCGGCCGGTCTTGAGCAGGCCGTCATACTGGCGTGAGATGAGATGTGACTCGATCTGGGACATCGTGTCCAGGGACACGCCGATGACGATGAGCAGCGAGGTCCCCCCGAAGTAGAACGGCACGTTCGCCCACCCGATGAGGAACATGGGCAGAACGCAGATCACCGACAGGTAGATGGCGCCGATGAAGGTGAGCCGCGAGAGCACCTTGTCGAGGTACTCCGACGTGGCCTTGCCGGGCCGGATGCCGGGCACGTACCCGCCGTGCTTCTTCAGGTTCTCGGACACGTCCACCGGGTTGAACACCACCGCGGTGTAAAAGTAGGTGAAGAACACGATGCCCACGATATAGATCAGGTTGTAAAGCACGCCGCCGGGGTTCATGGCGGTGGACACGGCCTTCATGAACCCCACGCCCGGGAAGAACTGGGCGATGGTGGCCGGGAACACGATGATGGACGAGGCAAAGATGGGGGGAATGACGCCCGAGATGTTGATCTTGAGCGGCAGGTGAGTGCTCTGCCCCCCGTAGACGCGCCGCCCGCGGATCTGCTTGGGATACTGGATGGGGATCCTCCGCTGGGCCGTCTCCATGAACACGATGCCCGCGATGATGGCCAGCATCATGGCCGCGACGATCAGCAGCAGCAGGATGGGGAGCTCGCCGCTGGTGGTGAGCCGCACGCTGTTGTAGATGGCGATGGGCAGGCGGGCCACGATGCCCGCGAAGATGATGAGCGAGATGCCGTTGCCGATGCCCCGCTCGGTGATCTGCTCGCCCAGCCACATGAGGAAGCAGGTGCCCGTGGTCATGGTGATCACGGCCACGAAACGGAACGCCCAGCCGGCATGCACGACCACCGGCTCGCCCGCCGGGCCGGTCATCTGCTCCACGCCGTAGGCCATGAAGTAGCTCTGGATGATGCACAGGAACACGGTGAGGTACCGGGTGTACTGGGTGAGCTTGTGCTTGCCCGCGGCCCCTTCCTTCTGGAGCTGCTCGAAGGTCGGGTGCACCATGCCCAGGAGCTGCACGATGATCGAGGCGCTGATGTACGGCATGATCCCGAGGGCGAAGATCGACAGGGTCCTCAGGCCGCCGCCGGAGAACATGTCGAACATGCTCAGCAGGGTCCCCTTCTGCTGCTCGAACCACTCCGCCATGATGGCGGAGTTGATGCCCGGCGTCGGGATGTGGATCCCGATGCGGTACACGAGCAGCATCGCCAGGGTGAAGAGGATCCGCTTCTGGAGCTCAGGAACCTTGCCGATATTTTCAAACCCGTACGCCACGAGTCACTCCTTAGATGGCAACGAAGGTCCCGCCGGCCTTCTGAATCTTCTCGATGGCGGCCTGGGACGCCTTGTCGAGCTGCACATTCAACGCCTTTTCGATGTCGCCATGGGCCAGGAGCTTCACGGCCGTTTCAGACGTGCGGATCTTGCCCGCGAGCTTCAGGGAAGCGAGGTCGACCACGGCGCCGGCTTCGAAGTCGGCCAGGTCCTTGATATTGACGACCGCGTACTCCGTGCGGAAGGGGTTCTTGAACCCCCGCTTGGGAAGCCTGCGGTAGATGGGCATCTGCCCGCCTTCGAACCAGGAGGGCACCTTTCCGCCCGATCTGGCCTTCTGGCCCTTGTGCCCGCGGCCCGCGGTCCCGCCCTGCCCGGACGCATTGCCGCGGCCCAGGCGCTTGACCTTCTTCTTCGAGCCCGGGGCCGGTGTGAGATTGGATAGAGTGATCATGGCCTATATCTCCTCCCAGGTGAGCAGGTGGGAAATCTTGCGGATCGCGCCTCTCGTTGCCTCGTTGTCGGGATGCACCTTGGACCTCCCGCGCTTGCCCAGGCCGAGGGCCTTCACGACCGCTATCTGACCCTTGGTGCTTCCGCTTATGGATCGATTGAGGGTAACCTTTATCTTGTCAGCCACCGTTGTGTCCTCGCTTTGTGAAAAGTCTTACGCAGGGACGTCGAGGGTGATGCCCCTCTTCGACTCGACCTGCTTCTTCGTTTCCATGCTCAACAGGGCCTCGAACGTGGCCCTGATGACGTTGTTGTGGTTCCTCGACCCGAGCGTCTTGGCCACGACGTTGCGCAGGCCCGCGGCCTCGAGGACCGCACGCACGGCGTTGCCCGCGATGATGCCCGTACCGGGCCCCGCCGGCTTGAGAACCACCTGGGAAGATCCGAACTCGCCGACGATCGCGTGGGGCACGGTGCCGTCGATGATGGGCACCTCCACCATGGACTTCTTCGCCACCTCGTAGCCCTTGCGGATGCTGATGGCCACTTCCTTGGCCTTGCCGATCCCATGGCCCACGTGCCCCGAGCCGTCGCCGACGACCACGAGCGCGCTGAAGCGGAACCGTTTGCCGCCCTTCACTACCTTGGCGACGCGGTTGATGTACACCACCTTATCGATCAACTGTTCAGAATCTTCGAAGTTGTCTCTATCTGCAAACCTGGCCAACGCTCATCTCCTTCTTTAAAACTTCAGTCCGCCGGACCGAGCACCCTCGGAGAGTGCCTTTACCTTGCCGTGGTACCGGTAGCCGCCGCGATCGAACACCACGTTCTCGATGCCTTTCGCCTTCGCCTTCTGGGCGAGCAGTTCGCCCACCTGCTTGGCGGTCTCCACGGTGAAGCCCTTCACCTTGCCCTTTATCTCGGGATCCATGCTCGATGCGGCCACCAGCGTGACGCCTTTGGTGTCGTCGATGATCTGGCTGTAGATATTGGTGTTGCCCCGGTACACGCTCAGGCGCAACCTTTCGGGGGTGCCCGCTATCTTCTTGCGGATCCGTGACTTCCTGTATGCTCTGGCTTCCTTGGGGCTCTTCCTGCTCACAACGATTCTCCTTATTCAGTTTCCCCGGGATACTAACCCTTGGATACGCTCTTGCCCGGCTTGATCCGCACGACTTCGTCGATGTACCGGATGCCCTTGCCCTTGTAGGAGTCGGGCTTCCTGATGCGCCGGATCTGGGCGGCGATGTCGCCGAGCTCTTCCTTGTCGATGCCCGTGACCTCGATGACGCCGTCCTTGGAGACCGTGGCGTGCACGCCCTTGGGGAAGCTGTATTCCTTGGGCTTCGAGTACCCCACGTTGAGCACGAGGGTTTCGCCCTTCATCTCGCCCCGGTAGCCGACGCCCACGATCTTGAGCTTCCTGGTGAAGCCCTCGGTGACGCCGACGACCATGTTGTTCACCAGCGTGCGCATCAGCCCGTGGTAGCAGTGCGTCTGCCGCTCGTCGTCCCGGGTGACCAGCTGGAGGACGCCGTCCTCCTGTTTGATCTCGATGTTGCCCACGCGTTTCCTGCTCAGCTCACCCTTGGGGCCCTTGACCTTGACGAGGTCGTCGCTGACGGTGACGGTCACGCCTTTGGGCACCTGAATGGGCATCTTTCCTATCCTCGACATGACTTAAGCTCCTTACCAGACCCGAATGAGTTCCTCGCCGCCCACGTGGTTCGCTCTCGCCTTGTGGTCGGCCATGATGCCGCTGCTGGTACTCACGATGGAGATACCGAGCCCTTTTCTCACCTGCTGGATCTCTTCAGCCTTCTTGTAGACCCTGCGGCCCGGCTTCGATACCCGCTCGATGCCCGTGATGACGTGGCGCGAGTTGAGGTACTTGAGGTTGACCCTGATGAGCCCCTGCTTTCCGTCCTCGATGACCTTGTAGCCTTTGATATAGCCTTCTCTCATGAGGATGTCCGCGATGTCCATCTTCACCTTGGAGGCGGGGATGTCAACGCTCTCCTTGGACGCCTGGGCGGCGTTCCGTATCCTCGTGATCATGTCGGCAATTGGATCAGTATGCATCCTTCAGCACTCCTCTACCAGCTGGATTTTTTGACGCCTGGTATCTCGCCCTTCATGGCATAATTCCTCAGGCATATCCTGCAGATGCCGAACTTTCTGTACACCGCGTGCGGACGCCCGCACAGGGAACACCGGTTGTAATTGCGAACCTTGAATTTCTTCGGCCTCTGCTGCTTGACTATCATGGATTTCTTTGCCATAGCCTCTCCCGTTACTTCCTGAATGGCATACCAAACGCGCTGAGCAGGCTCCTGCCTTCGTCATCCGAGCCAGCCGTGGTGACCACCGTTATATTCATTCCCCTCAACTTGTCAATGGCGTCGTACTCTATCTCCGGGAAAACAGACTGATCGTTCAGTCCGAGCGTGAAGTTCCCGCGCCCGTCGAAACCCTTCGACGAGATCCCGCGAAAGTCCCTCACGCGGGGGAGCACTGCATTGATGAGCCTGTCCAGAAACTCGTACATCCGGTCCCCCCGGAGCGTCACCGTGGTGCCGATGGGCATGCCCTCCCTCAGCTTGAAGGAGGCGATGGACTTCCTGGCCTTGGTGACCACCGGCTTCTGCCCGGTGATGGAGGTCAGCTCCTGGACGGCCTTGTCGATGATCTTGACGTCCTGAACCGCCTCGCCGAGGCCCATGTTCACGACGATCTTCGTGATTTTGGGGACCTCGTTGATGTTCTTGTACCCGAACTCGGATACAAGCCCCTGAATAACTTCCTTCTGATAGAATTCCTTCAGCCTAGCCATGGTATGCTACCCTCATTTATCCAGCTCTTCTCCGCACTTCCTGCAGACCCGCACCTTCTTGCCGTCGTCGTGGAGCTTGAATCCGATCCTGACGCCTTTCCGGCACTTGGGGCACACCGGGGCCACGTTGGACGCGTCGATGCTCGCCTCTTTCTCGATGATTCCGCCCTGGGAGTTCTGGGTGGGCTTCTGGTGCCTCTTGATCATGTTCACCCGCTCGACGAGCACCCTGCCCTTCTTGGTCAGGATGCGCATCACCTGCCCCTGCTTGCCCTTGGACTTCCCGGCCAGGACCTCGACGGTATCGCCTTTCTTCACCCGTTCCAATGCATGTTTTTCCATACGGTCACTCCTACAGGACTTCGGGGGCCAGCGAGGCGATCTTCATGAAGTTCCTCGCCCTGAGCTCACGGGCCACCGGGCCGAATATGCGCGTTCCGACGGGCTCGTTCTGGTTGTTCACAATGACCGCCGAGTTCTCGTCGAACCGGATGGAAGAGCCGTCGCTGCGCTTGTGGGTCCGGGTGGTCCGCACCACCACGGCCTTGACCACGTCGCCCTTCTTCACCTTGGAGCGGGGAATGGCCTCTTTCACAGAGCAGACGATGATATCCCCCAGCGAGGCATAGCGCCTCCTGGATCCGCCGAGGACCTTGATGCACATCAGCTCTTTTGCCCCGGAGTTATCCGCGACCCTGAGTCTTGTCTGTTGCTGAATCATTGCTCGCCTCCACCTCTACAGCTATTCCTGTCTCTCCAGGATGCTCACAACCCTCCAGCACTTGTCCTTGCTCAAAGGCCTGCATTCGCGGATCAACACCTTGTCGCCCATTCTGCATTCGTTCTTCTCGTCGTGGGCTTTATACTTGGACCGTCTGCGGATGTACTTCTGGAAGACCGGATGCTTCTCCAGCCGTTCGACGGTCACCACGACCGTCTTATCCATCTTGTCGCTGCTGATGGTCCCCGTCATTTCACGCTTTATGGACTTTTCCGTCATGACACCTTCTCCCGGAGGATGGTATTGATCCTTGCCACATCCCGGCGCAGCTTCTTGATGAGGCTCGGGTTCTCGAACTGCCCCATGGAGTTCTTGAAGCGGGCGTTCATGAGATCGCGGGCAAGCTTCTTCTTCATCTCGTCCAGATCACCTGCATTCTTGTCGCGCAGCTCTTTACCCTTCATGGAGTCCCTCCCGGCGGACGAAACCTGTCTTTATGGGCAGCTTGTGCGCCGCCAGGCGGAAGGCCTCCTGGGCAAGCTCGAGGGGAACGCCGTCGATCTCGAACAGGACCCTGCCCGGCTTCACCACGGCCACCCACTCTTCCGGGGCGCCCTTGCCCTTGCCCATCCTCGTTTCGGCCGCCTTCTTGGTAATGGGCTTGTCCGGGAACACCCGGATCCACACCTTGCCGCCGCGCTTGATGTGCCTGGTGATGGCGATACGGGCCGCTTCGATCTGGCGCGCGGTGACCCAGTTGGGCTCCAGGCTCTGGAGGCCGTAGGTCCCGAAGGAAACCCGGGAGCCCTTCTCCGGGCTGCCCCTCATGCGCCCCCGCATCTGCTTTCTATGTTTGACCTTGTTTGGCTGCAACATGGCTCATCTTCTCCCTTACGCTGTTGCCTCTTCCTGTTTTCTCATGATCTCGCCATGGAACACCCAGACCTTCACCCCGATGACGCCGTAGATGGTGTACGCCTGGGAAAATCCGTAATCCACGTCGCTCCTTAAGGTGTGGAGGGGGACCCTGCCTTCGCGGTACCACTCGCGCCGCGCGATCTCGGCGCCGGCGAGCCTGCCCGCGCAGGCGACCTTGATGCCCTGGGCGCCCATACGCATGGCCTGGGTGACGGCCCTCTTCATGGCCCGCCGGTAGGCAACGCGGCGCTCCAGCTGGCTGGAGATGCCGTCGGCCACTATCTGGGCGTCGGTCTCGGGCCTGCGGACCTCCTTGATCTCGAGCATGATGTCCTTGTCCACGAACTTCGCGAGATCGTTCTTGAGCTGCTCGGCGCCCTGGCCCTTCCTGCCGATGACCAGGCCGGGACGGCCGGTGAATATGACGATCTTGACCTTGTTGGCGGCGCGCTCGATGATGATGTTCGAGATGCCTGCGTGGCTCATGTTCTTGGTCACGAACTGGCGGATCTTCCTGTCCTCGACCAGCAGCGCGCCGAAACCCTTCTCGGCATACCACTTGGCCTTCCAGTCCTTGGTCACTCCAAGCCGAAACCCGTACGGATGAATCTTCTGTCCCACCTGATACCCCTTTCCTATAGCTCGTCAAGAACCACAGAGATGTGGCTTGTCCGCTTCAGTATCCTCGTCGCTCTCCCCTGTGCCCGCGGCATGAACCTCTTGAGCATGGTCGCGCCGTCCACCTGGATGGACTTCACGTAGAGGTTGTCCACGTCCACGAGGCCCGTGTTCATGGCATTGGCCACGGCCGAGTTCAGCACCTTGGCGATGATGCGCGCCCGCTTGGTGCCCAGGAGATTGAGCATCCGCAGGGCATCGGCGATGGGCTTGCTGCGCACCTCATCGGCGATGAGCCTCGTCTTCTGGGGAGAAACCCTGGTGTGCCGTAAGACTGCCCTTGCTTCCATCGCTATTTCCCCTTCTTCTGTGATTTCCTGTCTCCAGCATGCCCGTAGAAGGTCCTGGTCGGGGAGAACTCGCCGAGCTTGTGGCCGATCATCTCCTCGGTCACGTACACCGGAACGAATTTCTTGCCGTTGTGAACGGCAAACGTGAGCCCGACGCACTCGGGGAGGATGGTGGACCGGCGTGACCACGTCTTGATCACCTTGCGGCTCCCGGATTCCTGGGCTCCCAATACCTTCTTCAGAAGGTGATCGTCTACAAAGGGTCCTTTCTTCATTGAGCGGGCCACGGTTACTTCCTCCTCTTCACGATGTAATTGCTCGAGCTCTTCTTGCGCTTCCTGGTCTTGTGACCTTTCGTGGAGATGCCCCACGGGGTGACCGGGTGGTTGCCCTTGACCCTGCCTTCACCGCCGCCGTGGGGGTGGTCGACCGGGTTCATGGCGACGCCGCGCACCGTGGGCCTGATCCCCATCCAGCGCTTCCTGCCTGCCTTGCCGATGGATATGTTCGAGTGGCTGGTGTTGCCCACCACACCCACCGTCGCCTTGCACTGCGAGTAGATCATCCGCACTTCGCCCGAGGGCATCTTCAGCTGGACGTAGTCGCCCTCCTTCGCGAGCACCTGTGCGTAGGTGCCTGCGGAGCGGATGAGCTGGCCGCCCTTGCCGGGCTTGAACTCGACGTTGTGCACCTGGGTGCCCAGCGGCATGTTCCTGAGCATGAGCACGTTGCCCGGGCGGATGTCCGCATCCTCGCCGGAGAGGACCGTGCTGCCCACCTGGAGCCCGTCGGGCCACAGGATGTAGCGCTTCTCGCCGTCGGCGTACTGGATGAGGGAGATGCGCGCCGAGCGGTTCGGGTCGTATTCGATGGTCACGACCTTGCCGGGGATGCCGGTCTTGTCGCGCTTGAAGTCGATGATGCGGTAGAGCCGCTTGGAGCCGCCGCCCTGATGCCGGACCGTCACCCTGCCGAGGTTGTTGCGGCCGCTCTTCTTGGACAGCCTGGTGGTGAGCGAACGCTCCGGCGTGGTGGTGGTGATCTCCTCGAAGGTGGAGACGGTCATGGACCGCAATCCTGCGGATGTTGGCTTGAACTTGCGTATACTCATTCCCTATACCCCTTCATAGAACTCGATGGACTCGCCGGCCTTGAGCGTCACCACGGCCTTCTTCCAGTTGGAGCGCTTGTAGCCGTGCTGGCCGAAGCGCTTGACCTTGCCGTTCATGTTCATGGTGCGCACGTCTTCCACATGAACGTTGAAGAGGGTCTCGATGGCCCGCTTGATCTCTATCTTGTTGGCGTCCTTGTCCACGGCGAAGAGCACCTGGTTGTGGTCCTGCCGGAGCGCGGTGCCTTTCTCGGTAACGATGGGCCGCTTGATGATCTGGGTGATGTCCTTCATTACTTGAGCCTCTCTTCGATGTACTGGACCGCTTCCTCGTCCATGACGAGCCCCCGGTACTTGAGGATGTCGTAGACGTTCAGGCCCCGGACATCGAGCATCTTCGAGGAGCAGTGGTTCCGGGAAGCCATGGACATGTCGTTCGTCATGCTGCCCATGACCACGAGGGTGTTCTCCATGCCGAGCTTGCCCAGGGCGCCCGCGTAGAGCTTCGTCTTGGGCTGTTCGAGGGCGACCCTGTCGATGACCTTCATCACGTTCTCGGAGAGCTTCATGCTCAGGGCGGAACGCAATGCCTGCTCGCGGACCTTCCTCGGGAGCTTCCGGGCGTACTTCCTGCCGTTGGGGCCGAAGTTGACGCCGCCGTGCCTCCACAGCGGGGAGCGGTTCGAGCCCGCACGGGCGCGGCCCGTGCCCTTCTGCTTGAAAGGCTTCGTGCCGCCGCCGGACACTTCCGATCTGGTCTTGGTCTTCGCCGTGCCGGCGCGCCTGTTGGCCATCTGCCAGACGACCACGTCGTGGAGCAGGTACGGCTTCACCTCGGCTGCGAACACCGCATCGCTCAGGTCGATCTGTTT
>JAKLDU010000242.1 GCA_022703355.1 Deltaproteobacteria bacterium | reverse complement strand
CCGATGCCCTGACCGCCGGTGGTGCGAACTATGTAGTGTTCGACGAGATCACCCCCGATGCCCCCATCCCCCTGATTGAAAAAGGCATCGAGTTTTTCAAGATGCACGACTGCGATGCGATTGTCGCCTTTGGCGGCGGCTCGCCCATGGATGCCTCGAAAGCGATCGCCGTGGCGGTGGCCAACCCCAAGCCGTTGCGGGACCTGGCCGGGTACTTCAAGGGTCTGCGCTCGCCTGTCAAGATCTACGCAGTGCCGACCACGGCGGGCACCGGTTCGGAGGTAACGGTGGCGGCAGTCATTTCCGATCCCGAGGCCGGGAAAAAGATGGTTATCGTCGATCCGCGCCTAGTGCCGAAAATGGCCGCGCTCGACCCCTCGCTGATGACCGGCCTGCCGCCCCATGTGACCGCCGCGACGGGCATCGATGCCTTGACCCACGCCATCGAGGCCTTCGTCGGCAACTGGACCACGCCCTACTCCGATGGCATGGCGCTTTCC
>JAKLDU010000241.1 GCA_022703355.1 Deltaproteobacteria bacterium | reverse complement strand
CTACACGCTCTACCACAAGGGGGTGCGCCTGGGCGAGATCACGCTGCACGTGCCGGGCCTGTTCAACGTGCTCAACTCCATGGCGGCCTTCGCCGTGGCCCGGGAGCTCGACATGGCGTTCGACGCGATCCGGGCGGGACTGGCCGCCTATCACGGCGTGCAGCGGCGCCTCGAGGTGAAGGGCGAGGTCAGCGGCGTCACCGTCGTCGACGACTACGGCCACCACCCCACGGAGATCCTGGCCACGCTGAAAGCCGCGCGGCAGCTCTGGAAGGGGCGCCTCATCGTTGTCTTCCAGCCGCACCGCTACACGCGAACGCGGGCCCTGTACAAGGAGTTCCTCACGTGCTTCCCCGATGCGGACGAGCTCGTCCTGATGGACATCTACCCCGCGAGCGAGGCGCCCATCGAGGGCGTGACGTCCTTCAACCTCTTCAAGGGCATCGAGGCCGTGGGGCACAAGAGCGCACGATACATCCCGACGACGGAAGGGATCGTGGA
>JAKLDU010000240.1 GCA_022703355.1 Deltaproteobacteria bacterium | reverse complement strand
TACCCGGAGACGGAGAGCAGCATTCCGCCCAGCGGATCGGCCCAGTGTGCGTCGTAGCCGGCCGACGCCAGAATCAGTTGCGGTTTGTAGCGGCGCGCCACAGGCAGCAGAATCTCCTCAAACACCCGCCCGTAGCCCGCGTCGCCCACACCGGCGGAAAGTGGGACGTCAACCGTATACCCCTGCCCGGCACCTCGCCCTGTTTCCTGATAGTGGCCTGTGCCCGGGTAGTGCGGGTACTGGTGCGTGGAGATGTAGAGCACCTGGGGCGTCTCGTAGAAGATGTCCTGGGTGCCGTTGCCGTGATGCACGTCCCAGTCGTAGATGAGCACGCGTTCGAGGCCGAACTCGTCGAGCGCGGCGCGTGCGGCGACCGCGACGTTGTTGAAGATGCAGAAGCCCATGCCGCGCGCCCGCTCCGCATGGTGACCGGGCGGACGCACGAGCGCGATGCCGTTGTGCAGCGCGCCATGCAGCACCGCGCGCACCAACCCGACCGTTCC
>JAKLDU010000024.1 GCA_022703355.1 Deltaproteobacteria bacterium | reverse complement strand
GAGGACCGCTGGGTGACCCTTAAGGCCGACCCCAAAAGCCCGTGCGTGTTCACGAAGGGCATCGACAGGATCGCCCTGCCCGTAAGGCACGGGGAAGGCAAGATCGTCTGCGACGGCGATGCGACCCTCGCAGAGATCAAAACGGGAGGGTTGGCGGCCCTGCGCTACTGCGACGGGGAAGGGCGGCCCACCATGGCATACCCTCTGAACCCCAACGGCTCCACGGACGCCATCGCGGGTTTGTGCGACACCACGGGCCGCATCTTCGGCCTCATGCCCCACCCGGAAGCCTACACGCACCCGGCGAACCACCCGCAGTGGACCCGGATGGCTTCTCTCCCCGAAAAGGCCGAGGGCATGATCCTGTTTGACAATGCCGTAACGTTCCTGAGGGGAATCATTTAACAGTCGGATATTATTGGTCTTCGATAAAAGGGGGGGGGAGCCCCCCCCTTTGCTTTCCTCTTCGCCCGCTTCCTTCTCTTACTCGTCTTCTTCCCCCAGGTAGAGGGCGAAGTCGACGATCTTCTCGTTTTTCATCATCCTTATGGCCCGCACCCCCTGGGCGGACCTCGTCGAGGTGGTGCGGATCTGGGTCGCCGGGATGCGGATGATCTGACCCGAGGTGGAGATGATGATGAGCTCGTCGGTAGGCTTCACCACGCGGATGCCCACGAGGTTGCCCGTCTTGTTCGTGATGTGGACCGTGTACACCCCTTTGCCCGCCCTTTTCTGCACGGGGTACTTGTCGGCGAGCGTCTTCTTGCCGAAGCCCAGCTCCGTGAGGTTGATGACGTAGTCGTCCGGGGAGGTGATGACGTCCATGCCCACCACGGCGTCCTTGCCCGACAGGCTGATGGCGCGCACGCCCTGGGCCTGGCGGCCCATGACCCTCACCTGGTCCTCGGGGAACACGATGGCCTTGCCCGTGTTCGTGGCCACGATGACGTGGTCCTTTCCGCCGGTGAGGCGCGCGGAGATGACCTGGTCCCCGGGCTCGAGGGTGCAGGCGATGATGCCCGTCTTCAGGATGTTGCCGAAGTCCCTGAGCATCACACGCTTGGTGTATGCCATGGCCGTCACGAGCATGACCCGGGCATCGGCCTTCAGATCGGAAACCACCATGGCTGCGCAGATCCGCTCGTCCTTCTGGAGGGGCCGGATGTTGACGATGGGCACGCCCTTCGTGGCCCGGTCGCGCTCGGGTATCTCGTAGACCTTGGTGTGGTAGACCCTTCCCGTGTTGGTGAAGTAGAGGATGGAGGCATGGTTCGAGGCGATGAAGATCTGCTCGATGAAGTCGTCTTCCGTGGCCGCACCGCCTTTGACGCCCACGCCGCCTCTTTTCTGGGTGCGGTACTTGTCGAGCTCGGTGCGCTTGATGTAGCCCTTGCGCGTCATGGTGACCACCATCTTCTCGTCGGGGATGAGGTCCTCCATCTCGATCTGGTCGGCGGCGCCGCGGACGATCGTGGTGCGGCGGCTGTCGGAGTACTTGTCCCTGATCTCCCCGATCTCGCCCCGGATGACCTTGAGGAGCTCCTTCCGGTCGGAGAGGATCTTATCGAGCTTCCTGATGTAGGCCAGGAGCTCGTTGTACTCTGCGGAGATCTTGTCCCGCTCGAGGCCGGTGAGCCGCTGGAGCCGCATGTCGAGGATGGCCTGGGCCTGGACCTCGCTGAAGCCGAAGGTGCTCATGAGGTTGTCCCGGGCCTCGGGGGGGTTGGCGGACGCCTTGATGAGGGCCACGATCTCGTCGATGTGGTCGAGGGCCTTGAGCAGGCCTTCGAGGATGTGGACGCGCGCCCGGGCCTTGTTCAGCTCGAAGATGCACCTGCGGGTCACCACCTCTTCCCGGAAGTCGAGGAAGGCCTGGAGAAGCTCGATCAGCCCCATGACCTTGGGCCTGCCGTTGTGGATGGCGAGCATGTTCATGGAGAACGAGGTCTGGAGGTTCGTGAGCTTGTAGAGCTGGTTCTCGATGACCTCGGGCTGGGCTCCCCTCTTGAGGTCGATGACCACCCTCAGCCCGTCCTTGTTTGACTCGTCGCGGATGTTCGAGATGCCCTCGAGCTTCTTTTCATGAACCAGACCGGCTATCCGCTCCACCATGTCGGCCTTGTTCACCGTATAGGGGATTTCGGTGATGATGATGCGGTCACGGCCGTTTTCCTGGTCCTTGTCCACCTTGCCCCTGAGGGTGATGATGCCCCTGCCCGAGAGATAGGCCTTTTCGATCTCGCCGCCGGAGTAGATGATGCCGCCGGTGGGGAAATCCGGCCCGGGGACGATCCTCATGACCTCGGGCAGACTGATGTCCGGCTTGTCGATGAGCGCGATGAGCGCGTTCAGGATCTCGGTGCTGTTGTGGGGCGGTATGCTCGTGGCCATGCCCACGGCGATGCCCGACGAACCGTTCAGAAGAAGGGCGGGGATCCTCGTGGGCAGGACGTCCGGCTCCATGAGGGACTCGTCGTAGTTCGGGTGGTGGTCTACCGTGTCCTTCTCGAGGTCGGCGAGCATCTCCTCCGCGAGGCGCTCCATGCGGATCTCGGTGTAGCGCATGGCCGCGGGGGGGTCGTTGTCGATGGAGCCGAAGTTCCCCTGGCCGTCCACGAGGGGATACCTCATGGAGAAGTCCTGGGCCATGCGCACGATGGTGTCGTACACGGCCGCGTCGCCGTGGGGATGGTATTTGCCGATGACGTCGCCCACGATACGGGCGGATTTCTTATAGGGCCGGTTGTGGGTGTTGCTCTGCTCGTGCATGGCGAACAGCACCCTCCGGTGGACAGGCTTCAGGCCGTCCCTGACGTCGGGAATGGCCCGCCCGATGATGACGCTCATGGAGTACTCCAGGTATGCGCGCCTCATTTCCTGATCGATGGAAACGGTGTTTACGGTCATGAGTATTCCTCGGTCTCTCTCGTTTTAAATGTCAAGGTTCGTGACCTTGAGTGCGTTCTTCTCGATGAACTCCCTGCGGGGAACCACGTCGTCCCCCATGAGGGTGGTGAAGATCTGGTCGGTCTCCACCGCGTCGTCGATGCTCACCTTGAGCAGGGTCCTCTTTTCCGGGTCCATGGTGGTTTCCCAGAGCTGCTCGGGGTTCATCTCGCCGAGCCCTTTGTACCGCTGGAGGGCGTACCCCTTCTTCGACTCCTCGAAGAGCTTGCTCGCCGCCTCGCTCAGGTTGGGGACCTGGTAGGACCCGTCCTCCTTCACGATGGTGAAGGGCGGCCTGCCGAGCTTTTTGAGCTGGGCGTGGATCTTCTGGAGCTCCTCGAAGCCCTTGGTCTCGGAGAGCCTGCGGTCGATGGGCGTGTTCTTGCGCATGCCGTTCTTCACCGTGTGGAACACGATCTGGTCGTCGCGGATGTCCGAAGTGACCGGCCCCAGGGCAGGGAACCACTCCCTGATGGTCTTCCTGATCTCCTCTTCCGCGCCCCGGGGATCGAAGTTTTCCCTGAATACTTCAGGGTCGAGGTACGAGCTCGACTGGATGACCCGCTCGTCCATGTGCCTCAGCTCGTAGTTCACGAGGATGCTCTTCCTGCGGTTGATGAGCTTGACGTAGCGGGAAAGCTCTGCGCCGGTGATCTCGATCTCTCCCTTGAGAGAGACCTCCTTCACGGCGTTCTTCAGGAGGAAGTCGTCCATGATCTCTTCGTTGAGGAGATACCAGAGCTTTTTGCCCTTGGTGATCTTGAACAGGGGCGGCTGGGCGATGTAGAGGTGCCCGCGCTCGATGATCTCGGGCATCTGCCGGTAGAAGAAGGTCAGCAGCAGCGTCCTGATGTGGGCGCCGTCCACGTCCGCATCGGTCATGATGATGATGGTGTGGTACCTGAGCTTCGACACGTCGAAGTTGTCTGACCCGATGCCCGTTCCCAGGGCAGTCACCAGGTTCTTGATCTCCTGGTTCGAGAGCATCTTGTCCACCCGGGCCCTCTCCACGTTCAAAACCTTCCCCCTCAAGGGAAGGATCGCCTGATTTTTCCTGTCTCTTCCCTGCTTTGCGCTGCCCCCTGCGGAATCGCCCTCGACGATGTAGAGCTCGCTCACCGCGGGGTCCTTCTCCTGGCAGTCCGCCAGTTTGCCCGGCAGGAGGGTGCTCTCGAGGGCCGTCTTGCGCCTCGTGAGCTCGCGGGCCTTGCGGGCGGCTTCCCGCGCCTGGGCGCTGTCGAGGATCTTCTTGACGATGAGTGCCCCCTCGGCGGGGTTTTCGTTCAGGTACTGCCCCACCGCGTCGTTCGTGATGCTTTCCGCCAGCCCGGCGACCTCGGAATTGCCGAGCTTGCCCTTGGTCTGCCCTTCGAACTGAGGCTTGGGGAGCAGGATGGAAACCACCGCGCACAGGCCCTCCTTGGTGTCGTCGCCCGTTATGGGAAACTTGAAGTTCTTCAGGAAGCCCTTGTCCTTGGCATACGCGTTGATCGTGCGGGTGAGCGCCTTTCTGAAGCCCACGACATGGGTTCCCCCATCGTGCGTGTTGATGTTGTTGGCAAAGGAGAAAACGCTCTCCGAGTACGAGGTGTTGTACTGCAGCACGCATTCGAGCACCACGTCCCCCTTCGCCTTCTTGAAGAAGATGGGGGAGTGCAGGGGTTTTTTCTTTGCGTTCAGATACTTCACGAAGTCGATGAGCCCGTCGTGGAAGATGAAGGTCTCCTTCGTGTCCGTGCGCTCGTCCTCGAGGACGATCTTCAGCCCTTTGTTCAGGAAAGCGAGCTCTCTGATGCGGTTCGCCAGGATGTCGTACTCGAAGGTGGTGACCTCGAAGATGTCCGGGTCCGGCTTGAAATGGACCGTGGTGCCCGTCTTCGTCGCCTTTTCGAGCTGGACGAGATCGGTGACGGGCACGCCCCTCTCATACTGCTGCATCCACTTGTACCCGTTGCGGTAGATGTCGATGACGAGGGTCTCCGAGAGGGCGTTCACGACCGACACGCCGACGCCGTGCAACCCGCCGGAAACCTTGTAGTTGGAGTTGTCGAACTTGCCGCCCGCGTGCAGCGTGGTGAGGACCACCTCCGCGGCCGGCCTGCCCGTGTCCTTGTGGATGTCGACGGGGACCCCCCGGCCGTTGTCCCTCACCGTGATGCTCTCGTCCATGTGGATGACGACGGTGATCTTGTCGCAGAAGCCGGCGATGGCTTCATCGATGCTGTTGTCCACGACCTCGAAGACGAGGTGGTGCAGACCCTGGCCCGACGTCGAGCCGATGTACATGGCCGGCCTGAGCCTCACTGCCTCAAAGCCCCCGAGGACCTTGATGTCTTTTGCCGTGTATTCCTGAGCGTTTCCTGGCTTATCGTTCATAGTTCTTTTGAAGCCTCCTAGAATCGCATGGGCATGATCACCCATTTGCTCTCGGTTTCTGCCGAATCAGTTATCATGCAGGGTCCCTGGGGACCTTTCAGCCTGATTTCCGTCTCGCCTTCTATAAAGGAGAGACAGTCCATGAAATAACGCGGGTTGAAGTTGATCTCGAGTTCCTGCCCGAAATGCTCGGAAGGGATGGGGGTTTCGACCTCTCCCTGGTCAGGGTTGTTGGCGAACACCACCGTCCGGTTTTTCTGGAAGGAGAATTTCACGCAGTTGGACAGGTCGGACACCATGGCCACGCACACCTTCAGTACGGAGAAGAGCTCCTGGGCGTTGATCCTCGTGTAGATGGGGAAGCTGTCGAGGGAGACGACGCTCTGGTAGTCCGGGAATTTCCCGTCGATGAGCCTCACCGTCGCGAGGGTGTCCGGGGAAACGAAGAAGATGGATTTCCGGGTGAGCAGGATGCTGGAATCCTCCTCCCTGCCGTCCATGAGCCTTTTGATCTCCTGCAGGCCCTTTCTGGGCACGATGATGCCCCCTCCCATGTCAAAGGGCTTCTCCGTGACGTGCCGCACCACCGAAAGCCTCCTGGTGTCCGTGGAGACGATCTCTATGTATCCCTTCTTCGCGTCGATCTTTCCGGAGGTGAGCAGGGCCCCGCCCAGCGTGTACTTGCTGTCGCTTTCCGATGCGGACGGGATCGAAAAGATCGTCCTTTCTATCATGGGTTTCATGACCGAATGGTCGATGGGAAACCCCTTGTCCATGTCCGAGAATTCCACCATGGGGTATTCCTCAGCGTCCATGACGTTCATCTTGATCTTGCTCTTGGATGAGTGGATGTGCGCCTTGAGGTTGTCTTCCACCCATATCTGGAGGGCCTGGTCGGTAAGGGCGCTGATCACATCGTAAAAGCTTTTTCCGTTTATGGCGCATGCACCTGGTTTGATCACCTCGCAGGGGGAGGTAACCTGGATGGAGGTGTGGAGGTCCGTGGCCTTGACCTGCAGGGTGTCGTCCTTTGCCTCGAGGAGGACGTGGCTCAAGATCGGGAGAGTGGATTTTTTCTCGGTAAACCCCTGAACCTTCGAAAGCATGTTCTGCAGAGAAGTCTTTCCGATATTACATTTCATTTTCTTTCTCCCTCTAGATAATAAATATTGTTATATCCTGTCGATTTGTTCATATCTCCCCTATCCCTTTGTATTCATGAAAAATGACCACTACAAAACCAGGTTCATGACTTATCGACATGCCTGGCGATCGGCCTTCCCCTGTCGATATGTCCTCTTTTCCGGTCCTCAGAGGGGCGATTCCTGTCGACAAAGCTCCGCGACGATCCTCTTCATCTCGTCCCGGGAGCCGACGCTGATCACGATCCTGCCCCGGCTCTTGCCCCAGGAGCACAGGACACGGGCCCCGAGCCTGTCTCCCAGCCGGGAGGACAAATCCTCGAGATAGGGATCCCTCCTTTTCCCCTGCTTGCGCTTCTTGCCTTTGACCGAGGCGAGGCGCTCGGCGTCCCGCACGCTCAGCCCCCCCTCGACGATCCTGCCGAGGAGGGCGACCTGGGCGGTGATCCCTTCGGCCATGAGGATGGCCCGGGCGTGGCCCGTGGTGATGACGCCCTCCTTCAGGGCGGTCTTTGCCTCGACGGGGAGGTTTACGAGCCTCATGGAGTTCGTCACCGTCGACCTGTCCTTGTTCACCGCGGCGGCGATGTCCTGATGGGTGAGACGGAACCTATCCTTGAGGGTGAAAAAGGCCTCGGCCTCCTCCATGGGGTTGAGGTCCTCCCGCTGGAGGTTTTCCACCAGAGAGATCTTGAAGGCGTCGGCGTCGGAGATGTCCTTGACCATGGCGGGTATTCTTTCGATGCCTGCGGCCTTGCAGGCCTGGAACCTGCGCTCGCCCGCGATGATCTCGTACTTCGTGTTCATCTTCCTCACCACGATGGGCGAGAGAAGGCCGTGCGCCTTGATGGACGACGCCAGTTCGGCGATGCTCTGCTCGTCGAAGGTCTTCCTCGGCTGGGCGGGGTTGGGGTAGATTTCCGAAGCCGGGATCTCGACGACCAGGGCGGCGTCATCCTGAAGGGTATCCGCGAAGATAGCGTCGATCCCCCTTCCCAAACGTGCCTTAGGCTTCATGCGTAACCTCCGTGGAGAGAACTTCTTTTGCGAGCATCAGGTAATGCTGCGCTCCCCTGGACGAGATGTCGTACAGGCAGATGGGAAGGCCGAAGCTGGGCGCCTCGCACAACCTGATGTTCCGGGGGATGATGGTCCGAAACACCTGGGCGCCGAAGTGCGCCTTCATGTTTTCCGCAATGTCGTTGCTGAGCCTGGTGCGGGTGTCGTGCATGGTGAGGAGGTACCCCTCGATGGAAAGGCCGGGGTTGAGCCGCTTCTTCACGAGCCTGAAGGTGTTCAGGAGGCTCTTGAGACCCTCGAGGGCGTAGTACTCGCACTGGACGGGTATGAGGATCGAGTGGGAGGCGGTGAGCGCGTTGAGGGTCAGCAGCCCCAGCGAAGGCGGGCAGTCGATGATGATGTAGTCGAACCCGCCATCGACCTTCTCGAGGCAGCGAGCCAGGATGTGCTCCCGGCTCTCCATGCCCATGAGCTCCACCTCCACCCCCACGAGATCGGTGTGGCTGGGGGCGACGAAAAACCCCTTGAGCTTCGTGGGCAGGATGACGGAGTTGATGTCCTTCTCGCCGATCATCACGTGGTACACGTGTGAGGAAACCGTGTCCGGGTCGATGCCCACGCCCGTTGTGGCGTTCGCCTGGGGATCGAGGTCCACGAGCAGGGTTCGCTTGCCCAGAAGGGAAAAGGAGGAAGCGAGATTTATGGCGGTGGTGGTCTTACCGACCCCGCCCTTCTGATTCGATATGCTGATTATTCTTGGGCACACCATGAAGCTCTACCATAAAAAAATCACATTTTGAACAGAAAAGTTTCACGTGAAACACCGTCTGCAACCAATTGAATAAACAATAAAAAAAGGTTGTTTTTCCAGGGATGGTCAGGGGGTGCGGACGCTCATTTCTGGTACAGTATGACGAAGGTCACGATGACCAGGACGATGACGGTGATCCAGGCCCCGGCGACGTCGCTTTTCCTGGGCACGACGTTTTCCTTCAGCGCCTTGAACCCTTCCCCGATCGCCTCTTCCTTTGCCGCGGATTCGATGTCGGAAAGCATCCCCGAAAAATTCTCGAAGCTGTTGGGGATGAACGTGTGCTTCTTGTTGCTCGTGATGGTGACGAACTGCTTCGACCCCATGGTCACCCCGTCGATGAAGGTCACTTCCCCCACCGGGATGCGGCGCACCCCGCCCAGGGAGCGCACGGCGATCTCGTGGTCGGTGATGGTGACCTTGCGCAGGAGGTTGTTGATGGTGAGCATGTAGAACAGGACCATGAGCAAAAGGGCCAGGACCATCATGGAGGGCTGCAGGCCCCGGTTGATCATCAGGTCGCCGAACACGGGGATCGACATGAGCGTCGCGATGATCATGGGGATCTTCAGGTCCTTTTTTATCTTGTAAACACTGGTCATGTTATCTATGGTACATGAAAACCGGGAGGTTGGCAAGGGCGGCCATGCTGGATTTCATCATTCACATCGCCAGGGACGCGGGCAGGTACCTCAAGGACAACCTGGGCACAGACCTCGACGTCTCGTTCAAGGGCCGCATCAATCCCGTCACCCGGGTGGACAAAGCCTCGCAGGACATGATCATCGGCGCCATCTCGAGGGAATTCCCCGGGCACTCGGTAATCGCCGAGGAGGGCCTGACCCAGGAGACGGGTTCCGAATACACCTGGTACGTCGATCCCCTCGACGGAACCGTGAACTACATCCACGGCATCCCCTTTTTCTGCGTGTCCATCGGGTTGTACAAAAAGGGTGAGCCGTACCTGGGCGTGTGCTACAGCCCGGTGCTCGACGAGCTGTATTCATCGGAGCACGGCAAAGGGGCCTTCCTCAACGGCCGGCGGATCCGGGTTTCTCCCGCAGTGCACCTCATAGACGCCCTGGTGGCCACGGGCTTCCCGTATCGGAAGGATTCGCTCGAGGGGTCTCTCTCCCGGTTCGCCAGGGTGCTCGCCCGGGCCCAGGGGATCAGGAGGATGGGCTCGGCGGCTCTCGACCTGTGCGCCGTGGCCAGGGGCTCCTTCGATGCGTTCTGGGAGGAGGGCCTGAGCCCCTGGGACATAGCGGCGGGCATGGCCATCGTCCGCGAGGCGGGCGGGGTCGTGACGGGCTTCGACGGGGCGGCCGTGGACCTGAGCTCAGGAAACGTGCTCGCGGCGAACGGGCCGCTCCACGGCGAGCTCTTGAGGCTCATGTAGCGTGAACACCGCGGACTCCCACAACCACCTCCACTTCCGCGACTACCGGGGCGACCGGGAGGGCGTCCTGGATCGCGCGTGCGCGGCCGGCGTCGCCCGCATGCTGCTGGTGGGCATCGACGGGGAGGATTCGAGGGAGGCCGTCGAGGTCGCCGGCACCCGGACCGGCCTGTATGCGAGCATCGGCATTCATCCCCAGAACGCCGGGGTTTTTTCTCCCCGGGACGTGTTCTCCCTGGAAGGGCTCGCGGCCCGGGGCAAGGTGGTCGCCGTGGGGGAAACGGGCTTCGACCTCTACCGGACCCCCCAAAGCGAAGCGCTCCAGAAGGAGCTCTTCGAAGCGCACATCTCCCTTGCCCGGAAACTCTCCCTTCCCCTGGTCATCCACGACCGGGACGCCCACGCCCAGACCCTCGAGGTCCTCGACCGGTGCGACGCCTGGCAGCTGGGCGGCGTGTTCCACTGCTATTCCGGGGACGTGCGGATGGCTTCCCGCATCCTCGAAAAGGGCTTCTACCTCTCCGTTCCCGGCGTGGTCACCTACAAAAAGGCCGAGGTGCTCCGGGAGGTGGTCCGCCTGTGCCCCGCCCCCTCCCTCCTCGCCGAGACCGACGCCCCGTTCCTGTCGCCCGCCCCGTACCGGGGGAAGCGCAACGAGCCCGCGTACATGATCAGGACGGTCGAGGAGATGGCCCGCATCAAGGGCGTGTCCCCCGAAGCGATGGGGGAGCAGGTCCTCGAAAATTTCGACCGGCTTTTTTTGTCGAAAAAAAGGGAGAATGAGGGTAAAATGGAAGCATGCTGAAAAGACTGGAAGTGAAAACCGCCGCCCGGATACAGCTGGTCGACATCACCTCGACCGTCAAGGCCTTCCTCAAGAGCGAGGGCGTGACGTCGGGGGTCCTCATCGTTTACGTGCCACACACCACGTGCGGCATCACCATAAACGAAAACGCCGACCCCGCCGTGAAGGAGGACATCATCGCCACCCTCGAGAGGCTCGTGCCCGCAGCAGGGGGCTACCGCCACCTCGAAGGGAATTCGGACGCCCACATCAAGGCGAGCATCATGGGCTCGAGCGTCACCATCCTCGTGGAGAGCGGGGCGCTTGTCCTGGGCACCTGGCAGGGCCTCTACCTCGCCGAGTTCGATGGCCCCCGTATGCGGTCCGTGCTCCTGAAGATACTTCCCGACCCTGCCTCCTGATTCTCTCGAGGCGCTGACCCGCAAAAAGAATCCTGTGCCGGGGCCCCTCGCCCCCCACCGTGGGGGTCTTGCCCGTTCCCGGTGGAACATGCCCGCAACGGCGGTGTTTCCCCCGGGCCCCTGCATGGAATGTGCAGGCAAGGGCATAGTTTTCAGTTATGCTAAAGTTTTGTTGACAAACCACAGGTCATATTTTATTTAAAGTGATCAGTGCGGGCATAGCTCAGTTGGTAGAGTGTCAGCTTCCCAAGCTGAATGTCGCGGGTTCGAATCCCGTTGCCCGCTTAAGGCAACACTTACGGGAAGCGGAAGAAAAGGAAATGAGGGAGGAACGAAGTGGGCGTTAGCCCACTTTTTTATTTCCTATGACCGAGAAAGGCATACAGGAACAGTTGACGGAGCTGCTTTCCCCGGAGATAACGCTCATGGGCTTCGAGCTCATCGAGCTGGACTTCTCCCGGGGGCTGCTGCGCCTGACCATCGACAAGCCGGACGGCGTGTCGATGGACGACTGCGTGTCCGTCAACCGCAGGGCGAGCCTGCTCCTGGATGCCCAGGACCCCATCGAGGGGTCATACCGGCTGGAGGTTTCGTCGCCCGGCTTGAACAGAAGGCTTAAAACATTGAAAGATTTTGAGCACTTCTCGGGAAGAAAGGCCAAGATCGTGACCAAAGAGGGGACATACAGGGGGACCATCAAAGGATTGGCGGGAGACACCGTTCTTCTGGAAGCTGAAGGCTCCGAGTTATCGCTCCATGTGACTGACATCGTGAAGGCCAATCTGGATTTCGATTTCTAGGAGTAGCCGCTATGGTTTTAAATCTTTCGAAAGTGATTGAACTGATCGTGAAGGAAAAAGGCCTCAAGCAGGAAGACCTCGTCCAGGTCGTGGAGGCGGCGGTTCAGAGCGCCGCCAAGAAGGTCTACGGGGACTACGACAACATCGAGGCGCAGTACAACCCGGAGATCGACGAGGTGGAGGTATTCCAGTTCAAAGTCATATCCGACGAGGTTGAAGATCCGAATATCCAGATTTCCCTGAATGATGCACGTAACCTCGATCCCAACTGCCAGATCGGTGACGAGCTGGGCGAAAAGCTCGATGCCTCCCGCCTGGGCAGGATAGCCGCGCAGAGCGCAAAGCAGGTCATCGTCCAGAAGGTCAAGGAAGTGGAGCGTGATGCGGTGTACAACGAGTTCATCGACCGCAAGGGCGAGCTCGTGTCCGGGTTCATCCACCGCTTCGACCGCAGGGACGCCATCGTGAACATCGGCAAGGGCGAGGCGATCCTGCGGGAAAAGGAGATGATCCCCGGAGAGGTGTTCCGGCGCGGCGACCGGATCCAGGCCCTGATACTCGACGTGACGAAGTCCCTGCGGCAGCCCCAGATAGAGCTTTCGAGGACCCACCCGAGGTTCCTGGTGAAGCTCTACGAGATGGAGGTGCCCGAGGTCACCGAGGGCATCGTGGAGATCGTCGCGGTGGCCCGCGAGCCCGGGATCCGCGCCAAGATCGCGGTCCGGTCCCACGACACCAAGGTGGATCCCGTCGGGACCTGCGTGGGCGTCAAGGGCGCCCGCGTGCAGAACGTCATCCAGGAGCTCAAGGGCGAGCGCCAGGACATCGTCGTCTGGTCCGAGGACCCGGTGCGGTTCGTGTGCAACGCGCTGGCGCCCGCACGGGTGTCGAAGGTTATCGTGGAAAAGGCCGCCTGGAGCATGGACGTCGTGGTGGCGGACGACCAGCTCAGCCTTGCCATCGGGAGGAAGGGCCAGAACGTGCGCCTCGTGGCAAAGCTGACGGGGTGGAAGATCGACGTCCGTTCCGAGCAGGCCCAGGAGCAGCTCGCCGCCGAGCAGGAGCTCGAGGGGGACGGGGATTTCGACGCCGAGGGCGACAATGACCTGGCGGACATGGAGGAGATCGACGAGGCCCTGGCGGAAGCCCTGAAGGAAGCGGGCTACCACACCCTCGAGGACCTTGCCACGGCAAAGGAAGAGGATCTCCTGGAATTTGAAGGCATTGACGAAGAACTTGCAAAAAAATTAATAGAAAAGGCGACGGCAGGAGCGAGTGGACAGTAAGCATCGACCCTACCGGATGTGCATCGGGTGCAGGAAGGCGCGGCCGAAGGATGAGCTTCTGAGATTCGTGAAGTCCGACGAAGGGCAGGCGGTTTTTGATGCGGACTGCAGCCGCGGCGGAAGGGGCTTTTATCTCTGCCCCGGGCCGGCGTGCTTCGAACAGGCTCACCGGAACAGGAAAACGAGGGCGGCGTATTTCAGAACACGGGACACCGTCCGGGAAGCGATCGTGGAGATACAGGAAACGATATTGAAATTCATAGAGAAAGACCTCATACTTTGCAAGAAAACGGGTTATCTTGGAGATGCCCGAGACGAGGAGACACCTCCCGGGGAGAGCGAGCTTGTCCTTGTGGCCGCAGAGCGTTCCCCGGAAGAGAAGGGGGAGATGCATACTGCTGCGCATTCTTCACAAACCAGGATCTTTTCCCTGCCGGCCTCCCTCGGCGGCCCTGCGGGCTGCTGCGCCGCGGTGAGGAAAGGCTTTCCCCTGGCGAACCGGTTGGCCATGAATCTGCAGAAGTATGAAATGCTTTCTTCCAAGGGGCCGGCATTATGAAAAAGTTGAGAGTTTTTGAGTTAGCCAAGGAGCTGTCCGTCGAGACCAGGGACATCTTGAAGATTGCCAAGGACCTGGCCATATCCCTGGAAAACAACATGAGCATGATCGATGTCCACGATATCGACAGGATACGCAAGAGATTCCAGAAAGATGCCGTCGAGAAGCAGCCCGATATGCCCCTGGAAGAAACCTATGAGGAAAAGCGCGTAAGCTCCAACGTCATCCGGCGCAGGGCCAAGGTCGTGGCCCCCCCGGCCAAGGCAGAAGAGGAGCTCCCCGGAGGGGCCGAGGCCGAATCCCCGGGGGAAAAGGAAGACAAGGCCGAAAAGAAGCCGGAGAAGAAGGAAAAGAAAAAGGCCCTGAAGGCTGCCGAGGAGCAGCCCGAGACCGAAGCGGAAACAACAGAGCCGGCCCGGGGGGAAGCCCCCGCTCTCGAGGCGGCGACCGAGGGAAAGAAAGAGGGAAAGAAAAAGGAAGAAAGCGTTCCCCAGGCCGGAGAGGCACGGGAAGAGGCCGCCGCGCCCGCCGGCGCAGCGCCAGCGCCCGAACGGGAAAAGCCCGCCGGGACCCCCGGACAAGAAGCGAAGGGGGATGAAGAGAAGGAAGACAAGAAGAAGGGCAAGAAAGGCAAGAAGGGCAAGGTTGTCGAGGCGGCAGAACCGGAAAAGGAAGAGGACAAGACCGCGCGGCTGGGCGCCGTAAAGAAGCCCAAGAAGGCCAAGGAGATGGAGGTCTACACCCAGACCGACCTCTACGGCTCCGACCGGGGGGCCTTCGGCAAGAAGTTCAAGAAAAAGAAGGACCGGCGGATGGGGGGCATGCTGGCCACGGTGAAGAAAAAGAAGCTGCTCATCGGCAAGACGATCACCGTGTTCAACCTGGCCAAAGAGATGGGCATCAAGGCATCCGACGTCATCAAGGTCCTCCTCGACATGGGCGTCATCGCCAGCCAGAACCAGTACATCTCCGCCGACGAGGCGATCCTGGTGGCCCACGAGCTGGGCTATGAGGTGGAAGAGGCCAGGGACGAGATAAAGGAAACCTACCTCACGCTTCCCACCTTCACCGAAGACGAGCTCAAGCCCCGCCCGCCCGTCGTGACGGTCATGGGCCACGTCGACCACGGCAAGACCTCCCTGCTCGACGCCATCCGCAAGGAAAACGTCATGGACAGCGAGTTCGGCGGGATCACCCAGCACATCGGCGCCTACCAGGCTCAGCTCAGGGGCAAGCCCATCACCTTCATCGACACCCCCGGTCACGAGGCATTCACCTCCATGCGCTCCCGGGGCGCCCAGGTGACGGACTTCGTCGTCCTGGTGGTGGCAGCCGACGACGGCGTCATGGACCAGACCAGGGAATCCATAAACCACGCCCGCGCCGCCGGCATCCCCATCGTCGTGGCCGTGAACAAGATCGACAAGCCCAACGCGAACCCCCAGCGGGTCCGGGAGCAGCTTTCCGACCTGGGGCTCGTCCCCGAGGCCTGGGGCGGCGACACCATCTACGTGGACATCTCCGCCAAGCAGCACATCGGACTCGAAGACCTGCTGGAAATGATCCTCCTGCAGGCCGAGGTCATGGACATCAGGGCCTGCCCCGTGGGCCTGGCCCGGGGCATCGTCCTCGAGTCCCGCCTCGACAAGGCCCGGGGGCCCATGGCCTCGGTGCTCATCCAGAGCGGGCACCTCACCCGGGGCGACATCTTCGTGGTGGGCCCCACCTGGGGCAGGGCCAGGGCCATGTACGATTTCACCGGCAAGCCCATGAACGAGGCCGGCCCCGCCACCCCCGTGGAGCTCATCGGGTTCTCCGAGCTCCCGTCGGCGGGCGACACGTTCTTCGCCGTGCCCAGCGAGAGGAAGGCCAAGGAGATCGTGGCCTACTTCCAGGACGAAAAAAAGATCCAGCAGCTCAAGAAGCAGGACACCAAGGAGAAGATCACCCTCGAGGACCTTTACAGCCAGGTCCAGGAGGGCAAGGTCAAGGACCTCAACCTTATCATCAAGGGAGACGTCCACGGCTCCGTGGAGGCCATCGAGGGCTCGGTGAAAGGCATCGACACCGGTGCCGAGCTCCGCATCACCGTGATCCACTCCGCGGTGGGCGGCATCACGGAGAATGACGTTCTCCTGGCCTCGACGGCCCATGCCATCGTGCTCGGCTTCAACGTGAGGCCCGAGCCCACCGCGCGTGCGCTGGCCAAGAAGTACAACGTCGACATCAGGCTCTACACCATCATTTACGACCTCATCGAGGACATCAAGCAGGCGCTGACGGGCATGCTCGAGCCCGTGTACGAGGAAGTGGTCCAGGGCAGGGCCGAGGTCAGGGACCTCTTCAAGGTCCCCAAGATCGGGGTCATCGCCGGGTGCATGGTGACGGAAGGCCTGATCGCCCGGGGGGCGAGCGTCCGCCTCCTGCGGGACAACGTCGTCGTCTTCCAGGGCAAGATCGATTCCCTCAGGCGCTTCAAGGACGACGCGCGGGAAGTGGCCGCCGGGTATGAGTGCGGGGTGGGCCTCGCCGGGTACAACGACCTGAAGGTCGGGGATGTCATAGAGGCATACACCCAGCAGAAAGTCGAGACAGTTCCTCTGTGGTCATAGGCGCCCTTGAAGTAAAGCTGTCCATCCCGGGGGCCCGGTCGCTCAAGGAAAAGCGAAAGGTCGTGAAGTCCCTGAAGGACCGCTTCGGGAAGATGAACGTCTCCGTGGCCGAGGTGGAGGACCAGGACAAGTGGCAGGCGTGCTCCCTGGGCTTCGCCATCGTCTCCAACGACGCGACGTTCGTCAACTCCGCCCTCGACCGGATCGCGCACGGCCTTTCGGAGCACCCGGACGTCGAGTTGCTGGACCGCCATGTGGAGATCGTGCACCTATGAAGCTCGTGACGAAAAGACAGGCGCGCGTGGGCGACCTTCTCCGGCAGACCATCGCGGAGCTCCTCCTGCGCAGGGTGAAGGACCCCCGGGTCGAAGGGGTGACGATCACCGGCGCGGAGGTGAGCGTCGACATGAAGCTCTGCCGGGTCTTTTTCTGCGTCTTCGACCCCGGGAAGAGGGAGCAGGCCCAGCAGGGCCTCGACAGCACCGCAGGATTCATACACCACGAGCTGAGAAAAGAGCTCAGGCTCAAGCACGTGCCGGAGGTTTCCTTTCACTACGACCGGTCCTTCGACTACGGCACCAAGATAGACGAACTCCTCGACAAGCTGGACAAGGATGAAGACAAGGATAGCTGACATCATCAGGGGGCATGACCGCTTCGAGATCATGACCCACGAGGGGCCGGACGAAGACGCCGTGGGGTCGAGCCGCGCCCTGGCCTTCGCCCTCATCGCCCTGGGCAAGTCCGTGCGGCTCATCTACCCGACTCCAATCCCGGACACCCTCCTCTTCACCCCCGAGCCGAAGAACGACAAGGGCATAAGCCCCCAGATTTCCATCATGGTCGACGTCTCCGACAGGAAGCTCCTCGCGGGGGTCACCCCCCAGGGAGAGATCGTGGTGGTGGACCACCACCGCACGAAGGCCGAGGACGGCATCGTCTCCTGGATCGACCCGGGCAAGTCCTCCGCCTCGGAGATGGTCTACGAGCTCATCAGGGAGCTGGGGACCGAGATCACCCCGGCCATGGCCTCGAACCTCTACATGGGGCTCTTCGGTGACACGGGCGGGTTCATGCATTCCAACACCACGGCCAAGGTCTTCAAGACGGCCTACGACCTCGTCCGGGCAGGGGCCGACCCGAACTCCATCGCCTACCGGCTCAAGAAGACGAGGAGCCTGAAGTACTACCAGATCCTCTGCATCACCATGGACCGGCTCATCCAGGCCGGCAGGGTCTACGGCAGCTTTATCTGCTACCGGGACTTCAGAGACCTGCGGGCCACTCCCGAGGACGCATCGGGCATCATCGAGGAGCTCGCCTCGCTCGCGGGGTCCGAGCTCATCATCCTGCTCCGGGAGCTCAACCCGGACACGGTGCATGCCTCCATCCGGAGCAAGGGCACCGAGGCGGCCCTGAAGACGGCCCGGGCCTTTGGCGGCGGCGGCCACGGCATGGCGGCCGGGTTCACGATCAAGGGAAGGGCGGACGAGCTCATCGAGCAGGTTATCGAGGAAGGAATGAAGTGGGCAGGCAAGGCATCGTCCTGATAGACAAGGGGCAGGGCATCACCTCCCGCAAGGTGGTGGACCAGGTCATGAGGATCCTGAATGTCAGGAGGGCGGGGCACTTCGGCTCGCTGGACCCCTTCGCCACGGGCCTCCTGTGCGTCGGGCTGGGGCAGGGCACGAAGCTCCTGCCCTTCATGCACGACCAGCAGAAGGAGTACATCGCCACCATCGGCTTCGACATGAACACCGACACCGACGACGTCACCGGGGCCCCCCTCGAGCGCTTCCCAAACGTGAGCATCGACGGAGAAAAGGCAAGGGCGTGGTTCCTGAACAACCTCGGCTGGATCAGCCAGGTCCCGCCCAAGTACTGTGCCCAGAAATACCAGGGCAAGCCCCTCTACAAGCTCTCCCGGGCGAACATGGACGTCCAGCCCCGGGAAAAGCGGGTCCACATCGTGGAGGCCGAAATCCTGGGCTTCGGCCCGGACTGGATGGAGGTCCGCATCGTGTGCTCCCGCGGGACCTATATCAGGGCCATCGCCCGCGACCTGGGGGCTTACCTGGGCTTCGGCGGGTATCTCCGGGAGCTCAGGAGGCTCAGGAGCGAGGGCTTCCACCTGGAGGACGCGCTCACCCTGGAGGAGCTCCGGGAAAAGGCCGACGCGGGCGAGGAGGTGGTCATTCCCCTTTCCGGCGCGCTCCACATACCCAAGTCACGGGTCATCCCGGCCGGGCAGAAGGCGATCCTCGAGGGGAACCCCATCCAGTTTTCCTGGATGAAGGACGAGGTGGAGGTCTCCGAGGGAAAACATGTCGCCATGATGAGCCTGGACGGGCAGCTGCTGTGCGTGGCCCGGTACCAGCCCTCGGGGGGCATATGGGGGTACATCGAACGGGGATTCAGACCGGATTAGCTATTTACAGCAGAAGGAATCATATGTTAAAGTCCCATGCTTGTATAACTCATTGAAGAAAGGTACGCAGGAGGAAAACGAAGTGTCTTTAAGCGTTGAGGAAAAAACAGACATCATCAAGCAGTACAAGAGACATGACAGCGACACCGGCTCCCCGGATGTCCAGGTAGCCATACTCACGAAGCGCATCAACGATCTCACCGAGCATTTCAAGGTTCACAAAAAGGACCACCATTCCCGGAGAGGTCTGCTCATGCTCGTCGGACAGAGGAGAAGGCTCCTCAACTATATCAAGGATCGTGACGTCAAGCGTTATCGGGAACTCGTACAGTCACTCAATCTCCGGAAGTAGAGGTCGACATGAAAATAGAAACACGAGGCACGAGCGTGCCTCTTATCTTTTCCGTTGGGGAAGTAGCCAGGCAGGCGAGCGGCTCCGTCCTCGTATACCAGGGCGACAGCGTGGTTCTCGTCACCGCGACGTCTGCGAAGGATGAGCGCAAAGGGATAGATTTTCTTCCCCTGACGGTGGAATATCAGGAAATGAGCTATGCCGCCGGCAGGATCAAGGGCGGGTTCATCAAGCGGGACGGCAGGCCGGGCGCCCTGGAAATCCTCATCGCCCGCGCCATCGACCGGCCCATCAGGCCGCTGTTCCCCAAGGGCTACCGCAACGAAACCCAGATCATCGCCATGGTCCTTTCCGCGGACCCGGCCTACACACCGGACATCATGGCCATCAACGGCGCCTCGGCGGCCCTGTCCGTGTCGAACATCCCCTTCGCCGGCCCCATCGGGGCGGTCAGGGTGGGTCTCATCGACGGCCAGTTCGTCATCGACCCCTCCGTGGCCCAGCTCGAGAACAGCCAGCTGGAGCTCATGGTCGTGGGAACCCGCGACGCCATCGTCATGGTCGAGGGTGAAGCGGAAGAGCTCTCCGAGAAGACCGTCATCGACGCCATCGCCTTCGCCCACAAGCGCATCAAGGAGATCTGCGACGCCATCGACGAACTCAAGGCCAAGGCCGGCAAACCCAAGAGCGAGTTTGTCCCGCTCAAGGAAGACCCAGAGCTCTACGCTCAGGTCAAGGCCATCGCCGAGGGCAGGATGCTCGAGATGATGAAGAGCGGCTTGTCGAAGCAGCAGCGGCATGCCGTTGCGGACGAGCTCCGGGCGCAGGCGCTCGAGAGTCTCTCCGACGGCACCGATGAGCGGGCGCTGATCGTGAACGTGCTCTTCGATGCGGTGGAAAAAGAAGTTACCCGCAAGTACATGAAAGAAAGCAAAATCCGGATCGACGGCAGAACCTTCGACCAGATCAGGAACATCGAATGCAGGGTGGGCATGCTGCCGCGCACCCACGGCTCGGCCCTCTTCACCAGGGGCGAGACCCAGGCGCTCGCAACCACCACGCTGGGCACCCCCCGGGACGAGCAGCGGGTCGAAACCCTCATGGGCGAGACCACGAAATCCTTCATGCTCCACTACTCCTTCCCGCCCTTCAGCGTGGGCGAGGTCCGCATGCTCAGGGGCCCCAGCAGGAGGGAGATCGGGCATGGCAACCTCGCCGAGCGCGCCCTGAGCAAGATGCTCCCCGAAGATGGTGCGTTCCCCTACACCATCCGGCTCGTCTCCGAGATCCTCGAGTCGAACGGCTCCTCCTCGATGGCCACCATCTGCGGCGGATCGCTCTCGCTCATGGATGCGGGCGTGCCCATGAAGAAGCCCGTGGCGGGCATCGCCATGGGGCTCATCAAGGAAGACGACGCATACATGATCCTCACCGACATCCTCGGCGACGAAGACCACCTGGGCGACATGGACTTCAAGGTCGCCGGAACCGCCGAGGGCGTCACCGCCCTCCAGATGGACATCAAGATCAGCGGTCTGCCCGAGCAGGTGCTGGCCGAGGCGCTGGAGAAGGCGCGCCAGGCCAGGCTGTCCATCCTGGGCAAGATGAACGAGACCCTCAGCCGGCCCCGGGGCGAAATCTCCCCGTACGCCCCGCGGATCTTCACCATGACCATCAACCCGGAGAAGATCCGGGACGTCATCGGCCCTGGCGGAAAGGTGATCAAGGACATCATCGCCAAGACGGACACCAAGATCGAGATCGACGACTCCGGCCGCGTTGACATCTTCTCACCCGACGATGCCCATGCCCAGATGGCGGTCGACATGATTCAGGCCCTCACCAAGGAGCTCGAGCTCGGCCGCGTCTACTCCGGCGTGGTCGCGAAGATCATGGATTTCGGCGCGTTCGTGGACTTCCCGTCCGGCGACTCCGGGCTCATCCACATCTCGCAGCTTTCGAACGAGCGGGTCAAGAGCGTCCGGGACGTGGTCCAGGAAGGCGACGAGGTCATCGTCAAGGTGATCGGGATCGACAGCAAGACCGGCAAGATTCGACTCAGCCGGAAAGACGCGCTCAACGACACGACAAGCTGACGCCCGTTCCGATGCTTGAAAAAACAGTTCTTGAAAACGGCGTCCGCATCATTTCCGAAAAGATGCCGGAGGTGCGCTCCGCGACCCTCGGCATCTGGGTGAGCGTGGGCTCCCGGAGCGACCCCCCGGGGCGTGAAGGGATGGCCCACTTCACCGAGCACATGCTCTTCAAAGGGACGACGAGGAGAAGCGCCGTCCAGATCGCCAAGGAAATCGATGCCCTGGGTGGAGTGCTCAATGCCCAGACAGCCAAGGAATACACCGTCTACTACACCAGAGTGCTCGACGAGTACCTCGACAAGGCCTCCGACGTCCTCTTCGACCTTTTCCTGGACTCCCTGATAAATCCCGGGGAGATGGAAAAGGAAAAGAAGGTGGTCGTCCAGGAGATCAGGATGACCGAGGACACCCCGGACGACTACATCACGGACCTCTTTGCCGAGGCCTTCTTCCAGAAGTCCACCCTGGGCGTTCCCATCCTCGGCTCGGTGGAGAGCGTGGGGAGCATAGGCAGGAACGACGTTCTCGACTTCATATCCACCCTCTACGCCCCGTCGTCCATCATCGTCTCGGGAGTGGGAAACCTCGACCATGAGCACCTCGTCGACCTTGCCGCCACGAGGTTCGGCGGGCTGAAGAACGTCGCCATGAGCGGAGGCGCCATTGCCGCCCGACCGGAATTCTCTGGCAAGACCCGGGTGTTCACCCGGGACATCGAGCAGGTTCACATAACCTTGGGCACACCCGGCGCTTCCATGGTGGACGACTCCCGGTGGGCACTCATCGTCCTCAACACCATCCTCGGCGGATCCATGAGCTCCATGCTCTTCCAGGAAGCCCGGGAGAAGCTGGGCCTGGTGTACTCCATCTACTCGTACGTGAGCTCCTACCGGGACTGCGGAGTGCTTGCCGCCTACGCCGCCGCCACCCCCGAGCACGTCCGGCAGACCATCGACGTCATCGCCGCCCAGATGGAAAAGCTCAAGAAGGGCGACTTCGGCGGGATCTCCATGGATGACGTGAAAACCC
>JAKLDU010000239.1 GCA_022703355.1 Deltaproteobacteria bacterium | reverse complement strand
ATGAAATGGGGTGTCCTCGGTTCTCCCAGCAGCTTGTGGAGCTTAAGTCGCCGTCCGGGAAAAGGGGAAAGGGGACATTGTATTTTTTCTTGAAAACATTGACCTCGTAGTCCGAATTGCCGATGCCGATGCCCAGCATTTTGATCTTCCCTTTCAGGTTCGGATCGTTTTCAATTTTGCTGAAGAGGCTGTTGACGCTGGGCGCTTCGGCCTGGCAGTAGGGGCAGTACATGCTGAAGATTTCGATGATCACCACCCGGGCCTTGATCTGGGGGATTTTGAAGGGGCCGGAAAAGAGCAGGCCGGAAACCCCCAGATAGTTTTTATCGGCGCTGTCCTTGGGGGCGGGCAGGGTGAAATCGGGCAACTGTCCGCCGACGGCCGGCAGGGTCGCCGCCGAGAGGGAGCCGGCCGCAAAGCAGAGGCAGAGGGCCGCCAACAGGGAGTACAGGGCAATTTTCTTCATATTCCAGGCCTCCATTGCAGGATTCAAAGGAGCGCGG
>JAKLDU010000238.1 GCA_022703355.1 Deltaproteobacteria bacterium | reverse complement strand
CGCGGCTGCCGGCCGAGGTGGTGTTGGCCTTGTAGAGGATGACCGGTTTATCGATCCGCTCGGCCAGCTCCACCAGTCGACGGCCGTTGCCGATGCTTTCCAGGTAGAGGCCGATCACCCGGGTTGCAGGGTCCGCACCCAGATATTCGAGAAAGTCGCACTCGTCAAGATCGAGCTTGTTGCCGATGCTGGCGAACTTGGCCAGCCCCACTGACTCGCCCTCCAGCAGATTCCAGAGAAACAGCCCCAGGCCGCCGCTCTGGGTAATGAGTGAAAACCCGCCTCGTTTGACCGGAAAGGAGGGCACAAAGGGCAGGCAAAGGCCGCTGGCGGTATCGGCCAGGGTCAGGCCGTTGGGGCCGACGAAACGGATGCCGAATCGCCCGGCGGCGGCGAGCAACTGGGCGGCCAGGTCCTTGCCCTCCTCGCTCGATTCGTTGAAGCCGCCGGCCTGTATCGCCAGCCTCTTGATGCCCGCCCGGCCGCAGTCTTCCACCGCTTGCGGC
>JAKLDU010000237.1 GCA_022703355.1 Deltaproteobacteria bacterium | reverse complement strand
GTCAAGAAACAGTTAAATTGGGATTTATTCTTGATTATTCGTACTCAGTTGAAGATTTTTTCCAGGGTTTTGGGGGCCATTCCATCTCAGAAGAGAGTTGGTGTGGCTTTTTTATTTGTTAAAGTGTGAAACGTTAAAAGAAAGGGGGAAAGAGTTTTGGCAGAAGGCAAGGTAAAATGGTTCAATGAGAAAAAGGGGTTCGGTTTTATCGAGAGTGACGAGGGAGGAGACGTATTTGTCCACTACAGCGCAATCCAGGGTGCAGGATTCCGTACGCTGCATGAAGGCCAGCGCATCAGTTTCGACATCGAACAGGGAAACAAGGGGCCCAGCGCGGTAAACGTTCAGAAATTGTAAAAATATTATTAATTTCCTGAAATATGCTTCAGTACACACCAGGTATTGAAGCATATTTTTATTTTAAATAAATCTTTGATATAGGTAAAAGGGCAGGGCATGTTAACAAGATGGCGTTAATACCGTATCAGCTATGTGGAAAGGAAACA
>JAKLDU010000236.1 GCA_022703355.1 Deltaproteobacteria bacterium | reverse complement strand
CCCGCAAGGTCCCCATCCAGTACCTCAAGAAGCAGAAGCTCGTCCCCGTCGAAACGCCCGACGCGTTCCTGATCGCGGTGAACGACCCGGCCAATTTTCAGGCCGTCGACGACCTGATGCGGCTGATGGGGCGCAGCGACGCCGAGGTGGTGCTGGCCTCGGAAGGGGCGATCCTGTCGGCCATCAGCGCCGCCTACGACCTGGGCCGCGACTCGGCCCAGGAGTTCATCCAGATCATGAACGGGGATTCGGCCGACAGCATCATCTCCGAGATCGAGGAGACGGCCGACCTGCTCGACGACACGAGCGACGCCCCGATCATCAAGCTCGTCAACCTGGTCCTCGCTCAGGCCATCAAGGACCGCGCGAGCGACATCCACATCGAGCCCTACGCCGCCTCGCTGAAGATCCGCTACCGGATCGACGGCATGCTCTACAACCTGCTGAACCTGCCGCGGCGGATCCAGTCGCCGCTCGTCTCGCGCATCAAGATCATGGCCAAGCTCAACAT
>JAKLDU010000235.1 GCA_022703355.1 Deltaproteobacteria bacterium | reverse complement strand
CGGCATGGAGATGTAGCCGCGGTCGCTTCGTTTGAGTCCGGTGTCACTCCTCACCACGAATCCGGCGCCCACCAGCTTGATGTGCGTGCACGGCACCCCCTTGGGGGCGCCGGTGGTGCCGCTGGTGTAGATGACGATGACCGGGCTGAAATTGTCCACGGGCACGCGGTGGCGCCACTCTGGCTTCGGCCCGGCGCCGGCGAGCGCGCGCTCGAGGGTGAGGAAGCCGCGTCCCCGGCTTTCCTCCTCTTCGCCGGCGTACAGGATGTTCAACCGGCCGGGCGGGGAGAGCTCGCCCATTACGCGCTCAAGCTCCGCGGCCGTGCCCGCGTTCACGACCAGGTGCGAGATGTTCGCCTGGTTGATGACCTTCGCCAGCGTCTCGCCGCGGAAACCCGTGTTGACGGCGAAAAGGACCGAATTGCTGAGCCCCGCTCCCAGGACCGCGTAAAGGTACTCAGGTCTGTTTTCCATGTAGACGCCCAGCGCGAAGCGCTCGCCGGGACGCAATACCCC
>JAKLDU010000234.1 GCA_022703355.1 Deltaproteobacteria bacterium | reverse complement strand
CGTTCCTGGGTGCGGCATTGCAGAACAGCGCCCCGGCCGAGGCCGCCCCCCGGACGGTCCAACCGGACATACCCTACGATGCACCCTATCACGAGCTCAAGGACCGCATCCTCGACCAGTTCGAGAAGAAATACCTGCGGACGCTTCTGGAAAAGCACCATGGCGTGATCGCCGAGGCCGCGCGCGAGTCGGGTCTCAACTACAAGACCTTCTACCTCAAGGCCGAGCACCACAACCTGCTGCACAAGCGCAGGTAATTCCGCTTCATATTCACGCGCCACAGAAAAAACGGCCCGCCCCGGTGATCCCTGGGACGGGCCGTTTTCATATGACTATAATGATCGCTCGGCTTGACTCAGCCGTCTACAGGCATGAAGCGCTCGAAATGAAGCACATCCCACCCGAGGAGTCATCGCCGTCGGAACCCGATCCGGCCGCCTGGCTGGAGGAGCTCTTCGTGCTTGAGTCTTCCGCTGCCGCACCTGACGTCGACTTGTCGCATTGGTTGTCCAACCAG
>JAKLDU010000233.1 GCA_022703355.1 Deltaproteobacteria bacterium | reverse complement strand
TCGTTCAGGAAGAGGTCCTGCACCACCACGCAGTCCATGGCGGCGAGCCCGGCCGAGACGTGGCGGGTGTCGGGATCCGATTGCAGGATGTCCTCGCCCTGGATGTAGAGGGCGCGGAAGGTCCCCTCCACCGCCGCGTCGAGCATGTTGGGGATGCGCAGACCCGGCTCGGGGTCGAGCGCGCAGTTCCATTCCCGCTCGAACAGGGCGCGCACGTCCGCCTCGTGGATGTGGCGATAGCCCGCGAGCTCGTGCGGGAAGGAGCCCATGTCGCAGGCGCCCTGGACGTTGTTCTGGCCGCGCAGCGGGTTCACCCCCACCCCGGGCCGGCCGATGTTGCCGGTGGCCATGGCGAGGTTGGCGATGGCCATGACCGTGGTCGAGCCCTGGCTGTGCTCGGTCACGCCGAGGCCGTAGTAGATCGCGGCGTTTCCCCCGGTGGCGTAGAGGCGCGCGGCCTGGCGGACGAGCGCGGGATCGACGCCGGTGTAGGGGGCGGTCGCCTCCGGGGCGTGGCG
>JAKLDU010000232.1 GCA_022703355.1 Deltaproteobacteria bacterium | reverse complement strand
TGCTTCTGTTGATAATCAGACTGGAGTCATAGGTGATGAAATGATCAGACTTACAGGCTACCAATCGAGAAAGCATTACCCCGAACCAATCAGAATGGTAACATATGAAGACTATGCTACCAGTGTCGTTTACAGGTTCATTACCAACAACACAGAGTTTGATCCGCTCACTATCTCCGAACTCTACAGGGAGCGCTGGCAGGTTGAACTTTTCTTCAAATGGATCAAGCAGCATCTCAGAATCAAATCATTTTATGGTACCAGTCAAAACGCTGTATTCTGTCAGATATGGATTGCACTGTGTATGTTCCTTATTCTTGCTATTGCAAAAAAGCGATGGAAAATAGATCAGACATTGTACTCATTCTCTCAAATTTGCGGCATAACTCCTTTTGAGAAAGTGCCTCTAAATGAACTCTTTAGCAGGTCGTCAACATTAGTCCCAATTGATGATGCTCCTAACCTGTTCAGTAACAACAACTTTTTACGGGACACTAGTGCATTTTCTTCAATAAAAC
>JAKLDU010000231.1 GCA_022703355.1 Deltaproteobacteria bacterium | reverse complement strand
CCAGGGCCATGATGCAGGCCAGCCGGCCGGTGATCTATGTGGGGGGAGGAGTGAGATATGCCAATGCCCAGAAGGAGCTGTTCGAGCTTGCCGCCAAAATCAACGCCCCGGTCACCACCACCCTCATGGGTGTGGGCTGCTTCCCGGAGGATCATCCTTTATCCCTGGGGATGCTGGGCATGCACGGCACCAGATATGCCAATTATGCCATCCAGGAGTCGGATCTGATCCTGGCCGTGGGCGCGCGCTTCGACGACCGGGTGACAGGCAAGATCTCCAGCTTTGCCCCCCACGCCAGGATAGTTCACATCGATGTGGATCCGGCTGAGGTGGGCAAGAATGTGAGGGTGGATATCCCGGTAGTGGCTGACGCCAAAAATGCCCTTGCCGCTTTGGCCAAGGAGGTAGGGCCTAAGCCCAGAGGGGAGTGGAATGAGAAGGTAGAGGGATGGAAGAAGGACTATCCACTGCGCTACATTCCGGATATGAATATCATCAAGCCCCAGTATGTGATCGAGAAGCTCT
>JAKLDU010000230.1 GCA_022703355.1 Deltaproteobacteria bacterium | reverse complement strand
CCGCGCGGACGCACTTCTGCGAGGTGGTGGCCCTGGTGTAGGGCCTCTTGTCAGAACCCAGGAACACGGCCTTGAACTGGACCATGCCGGCATTGGTAAAGAGGAGCGACGGGTCGTCCGCGGGCACGAGCGAAGAGCTCTGCACAACGGCGTGCCCCTTCTCCTTGAAGTACTCCAGAAACAAGCTGCGTATCTCAGAACCTTTCATTATCTTCTCCACCTGGACGACTCCGCGGGCATGCTCGCCTCCAGCGGCCTGCGCATCTCAAATCCTTTCATCATCTTCTCCACCCAGTGCGTCCAGAATCTTTGCGTAGGGGAAACCCCTGCCCGCCAGAAAACGGATGAGCTTTTCCCTCTCGAGGGAAACCCTTTTCCCCATGAGCCGGGCGATCCTCTCCCCCTCGTTCATCTCCACGGAGATCTTCTCCATTACATCATCAGTCATATTCGCAGGGAAATCAAGTCCTTCAAGAAAGTTTCTGATGGAATAATCGCCGTAGCCCTTCTGGGCCATGAGCCTGG
>JAKLDU010000023.1 GCA_022703355.1 Deltaproteobacteria bacterium | reverse complement strand
CAGGAGCACGCCGCCCCAGGTCACGAGGGCGTTCCTGTGGGCGTCGGGACTGGCCAGGACCATGTCCACGGTGACCGACCGGTCGGACTGCCGGAGCAGCTCCCCGGAGAAGGGCGCCGCGCACCCGGCGGCCAGGACCGCCCAAGCCAGGAGCGCCGCCAGGGGGAGAAACCGTGCCGTTTTCATGCGAAACCCTCCTGTGCGGAGATATCCCCTGAAGATCATTATACACCGCGGAAGGCCCGAATCAAGGCCGCCTCCGCCCTGGCTCACCGGTAGGTCAGGATGGGCCAGCCCCTCTTCAGGGCCTCCTTCCTGAGCCGCGGCGTGGGCTCCACCGCGTGGGGATTCCCCACGACCTCCAGGAGGAAAAGGTCCGAGTGGTGGTCGCCGTAGGCAGAGGAGCGGCCGAGATCCAGGTTCAGCTCCCGGCAGAGCTCCATCACCGCGTCCCTCTTGTGCACGCCCGTGCAGATGAACCCGGAGGGCTTTCCGGTGAGCAGGCCGTCGGCCCCCACCGCGAGGTGCGTGCAGAGAAGGCGGTCGAAACCCAGGTCCCTCACCACGGGCTCGAGGAGGTAGCGCAGCCCGGCGGAGACCATGACGAGGACGTGGCCGAGCTCCTTGTGCGCCCTGGCCCGGGAGACGATGGCGGGGGCCAGGTGGGGCTTCAGAACCGCGTGGTAGTAGCCTTCCGAGCCCTCTTCGAAGGGGACGGGGTCGCGGTTGCGGTAATAGGTGAGGAGGAGCCTGGCCATGAAGGTCTCGGAGATGAGGTCCTTCCGGTAGAACCAGTTGGCGAGCGCGATCTTGAGGACGTACGGCAGGGACACCTGCCCCGTGTCCCAGAGGTAGCGGATGCCCAGCTTCGGGCTGTTTTCCATGAGCAGCGTCCGGTCGAAATCGAAAAAGGCTCCGGTGGGCCTGGTCTCCATGAGATCCCCTTTCAGGGTCACCCCGTCTGTAGTATACAAGAGAACGGGTAAGCGGGCAATGTCCGGCCGGTCGGGGTTACGGGATCGAGGAAAGGGGGATCGGGCGTGGAAAGGCATCTGGTCAGGCTGGTGGTCGCGGCGGCGTGGTGCTGCATCGCGGGGGCCCTGCCCCTGTGGGGAGCGGCGCCCCAGGGGTGTGTCAAGGGCGACTGCGTGAACGGGAGGGGCACCTTTGTGCTCCCGGACGGCTCGAAGTACGTGGGCACCTTCAAGGCAGGCGTGCCCGAGGGCAGGGGGAGCTTCTTCTTCAAAGACGGCCGGGTCTATACGGGCGACTACCGGGGGGGCAGGCGCACCGGTAAAGGCAAGTTCACCTGCCCCGACGGCCGGGTCTACGAAGGGGGCTTCAAGGATGACCGGCTCGAGGGCCAGGGTGTGTTCCGCTACCCGGACGGCACGGTGTACAAGGGCGAGTTCAAGGCCGACCGGTGGAGCGGCCGGGGCGAGGTGACCTACCCCGACGAGAGAAGGTACCGGGGCCAGGTCAGGGACGACAAGCGCCACGGCAAGGGGCGGGCCGCCTGGAAGGACGGCCGGACGTACGAGGGCGATTTCGTGAACGACCGGATGGAGGGCCGGGGCGTGTACCGGTTCCCGGACGGCGCCGTGTACACGGGCCGGATGAAGGACGACGCCTTCAATGGCATGGGCGTCTTTACCTGGCCGGACGGGAGGGTCTACCGGGGCCCGTTCAGGAACGGCTCCCCCCACGGCAAAGGGGTCCTCACCCGCCCGGACGGGAAAAGGGAAAACGTGGAGTTCGTGATGGGCGAGCTGGTGGAGGTCCCCCGGGCTCAGGGGGCTCCCTGAGGCCCCCGGCCGGAGGGTCCGCGGACTGCGGTCTCCCCGGCAGGCTCCCCCCCGGACACGGGAGCGACCATGGTTATCCTGGACCCCCCGCCCGGGCGCGGTCCCACCGTGAGCGCACCTCCGACGAGGCCCAGCCTCTCCCGGATGTTGAAGAGCCCGAACCCGCCCGGCTTTTCTCCCCGTGCCCTTTCATGCAGGACGAAACCCCGGCCGTCGTCTTCGATGACCGTGCGGAGGTTTCCGCCCGCCTCCGTGATGGACAGGAAAGCGTGTCCCGCCCGGGCGTGCTTCACGACGTTGAAGAGGAGCTCCCGTATCGCCTGGTAGGCCAGGAAACGGGAGGGGCTGTCGATGCTGTCCTCCTCGATGCTGCAGGAGAGGGTGACCTCGAGGCCGTGCTCCCTCCGGGTTTCCTCCACCAGCCACTCCACCGCTGCCCCGAGACCGAAGTCGTAGAGGATGGGGGGGCTTATGGAGAAGGTCAGGGTGTTCGCCTCCCGGATGAGGTCCCCAACGAGCCCGGTGACTTCGCGAACGGCCGTGCGGGTCTCCCGGGGGACCCCCTTTTCGAGCCTCTTGAGCTTCATGCATGCGACCGTGAGGCCGTGGCCGATCCGGTCGTGGATGTCGGACGCGATGAGCCTGCGCTCCTTCTCCTCTGCGAGGGCGAGTTCGTGGGACAGCTTGCGGAGTCTTTGGCGGCAGGAGGCCAGGTCTTCTTCGACCCGCATCCGGACGCAGGCGCCGGCGAGCATCCCGGAAGCGGCCCGGAACAGCATGACCGGGCCGTCGTCCCAGGCCCCGAAGGAAACCGTGCTCTCGATGCCCATGAAGCCCAGGGGTTTTCCGCCGTGAGCCATGGGCACGAGAAGCAGGGCCCGGGCGTTCAGCACCTCGAGGAGGTCCACCCCCGTGTCCGGCCCGCACTCACCGCCTCCCCGCAGGGTCAGGCAAACGGGCTCCCGGCGCTCGAGGCACTTCATGATCCAGGGGAAGTCTTTCATTCGCAGCTCGCCGGAGCCCGCGGGAGGGGTCGCCGCGCCCTTCGCCACCCAGGCGTGCGTTCTGTTCAGGGCGAGCCCGTCTTCCGACAGGAGGTAGAGCGCGCAACGGTCGCCCTTTCCCCGGGAGCCGACCGCCTCCAGCGCGTATTCTATCCCCCGGGGAATGTCCTTCAGTCTAGCGTTGCCCAGCAGGGATGCGATGGAGGCGACGGTCTGCAGCATCCCGTCCATCTCCTTGATTCTGCCGCCGGGACGCTTCAGGCGGAAGGCCTGGCCCGGGCAACCCGCAATCCCTTCTGTCTCCATCGCCTTATCTCCCCTTGCCGTCATTCGCTCCGCCGGGGGGCAGGCAACTGAACCCCTGCCCGGGGCGGGCGGCGCCGGAAGTCAGGAAAAAAGAATGTCCCGTCGAGCGGATAGTCAGCCCTCCAGTTCTTCGGGAGAAACGGCCGCCTTCACAGGCGAGCGGTGGGTGCGGGTGCTCTCTCGATGGCTCCCGATCCGTGCAGCAGACCCTCGATATCCATCGCATGCAGAGGAACGGTCCTCACCATTGCAGGCTTCATTACAGTGATGAACCTTTTATCATACGCCCACATGAAAATGCAACACGGGCTTTCCATATTTTTCAGCGTTATGGGATTGTGCTATGATGCCGTATTATATCTCGTGCGGCCAAGCGGGGAGGGAGGCCCTTCTCCCGGTCGGAAACCCGCGGAAGGATACCCGATGGAGGTGAAGATGCGATTCTTGAAGGCAAGACGGGACGTGCTTGGGCTCGTGACGATGGCGTGCTGGCTGCTGCTTGCCGGTTCCCTGCATGCCGGGCCGGGGGAGTGCCTGGAGGGGGACTGCAGAAACGGCTCGGGAACCTGGGCTTACCCCGACGGCACCCGGTACACGGGGCAGTTCCTGGACGGCATGCCCGAAGGGGTCGGCAGCGCGGCCTATGCCGACGGCAGTGCCTACTCCGGGGGCTTCAGCCGGGGGAAAAAGAACGGCAGAGGGCGGTACACCTGTCCTGACGGCCGCCAGTACGACGGCGGGTTCAGGGACGACCGGCTCTCGGGCACGGGGACCTACCGGTACCGCGACGGCATGGTTTACAAGGGCGATTTCCTTAACGACAGGTGGAACGGCACCGGCGACCTGTCCTTCCCCGACGGGAAGAGATACACGGGCCAGTTTAGGGACGACAAGCGGCAGGGCACGGGCAGGTTCACCTGGACCGACGGCCAGGTTTACGAGGGGGGCTACGTGAACGACCGGATGCAGGGCACGGGCAGGCTCACCTTTCCCGACTCCTCCCGGTACGAGGGGCAGTTCCGGGACAACACCTACGACGGGCCCGGCACGTTCACCTGGAAGGACGGCACGTCTGTTGCAGGTCAATTCAGGGCAGGCAAGCTCGAGGGCCCGGCTCTCATCACCCGCCCGGACGGCACGAAGGAAGAGGTGCAGTTCTTAAACGGCGAACGGGTGCAGAAGGAGAAATGAGGCGGATCGCAGTGAAGCGGGAGAACCGGCAGGCCATGTTCGGAAGGGGAGGCGCTCACGGCATCTCCTTTCCCGCATGCGTCCTCGTGGCAGCCTTTCTCCTCTGCGGGTGCGGCCTGTCCCGTGCCGGGGCGCCCCTGAAGGAGGCGGACGGACTGTTCATCCGGGGGGACTACGAGGCGTCCCTGCACGAGTATGAAAAGATCAGGGAGGACCACCCACAGGTGGGGGACCGGGCGCTCTTCGAGATGGGGATCATCCATGCACACCCCATGAACGACCGCAGGGACTACGCGAAAGCCCTGGGCTGCTTCGAGGAACTCATACGGGATTACCCCGCGAGCCCCTGGCGGCACGAAAGCGAACGGATGGTCTTTCACCTCGGGAATGTCACGATGAAGGACAAAATGATCGACGCGCAGCAGGCCCGCATCGAGACCCTCGAGCAGGAGGCCGGGAGCAGGGCGGGCGAGATCGCTGCCCTGAAGAGGAAGGTCGCGGAGCTCGAGGGCATGGTGTTCTCCCTGGAGAAGGGCCCCGCGGACAAGGTGCTCATAGAAAAGAAGAGGCGAAGACTGCTGCTCATAAAGGACGGCAAGGCCCTCAAGTCCTACCGGATCGCCCTGGGGGAAAACCCGGACGGCCCGAAGGAGCGGCAGGGCGACAACAGGACCCCGGAAGGGTTTTACGTCATCGACGCGAGGAACAGGGACAGCCGGTACCACCTGTCCCTCCACATCTCCTACCCGAACGGGCGCGACAGGAAGCGGGCAAAAGCGCTGGGGGTCCCCCCGGGCGGAAACATCATGATCCACGGCATCAAGAACGGGTTTTCCGCCGTGGGCGACGCGCACGCAGGGTCAGACTGGACCAACGGGTGCATCGCCGTCACCGACGGGGAGATCGAGGAGATCGAAAGGCTGGTGCCCGATGGCACGATTGTCGAGATCAGGCCGTAGAAAACCGTGCAAGGCCTCGTGCCTGGACGCGGGAAGAAACGCTCTTCTTGTGTGCTGCAGGGGAGGGGTGTGCGCATCGTGCGCGGGAGCGAAAAGATACTGGTTATGATTCCGGTGGACCGCACGATCAGATCGTGTGCGCAAGAAGCACGGGCGCGGGAGATACCCATGCCGATTGATTTCCCTACCCGTGGGCGGAAGCCTTCCCCGGGGGCCGGAATCTCTTCGGTCGGGCTTTCGGCCCGCCCGGGAACGATCCTGCTTTCGGCCCTGTTCCTGGCCGTCTTTCTCCTATCGGGGTGCGCCGCCATGAACGGCCTCCGGGACGGGTCCGCCCCCCTTGAAGTCCACCCGGAAACCTCCCTGGAGCGGAACGTCTTCCCGGTGGTGAAGGGGGGCGACGTCGTCGGGAGGCTGGCGGTGGTCAGGGTCGAAAAGGGCGACACCCTGCCGGACATCGCGCGGCATTTCAGCCTGGGGGTCAATGCCCTGGGCGCCGCCAACCCGGGGGTGGACATGTGGCTGCCCAAGGCCGGGGAGTGCGTCACGCTGCCGCTGCGGTTCATCCTGCCGGACGCCCCACGGAAAGGCATCGTGATCAACCTGGCCAGCATGAGGCTCTTTCACTACCGGGGCGATAAACGCTCGCCCGTGGTCGCGACCTACCCGGTGGGCGTCGGCACCGACGAGCGGCCCACGCCCACGGGGCAGATGCGCGTGGTGCGCAAGGTGACCCGGCCGACCTGGTACGTGCCCGCCTCCATCGCCGAGGACCACCGGAAGAAAGGGGACATCCTCCCCCCCGCGGTCCTGCCCGGGCCCCTGAACCCCCTGGGCGAGCACGCCCTCTACCTGAGCAGGTCCACCTACCTCATCCACGGCACGAACAAGCCCGCCAGCATAGGACTGAACGCGACCAACGGCTGCCTGAGACTCTACCCGGAAGACGTGAAAAGGCTCTACGAGGGCACGCCGGTGAACACGCCCGTGTGCATCGTGGATCAGCCCTACCTGGTGGGGCAGCGCAACGGGATCGTGTACCTGGAAGTCCATGCGTCCGCGGAAGACACGGACGCCGGAGAGCTGAAGAAGATGTACGGGAAACTGAAGGCCATCGAGAAGAAAACCGGCCGTGCCTTCGACCGGGAAAAGATCGACAAAGTCCTGGCGGAGGCCCGCGGTGTCCCCGTGCCCATCTTTGAGACCGAACAGGGGAGGTGGGTCGAGCAGACCATTGAGGTCAGGCACCCGGACAAGCTCTCCGGCAGACCGGAGATGCCGGAGCTGAAGACCGGTGCATGGTACGTGTGGGCCGCCGACCTGGACGACAGGACCGAAGCCCTGCGGCTCGCCGCCATCATCAATCACCAGGGGCCGCAGATCCCGGCGCGGGTGCTGTCGAAGGGCAGCGGATACCGCGTCGTCGCCGGGCCGTTCAAGGATGCCGGCGAGGCCAGGGGTGCGGCGGGCCGCCTGAAGTTCGACCTGGAGATCGATGGCGTGATCATCGAACCCTCCCTGGGGAAATAGCGCCCGCGGCGCCTGCTCCCCGGTTACAAAAAATGATGCAGGGGCGTACGAACCTGTACACCCGGAGGCTGGTTGCTGAAGGGTTTGCCATCCAACCCATTGAAAATTCTGGGGCGCAGTTTCTGGCAAGCATTTTGCTTAAGAAAATCAAACGATTAATGGCGCGGCTGAAGTGCTGGTGATATCCGGAGCCGGAGCAGGTCCGAACCGGGGGAAAGATCCGGTCCGGGATTGTGGTGAAGAACGGACTCGTTCCGTATTCGATACCCGTAAAAGCAGAAAAGAAGGGAGGCAATGATGAAGAGGATATTTTTGGGGGTTTCCCTGGTGCTGTTTCTCGCGCTCGCCCTGGGGGGCTGCGCCACGACGGGCGACCTCGAGCAGGTTCAGGCGCAGGGAAAGGTGATCGACGCCAAGGCCGACCAGGCCATCCAGGATGCCCAGGCAGCCAAGGCCTCGGCGAACGAGGCCCAGGCGAAGGCGGACGCCGCGGCAGCCCGTGCCGAAGAAGCGGTGAAGAAGGCCGAGGCTCGTGAGCAGGTGGCGGCGGAAAAGGAAGAGCGCGCCCAGGCCCTTTTCCAGAAATCCATGAAGAAGTAAATTCGCTTTTCCGGGGGGGGGCTCTCCCCCCCTTTTCCCATCCCCGCGATCTTCCGACAGCCTTTGGCGATGGGGTGCCCTTCTAAGGGCGCTGCAGGTCGCGGGGCAGCTGACGCAGGTGGGCCGTGGCGCGGTGCTTGGTGGTGAAATCCTGGAAGGCGCGCTGCACCGCGTCCTCTCCCAGGCCCAGCGCCGCGGCGGTTTCCGAGGCGGGAATGCGGTGCTCCCAGGCATAGAGCAGGTGGTCCAGGCGCTCGAAGGGGATGCGGAAGAAGAACTCCTGGTCGCTCACCGGCAGGCTGAAGGTGTCCGGGCTGGGAACGCGCTCGATGATCTCCCGGGTCACCCCGAGGTGATGGGCGATCTGGTAGACCTGGTTCTTGTACAGGTGGGCCAGCGGCTCGATGTCCGTGCCGCCGTCGCCGTACCTGCAGAAGTCGCCCAGGAGGTATTCCGTGCGGTTGGTGGTGCCGCCCACCACCAGGCTGCGGCGGTCGGCCTCGGCGTAGAGGTTGAGCATGCGCGCGCGGATCTTGATGTTGGCGAAGGCCGTGATGGTGCGGAAGGCCTCCATGCCCAGGCGCTTCTTCCTGATCGTCCCGTCGGGCAGTTTGACCTGCAGCATGTAGATGCTGAACGCCTCGCGCTCCAGCAGGTCGGTGGGCAGGGAGATGTTGTAGGCGCAGCCCGGGAGATACTCGGGGACCAGGGACCGGAGGTAGGCGTCCCGGGCCGCATAGGGCCTGACGCTGTCCACCGTGGCGGTGATGTCGCGCACGTGGTGCTCGATGCCCATGGCTTGAGCGTGCCGAACGGCGTATTCCGAGCTCACCGGGTTCGACTCCCGCTCGGGCAGGATCAGGCCCACCACCTTTTCGGGCCCGAGGGCGAAGACGGCAAGGGCGGCCATGACCGCCGAGTCTATGCCGCCGCTCAGTCCCACGATCACGCCGCTTCGCCTGAGCGCCGCGGTTTCGTCCACGATGAACCGGGCCAGGCGATCGACCTCGCGCTCCGCGTCGATGCGAAGGATATCCAAACCGTATGTCATGAGAGCACCTCCTCTTTCCAGGGCATCCTGTATGTTCGCTTCTAACGTTTCGGCAGTGTCTCGAGCGAGTCGATCCGGACCGCCATGGACCGGGCGCAGACGCCCAACTGGTCCTTCTCCCCGGGGCTCAAGTCCAGCTCGAGGATCTTCCCGACCCCGCAGCTGTTCACGATGCAGGGCAGGGCGAGGCAGACGTCCCTGCAGCCGTATTCCCCCCCGGGACGCACGCTCACCGGGAACACCATGCCCCTGTCCTGGGCCACCGATTCCACGATCTGCGCCACGATCTCGCCCGCGGCGTAGTGCCCGCTGTGCTCCTTCATGAGGTTGACGATGGTGCTGCCTGCCGTGCGGGTCATGGCGACGATGCGGGCGATCTCCTCCTCCCCCAGCAGTCGGTCGACGGGGAAGCCGCCGACGGTCGCGTGCCTCACGAGGGGGATCATGCTGTCGTCGTGGGTGCCGATGACCATGGCCGAAACGGAGTCGGCCGAAACCCCGGCCGCCCGGGCGACGAGAAACCGGAACCTCACCATGTCGAGGGAGCAGCCCAGGCCGAAGACCCGCATCCCCGGGCACAGGCTCCCGAAATGCCAGGTGAGCACGTCCACGGGGTTGGTCACGAGCAGCACCCGCGCATCGGGCCACAGGGACGAGAGAACAGGCGCGAGGGATCCCACGACCCCGGCGTTGTGCCGGAGGAGGTCGAGCCTGGTCATGCCCGCCTTTCTCGCCAGGCCGGCGGCGAGCACCACGATGTGCACGGGGCCCGCGTCCTCGAGCCGGGCGCAGGGGGTCACGTGCGAGTCGCTCCCCCGGGAGGGCAGGGAGTGGTTGATGTCCATGGCCCTGCCTGCCGCCAGGTCCCCGTCGACGTCGTAGAGGTACACCGTGCCCAGGCGCCTGGATGCGATGGATGCGGCGCTCGACGATCCGACCATGCCTGCCCCGACGACGAGGATGCCGGGTCTGTCCATGCTCTTTCCCCCCTCTGCTTTACGTCCCTTGTACCATGGTGATCGGCCGGTCGGGGATCCGAAATGAATATTTCCGAACCCCCCGTCTTCCCGGGTGCCGGGCCCGCCTCCTAGACGTCCTTCAGCTTCACGTTGGCGTCCGAGCCCTCCACGAGCTCGGAAAAGGACCTCAGGGACTCCGAGATGCGCTCCAGCGACTGAGTCCTCGGCACCAGGATGTCGCTCACACCGAAGCTCTCGAGCGCCTCGATGACGTACGCGATCGTGTAGACGTCGATGGCCTTCGCGGGCTGGTATGCCTTCCTCTCCGGGTCGTCCATGGCGACGCCCACGGCCAGGCCCGCGTCCAGGAGCGAGTCGAGGACCTCGGTCACGAGCCGCAGGGGCAGGCCGAGGGCCGAAGCGATCCCGGAGGGCCTCAGGGGCGGCCCCCCCTGCTGGAAGTTCTTCACCAGGAGGTGGGCCGCCTGCAGGCTCACAAGCGTCCTGAAGGAGTGGCTGATCCGGTCCGCCACGTGGTCGCAGGCATAGGCCTCCTGGTTCTGGTGGGCGTAGACGAGCTCGACCCCGAAGAGCACGATGAGCCAGCTCAGGTTCATCCAGACGATGAACAGGGGCAGGGCGGCGAAGCTCCCGTAGATGGCGTTGTAGCCCGCCACCCCGACCTGGAAGCGGATGTAGACCCACTGCACCAGCACGAAGACCGTGCCCGCGAGCACGCCCCCCACGAGGCCCGAGAGAAGGCTCACCCGTGCGTTCGTGAGGAAGACGTAGATGAAGGTGAGGAGCATCCAGATGAGCAGTGTGGGGACGACGCCGAGCGCCAGGGTGATGACCGGGGCGAGAAGCCCGAGCCCGAACCGTGCGAGGAGGTCGTTGAGCCGGGTGGCGAGCAGCACCATGGCGGAGCTCGAGGCGACGATGACCAGAGGGCTCACGAGCATGATGGAGAGGTAGTCCGTGAGCTTTCTGCCCGGGGAGCGGCCTTTCCGGACGCCCCAGACGGTGTTGAAGGCCCTTTCCGCGCTGCCCAGGACCTGGAACACGGTCCAGACGAGGAAGATGGCCCCCACCCCGGCGATGACGCCGCCGCTCGTGCGCTCCATGAGGTTGCGGGAGAAATCGACCACCCGGAGGATCACCTCCTCCTGGCCGGCGAACTGCTCGAGGACCATCTTCTCGAGGTACTGCTGCAGGCCGAAGCCCTTGGCCACGGCGAACCCCAGGGCGAAGACCGGCACGATGGAGAGCACGGAGTAGTACGTGAGCGAGGAGGCCCAGAGCGTGCACCGGTCAGCGGAGAACCGCTCGCCGGCGATGAGGACGATCCGAAGGTATCTGAGCAGGAACCGCGTGGAGCCGCGGTGGTCCTGGAGTCTGACCTTCCAGATCCCCTCCTTCAGGAAGTCGCCGGCCTTCGCCACCCTGCCGCCCTTCTCCATGGCTTTGTCCTCACTTGAGCGTGAGCTCGACCCGGGAGGTTTTCATCCCGTCACGGGAGGATGGGGCCCCGTTTCCCGCCCCGATGAGGAAGATCCGGGACGGGGCGACGGTGCGGTCCGCCGCCAGGAGCCCCTGGACCTTCCGGGCGCGGCTCTCGGCCAGCAGCCGCAGGTCGCCCGGAGTCACCTCGATGTGCTCGCGCATGAGCTTTTCCATCTGGGCGGGGGGCAGGTCCACGGCAAGGCCGACGAAGTTCCTGGGCTTGGGGAAATCTTCGGCGGCATAGGCCTTTTTCAGGTACACCGGGTATTCCTCGGCGGAGAGGCTCACGTCCCGGAGGGTGGCCCCCTTTGCCCCCTTCCTCACCAGGGCCTTGAGCTTCTGGGACTTGACCTTGTTCTCGAACGAAACGGTTTCCAGCCCCTGCCGGTCTTTCTCCGGGTCCGCGTAGCCCCGGACCTCCACGTTCAGGGACGGCTTGTCCGCGAGGATCTTCAGGAGCGGCGCGATCTTCCCGGCGGCGCCTTCGGGCAGGTCGTCGCTGCCGTAGGCGAACTCCACGGCGTTCGACTCGGAGGCGCCCGGGTACATGGCTTCCAGGAGGGCAAACGGCGAGGTGGCGGCCTTGACCACCAGGTTCTTGAGCACGGTGAGGACGATGCCCCAGACGCTGAACTGCGGGTCGTCCGTGCGGCCCTTCACCGGGATCTTCAGGTCGATCCGGCCCCTGGCGTCCTTGAGCAGGGACACGGCGAAGCGCACCGGGAGCTTCGTGGCCCGGGGGCTCTCCATGCCCTGGCCGAAGGTGAACTGGTCGATGAAGATGTTGTTCTGCGAGTCGAGGTTCTTCCTGTCGATGAGGTAGGTGAGGTCCAGGGAGAGCTTGCCCTTGTCAACGGCGTAGCCCACGTAGGTGCCCGCGTAGGGCGTCATGGGACTCAGGTCGAGATCGGTGAGGCTCGTGTGCAGGTTCACGTAGAGGTTTTCTTTGAAGGGGTTGATCCTGCCCGTGAGAAGCACCGGGGCGCTCCGGTTGAGCAGGCCCGAGAGCTTCACGTCGGCCCGGGAGCTCCTGCTCGACGAGATTCCCCGCACCGTGCCCTTGAGCCTCGAGAGCTCGGCGGAGTAGCCTTCCCTGACCGACCTGTCCACGAAGAGGACCCGGGCGCCGTCCACCACCACCTGCCCGATGGCGATCTTCTCGAAGGTTTTCTTCCCGCCCCCGGGACCCGGGGCCGTCTTTTTCGGCTTGCCCCCCTTCTTCACGACGGAGGTCACGTTCAGGGTGCCGTCCCTGGCCACGATGACCCGGGAAGAGAGCCCCCGGACGGCGACGGTGCCGATGTCCACGAACCCCGGGTTGAGGCCGAGCTTCATGCTGTTCAGCGACAGGGCCCTGCACCGGAGGAAATCCTCGGACGTGGCCTTGTCCAGGGACACGAAATCGGAGAGGGCCGCCTTGCCCGAGAAGGCCACCCGGGGCTTCAAAGAGGTGTCCTTTGAAACCTTCAGCGTGCCTGCCAGGGTGCAGCTTCCCCTGGTGAGAAGGATGCGGACCTTGTCGGTGAAGTAGGGCTGGACCCAGGCGGGCTCGAACCCCGCCAGGTCGAGCTTCGCCTCGCAGTCCAGGGGCTTGAGGCCCAGGGTTGCCGACGCACCCAGGGTGCACCGGTCGTTGATCTTCGACGAGAGCTCGAAGGAGCCCCGGGAGCCCGGACCGGTGGAGAGCCCCCTGGCCTCGAGCTTGATGCCGCCCAGCGCGAGCCTGACCGGGCCCTCCTTCGAGGCGTCGGTGAACAGGACCCTGCCGTCCGCGAGCGAGACCCTGTCGAGCTTCACCACGAAGGGGGGCTTCTGTTCGTCTTCGGGCGGCTTCTTTTCCGGCCCGGAGAGGGACGCGAGGTTGAGCGTGCCGGATGCGTCCCTGGTGACGCTCAGCCCGGGGGACTCGAACTCGAGGGAGCTGACGTGGGCCAGCCTGTCCAAAACGGGGGAGGGGGCCAGCGCGAGGCGGGTCTCCGGGAGGTCCAGCAGGGGCTCCCCGGCCCTGTCCCTGAGTGACAGGTTGTGCACGGCGAGGTTTCCCACGACGGTCAGGTTGGGCTTGCGCGACTTGTACTGGACATACGAGAGCCGGGTCTTGAGGTCGATGGTGCCCGACGTTACGCCGAGCTTCAGGCCCTCGGGCAGGTAGCCCAGGTAGAACGGCAGGGAGATGCCCTCGAGGTCGAGGGCCAGCGAGGTCTCCAGGCTGTCCTTGAAGGGCTTGGATTCCCCCGCGAGGGTGAAGGTCGTGCCGTTGACCCGGGCGGAGAACCTCGGCTGCACGTACACGTCGAGGAACTCGTCCAGGTTCGAGATGAAGGGTATGGAGAGGTCGATCCGGTCCGCGGTGTGGCTCGTCTTCGCCACCTCGTCGCGGAACAGGACGGTGCCGTTCTTCACGACGATGTTGCCCACGGAGAACCGCAGGGGTTTCTTCGGTTTTTCCTCCGCGGCGGGCCGCTTCTTTTCCAGGAGGTCGGAAAAGTTGTACCGTTTCGCGTCGAGGCGGGTGAGGGCGACCCTGGGGCCCGTGAGGGTGATCTCCCGCACCACCGGCCCGCCCTTGAAGATCGATCTCGCCTGGGCGTTGAGGGAGAGCTCGTCGAAGGAGACGAAGGTCGCGGCGCCCCCCTTCTCCCGCATGGTGAAGCCCCTGACGGCGACGCTCAGGGCGAAGGGGTTGACCGTGAGCTCGCCTATGGTCACCTTCCGGTTCAGGGCGAGGGAGAGCTTTTCTTCCATGACCGGGCGAAGCCAGGCGGGCAGGATGAAGAAGCCCGCCACGGCGTAGAGCGCGGTGAGGAGTGCGAGAGCGAGGGCACCTTTCTTCAGCATAGTCATTCCCCAAGCGGGTCTCTGACAGAATATATAAAGGATTCGCGAGTGAAAGCAAAGAGGTATTCAGGCTGTCCCGGTTGCGGCATCTGCGTGCCGGCCCGTGAAAAGCGCTGGCAAGGGGCAGGGGATTTCCGTATGATGGGTCCAGGGCCCGGTTCGGTTCACGCCTCTGTGCGCGGGGCCCGAGGGGGGGTGCGATGCACAACGTGGCGCTGATCAACCCGGGGGACAACGTGGGGGTCGCCCTGGCGGACATCCCGAAGGGCGGGGAGGCCCGGCTGCCGGGCGGGCTCGTGATCACGGCCGTCCAGGACATACCCTGCAGCCACAAGGTGGCCCTTCGGGACATCAGTTCCGGGGAGCCCGTTCTCAAGTACGGCGAGGAGATCGGCTTCGCCCGGGAGGACATCCCCCGGGGGGGCTGGGTCCACACCCACAACCTCGACATCAGGGAGGGGTAGGCCATGGACACCTTCAAGGGCTTCCTGAGGCCGGACGGGTCGGCGGGGGTGAGGAACCACGTGGCGGTGATCCCCACCGTGTCCTGCGCCAACGGGGTGGCCGCGAACATCGCCCGGGCCGTTTCCGGGGCGGTGCCCCTGCTCCACGCCCACGGCTGCGGGAGGGCCCTCGAGATCAGCATGCACGAGCGGACGCTTGCCGGCCTGGGGGCGAACCCCAACGTGGCTGCGGCCCTGGTGGTGGGCCTCGGGTGCGAGACCGTCCAGGCTGCAAACGTCGCGGCGGGCATCGCCGGAACGGGCAAGCCCTGCGCCCACCTGATCATCCAGGAGCGGGGAGGCTCGCGCAGGACCACGGCCGAGGGGATCGGGATCGTGCAGGCCTTTGCCCGGGAAGCGAAGGGACAGGCGCGGGTCGACTGCCCCCTGGACCTCGTCACGCTCGGCCTCGAGTGCGGCGGGTCCGACGCCTTCTCGGGCGTCACGGCGAACCCCGCGGTGGGCCTGGTGTCGGACTGGCTGGTGGGTGCGGGCGGGAGCGTCATCCTCACCGAGTCCACGGAGATGATCGGTACGGCCCACATCCTCTCCCGCAGGGCGAAGACGCCGGAGGTGGCCAGGCAGGTGGAGGACCTCGTGGCCCGGGCGCACAAACGCACCAGGGACATCCTGGGCGAGCTGGCGGCCTACGTCATCGCGCCGGGCAACATGGACGGCGGGCTGAGCTCCATCCGGGAAAAGTCCCTCGGGTGCATCGAGAAGGGGGGCAGGTCCCCGGTGTCGGAGGTGGTGGACTACGGCCGGGCGCCGAAGGAGAAGGGCCTCTCGGTCATGGACGCCCCTGGCTATGACACCGAGTCCATGGCCTCGCTGGCCGCCGCCGGGTGCCAGCTCATCATCTTCACCACGGGCCGGGGCACGCCCGTGGGTTTCCCCATCCTGCCGGTGATCAAGGTGGCGAGCACGAGCAGGCTCTACCGCCTCATGGAGGACGACATGGACGTAAACGCCGGGGTCGTGCTTCAGGGGGGCAGCCTCGACGACGTGGCGCAAACCCTGATCGAACTCTCCCTCCGGGTGATGAGCGGGGAAAAGACCAGGGCCGAGGAGAACGGGCAGGACGGCATCGTGTGCCTGGCCGCCGTGACCCCTGCATTTTGAGGGCCCGCTTCAGGCTTTTCCTTGCCGGGGGATGCGGGGCCGTTGTATAGTGGGCAGGATGCAGCCGGAGACAAGGGGCTGAACGAACGCAGGGGCCAGGCAGGCCGGGAAGGGAAGAAGAGCATGAAGAACATCATCAGCAAGATCGACGAGCTCGCGCGGTACCACAACGAGGTGTCGCCGGAGCTGGTCAAGGCCAAGGACATCAAGCTCGGGCTGAGGAACCCCGACGGCACGGGGGTCGTCGCCGGCATCACCTCCAAGGGCCTCGTTCTGGGCTACGAGCGGATCCCCCGGAAGGACGGGAGCGGCGGGTACGACGTGAAGCCCATCCCGGGCAGGCTCCTGTACTGCGGGTACGACGCCATCGAGCTGGCCAGGCAGATCCAGAAGGAAGACCGGTTCGGGTTCGAGGAGATCGCGTATCTCCTGCTCACCGGCGAGCTCCCCTGCCCGGACGACCTCGATACCTTCTGCGACACCGTGGCCAAGAAGCGGGCGCTCACGAGGATCGAGCGGGGCATCCTCCTCCAGGAGGCCCAGAACGACAACCAGATGTTCGCCCTGCACGCGGTGGTCTCCCACCTCTCCCGGTGCGACCCGGACCCGGTGTCCATCGAGATCGAGGACGTCATCGACACCTGCATCTCGCTCATCGCCAAGATGCCCACCGTGGTGGCGTACAACTACAAGGCGGCGCGCTACCGCAAGGGCGACGACCTCGTGATGCTGCGGCCCGACCCGAAGATGTCCACGGCCGAGAACTTCCTCTACATGCTCCGGGGCGAAAAGCCCACCCGGGACGAGGCGCTCCTGTTCGACCTCGCCCTCATGCTCCACGCGGAGCACGGCGGCGGCAACAACTCCACCTTTGCGGTGCGCACCGTTTCCTCCAGCGGGGCCAACACCTACATGGCCATCTGCTCGGGCATCGCGTCGCTGTCGGGCCACCTCCACGGCGGCGCCAACGAGGCGGTGATGATGATGGTCCAGTCCATCAAGAAGAACGTCCAGAACTGGGAGAGCCGCACGCAGGTGAGGGCGTACCTCGAGAAGATCCTCGACAGGAAGGCGCACGACAAGGCGGGCAAGATCTACGGCATGGGCCACGCCGTGTACACCCTGTCCGACCCCCGGTGCGACATCCTCAAGGAGAAGGCCCTCCAGATCGCCACGAAGAAGGAGCAGATCCAGGAGCTCGAGCTCATGGACCTCGTGGCGGAGATCGCCTGCGAGCTCATCCGGGAGCGCAAGGGCCAGATCGTGGCTCCCAACGTGGACTACTACTCGGGCTTCGTCTACAAGGTGCTGGGCATCCCCATCGACCTCTTCACCCCCATCTTCGCCATGTCCCGGGTGGTGGGCTGGTCGGCGCACCGCATCGAGCAGATCATCCAGGCCAAGCTCATCCGTCCGGCCTACGTGAACTCGCTGCCCAGGGAGTACGTCTACGTGCCCCTCGGCGAGCGCAGGCCCGGGGAAGGGCCGCGATAGGAAGACAGGGGGCGGGTCCGTGCTCCAGGGAAGCAGGCCCGTCCCTTCTGCCCCCACGTTCCCCATGGCCGGGCGGGGGGCTCCGGCAGATGCAGGCATGAACGGAGGGCTTTTCCATGAACCATCCGCTTTTGTTTTCTGAAGGGTCCATCGGCAGGGTCGCGCTGCGCAACCGGATCGTCATGCCGGCCATGGAAGTGGGCATGGCCAATTTCGACGGCACGCCCTCCGGGCAGCTGATCTCCTATTACGAAGAGCGCGCAGGAAACGGTCCGGGCCTGCTCATCACCGGCGTCACCCGGGTGAACGAGCTGCACGGCGCCTCCCATCCCCGGCAGCTGGCCATGAGCCATGACCGCCACATCGAGCCCTTTGCCCGCATGGTGGACCGCGTGCATCGCCTGGGGGCGAAAATCTTCTGCCAGCTGCATCACCCCGGCCGGCAGAACCACGGGGTCATGATAGGGACCTGGGCCGTAAGCGGGATGGCGGGACGGCTGTGGCCGGGCTACTGGAAGCTTTTCGTGAAGGTCGCCCCCTGGGCCAAGAAGCTGGCCGACCACGGCTGGGCGCTGCCGGTGGTCGGGCCCTCGGCGGTGGTGTGCACGCAGGACAACCAGCGCACGCGCCCTCTCATGCACTTCGAGATCAGGCGGCTGGCGGATGATTTCATCAGGGCCGCCAGGCGCGTGCAGCTTTCCGGCGCCGACGGGGTTGAGCTGCACGCCGCCCACGGCTACCTCATCCAGCAGTTCCTGAGCCCGCACACCAACCGGAGGACGGACGAGTACGGCGGCTCGCTGGACAACCGCCTGCGCTTTCTCCTGGAGATCATCCGCGGCATCCGCGCCCGGTGCGGCCCGGACTTTCCCCTCATGGTGCGGCTGACCGTCGACGAGTACTATCGCTGCATCGGGCAGGCGGGGCGCGGCATCGAGCTGGAGGAAGGGGTGGAGATGGCCAGGCGGCTCGAGCAGGCGGGCATCGACGCCATCGACGTTTCTTCGGCGGGCTACGAGACCATGAACTACTGGCTGGAGCCGGTCTCCTTCGAGCCAGGCTGGCGCGCGAACCTGGCCCGAGCCGTGAAGGAAGCCGTGGGCATCCCGGTCCTGGCCGCCAACCTCATCCGCAGCGCAGATCAGGCCGAGTCCCAGCTGGCCGGGGGCATCCAGGACTTTGTCTGCCTGGGCCGCCCCTGCCTGGCAGACCCTGCCTGGGCATCCAAGGTCGGCCGGGGAAACGAGGACGGCGTCAGGCGCTGCATCAACTGCCTGTGGTGCTTCGAAAGCCTGCTCGCCAACGCCCCCCTGGGCAAGCCGCTGGAGTGCGCCGTCAATCCCCGCCTGGGGCGCGAGCGGGAAACCGCAGCCCCCCTGAAGAACGGCGGGGGCCGCACCGTGGTAATCGTCGGTGCCGGGCCGGCGGGTCTCGCGGCGGCGGAGGTCCTGGGGCTGCGCGGGTTCAGGCCCATAGTCCTGGAGCGGAACGCACAGCCGGGCGGCCAGCTGCTGCTGGCCGACAAGCTCCCCGGGAAAGAAAAGATCCGCTGGTGCATAGCCGATCTTCTTCGCGCTGCGGAAAAGAGCGGGGCGGAAATCCGCGTGAACAGCAGGGCAACCCGGGAAGCTGTCCAGGCCCTGAACCCCTATGCGGTCATCGTGGCCACCGGCGGCACTGCCGTGCGCCCGCCCATCGAGGGCGCACACCTCCCGCACGTCGCCACCTGCACCGAGGTTTTAGGCGGCAGCGTCGAGGTGGGCGGAAAGCGCGTGGCGGTCATCGGGGCGGGCCTCACCGGGCTGGAGACCGCCGAAAAGCTGGCCCGCGACGGCAACAGGATACTCCTGGTGGAGATGCTGGAGAAAGTCGGCCAGAACGCCCTGCAGCAGTGCGTGGACGACGTGGCGGGCCGTCTCGAACCCTTTGGCGTCGCCGTCATGACCGGCAGCAGGCTGGTGAAGGTCAATCCCTGCTCCATCGTGGTGGAGCAGGTCAGAAGCAGGCTGCGCAGCGAACACCCGGCAGACTTTGTCGTGCTGGCCGTGGGGGTGGAGAGCGACGACTCCCTGGCACGGGAGCTTAAGCCCGGCTTCCCGAGGCTGTATACCATCGGTGACGCCCGCAGGGCCGGCCGCATCGCGCAGGCGGTCAGGGACGGCTTCGACACGGCATGGAATCTTCAATGACCGGGGGGGATGCCGCGCCCCCGGGCTTCCGGGCGCCATGGATATCGGGGAACTGAGGAGAGCAGGGATGTCTTCAGCGCCCCCGGGCTTCCGGGAGCCACGGCCGGCGGGTGGGCATCAGATGTTTCCATCCTCGAGCTTGATGAACTTCAACCCCTTTCCCTGCAGGTTCCGTATTATGGAGGGCAATGCCTCACCCGTGCCGTAGCCCCTCCCGTTTATGTGGAATATGAGGATGTCCCCGGTTCGTGTTTTCGAGAGGGTCCAGTCCGTGAGCCTGGACGGGGTGATGCTTTTATCGGGATCCCCGCTCGGGTATGTCCAGGAAACAACCTTGTAATGCAGGTCCTCTATGGCGCGAAGGGTTTTCCTGTCATAGTTCCCGGCCGGGAATCGAAAAAACTTCGTTTTCCTGCCGATCATCTCCATCATCAGCTCGTCGAGGTCCTGCGCCTCCTTTCTGATCTCGTCGGCCGTCAGGCGTTCCATGTGCTGGCGGTGATTGAAGGAGTGGTTCTCGATCTCCACGAACGGGAGCCGCGAGATCTCCTGCAGGCGTTTCCTGTTCCTGTTCGCAAACCTGCCCGTCATGAAAACGGTGAACGGTATCTTCTGTTCTATGAGGTAAGAAAGGATCTTCTCGTCGAAGCGGGATGCCGTTCGGGTTTCACACGCATCGAACGTCAGGGCAACGCCGTCGGCATTGACCTTCTCTATGGCGTCGGCGCGGGCGCAGCAGGGGGAGAGGACAACCCAGCAGCCGGCCAGGAGAGTCAGCAGGGATCTGATCATCGGGAAAGACCGTCCGTACCGCCTCATATTTTTTCCTTCATGTTTTTCCGCTCCGTTTATCAGGCCGAGGATCGCGCGTCATTCCCTTCAACGGCAAAGGAGGGGGACATGATAAGGACAATCTGAACCGGGTGTTCACGCCGGGTCGGCTGCATGAGGCGGGGCAGGCGGGTAAAATTGTCGGAAGGCTTCTCCGGCAGACTCCCGGCCGATGAGAAGATTCACCCTTCACCGGGCGCGCCTGCGTCCATCGTGCGGGTCTGGGCATTGGGGCCGCTTCGGGGAGCCCTTCAGGCCGCGCGCCCCCGCCCATGAGCCGGTTTTCCCCGTTGACACCCCGGGGCGGCGTTTCTATAGTTGTCCCGTGCATGGCCGGGCCTGTTCCCTTTTTCCCTGTTTCGCAGCCACCGTCCCGGCATGACCGAAAGGCAGCTTGAAGCATATGGCCCAGCTCACGCTCTCAGAATGGATCAGCCGCGCGGGGAACAATCGCCGGTTCCGGGAAAACGTCACGGCCATGAAGCGCATCGAGGCCCGGGAAGCGGTGTACTCACCCTATCCCGGGTGGGTCGACCCCCGCATCCGCGCCGTCCTGGGCAGGCGGGGCGTGACGAGCCTCTACAGCCACCAGGCCGAGGCGGTCGACCTCGTCCGCAGGGGCGGTGACGTGGTGCTCGTGACCCCCACCGCGAGCGGCAAGACCCTGTGCTACAACCTGCCCGTGCTCCAGAAGGTCCTCGAGGACCGCGAGAAGCGCGCCCTCTACCTGTTTCCCACGAAGGCCCTGGCCCAGGACCAAATGCACGAGGTGCACTCCCTCATCACGGACCTCGAGGCCGACATCAAGACCTTCACCTACGACGGCGACACCCCGGACGACGCCCGGCAGGCAATCCGCAAGCAGGGCCACGTGGTCATCACCAACCCGGACATGCTCCACGCGGGCATCCTGCCCCACCACACGAAGTGGCAGAAGCTCTTCTCGAACCTGGCCTACGTGGTCATCGACGAGCTGCACGTGTACCGGGGGGTCTTCGGCTCGCACCTCACGAACGTGATCCGGCGCCTGAAGCGCATCTGCTCCTTCTACGGCTCGAGCCCGGTGTTCATCTGCTGCTCCGCCACGGTGGCCAACCCCAAGGAGCACGCGGAGAGGCTCCTCGAGCGGGAGGTCACCCTCATCGAGAAAAGCGGGGCGCCCACGGCCGCGAAGACCTTCATCCTCTACAACCCGCCCATCGTGAACCGGGAGCTGGGCATCCGCCAGTCCGCGCTCACCCCGGTGAGGGACATGGCGGGCGACCTCATCAGAAACGGCATCCAGACCATCGTGTTCACCACGAGCAGGCTCAACGTGGAGGTCGTGACGAAGTACCTCAAGGACATGTTCAGGGGCAGCAGGCCCGTGGACGACCACTTCGTCACGGGCTACCGGGGGGGCTATCTCCCGGGGCTCAGGCGGTCCATCGAGAAGGGCCTCAGGGACCGGGAGGTCATGGGCGTGGTGAGCACCAACGCCCTCGAGCTGGGCATCGACATCGGCGCGCTGGAGGCCTGCATCATGGCGGGCTACCCGGGCTCCATCGCGAGCACCTGGCAGCAGGCGGGCCGCGCGGGCAGGAGGAGCGGCGAGAGCCTGGCCGTGCTCGTGGCTAGGAGCCTGCCCATGGACCAGTTCATCGTGGAGAACACGGACTACTTCTTCTCCCGCTCGCCGGAGCACTGCCGGGTGAACCCGGACAACCTCCTCATCCTGCTCCACCACATCAAGAGCGCGGCCTTCGAGCTGCCCTTCGAGAAGGGCGAGAAGTTCGGCTCCGAGGACCTGATGGAGTTCCTGGGCTACCTCGAGGAGAAGGGCGTGCTCCACCGGGTGGAGGACCGCTGGCACTGGGCCGCCGAGAGCTACCCGGCCGACGAGGTGTCCCTGCGCACCGTGAACCCGGAGAACGTGGTGGTGGTGGACACCACCGACGCGGGCTCCCACCGGATCATCGCCGAGGTGGACTGGGACAGCGCCTTCACCACCGTGCACGACGGCGCCATCTACATGGTGGAGTCCCAGCAGTACCACGTGGACAAGCTCGACCTCGAGAGGAACAGGGCCTACGTGCGCAAGGTCGACTCCGACCACTACACCGACGCCATGACCTACACCAATGTCCGGGTCCTGGACGAGTTCGACGTGAAGAAGTCCGGCGGCATCATGGCGGAGCACGGCGAGGTGCAGGTGGTGCGCAAGGTGGTGGGGTACAAGAAGATCAAGTTCTATACTTCGGAGAACGTTGGCTACGGCGACGTGAACCTGCCCGAAAGGCAGATGCACACCACGAGCTACTGGTTCACCGTGCCCTGGGACAGGCTGCTGACACTTCCCTTCACCAGGGAGGAGCTCATCGACGGCCTGCTGGGGCTTTCCTACAGCCTGCACCACCTCTCGGCCATCCTGCTCATGGCGGACATCCGCGACATCGACCACTGCATCGGCGACAAGAGCGGGCAGTGGTACGTGCGCCACGGCCGCGACCGCCGGGTCATCACCACGGCGCCGGGCGAGATCGCGGGCTCGGAGGCCGTCATGGTGGACGCCTACGACCCCACGGTCTTCATCTTCGACGCCTACCCGGGCGGCGTGGGCTTCTCGGAGCTCCTCTTCGAGCAGCACCACACCCTCCTTGACCTCTCGAAGAGCCTCATCTCGTCGTGCCCCTGCGAGCACGGGTGCCCCATGTGCGTGGGCCCGGTCCTCGAGGTGGGCCTGAAGGCCAGGGAAGCTGCTCTGGCCATCCTGGAGCTCATCGGGGGGAAGTGAGCGGGCCTGCTGCCGGAGGCGGGGCACGCCGCCAGGGAGGCAACAACTGCGACGCCGGGGCTTATCGGGAGGGCAAGGCAGACAACTTTCCCTGGCGAGGTGATGGGGGGCAACGGGAAGATCCTGCTTACGCTTCAGCCGCCGACGACCCTTGCCGAGTATGAATTCAAATAAGGAGGTGCCATGTCACGACGAGGAAGATCGTTCTTTGAAGATGTGATAGCCGCTCCCTGGTGGGTCGGCGTTATCCTGGCCATCGTTTCCTACCTTGGGTTGAGATTTCTGCCTCCAGTCTTTGAGATCACCAACCCGCTCTTACAGGGTTTTCTCGGTGCGCTGCCGTCCCTCGCCCCTGTCTTTGCTTTTGCGTTTCTGGTCTGCGCAGCCCTGGCTGCATGGGATGCCTGGCGCAAAGGCGCACTGTTCGACCGGCAGACGGACATCAGGAGCATCCGCCTTATCGGCTGGCGGGAGTTCGAGGAACTGGTCGGCGAGGCATACAGGCGGAAGGGATTTCGGGTGACGGAGACCGGCGGCGGTGGGGCCGACGGCGGGGTTGACCTCGAAATACGGAAGGACGGGCAGACGGTTCTCGTCCAGTGCAAGCACTGGAGGGTGGAACAGGTCGGGGTCAGGGTCGTCAGGGAGCTCTATGGGGTGGTCGCCGCACAAGGGGCGACCAGCGGCATTGTCATTTCGTCGGGCACGTTTACCCGGGAAGCCCGTGAGTTTGCCTCGGGAAAACAGCTCGAGCTGATCGACGGTCCCGGCCTGGTCAGGATGATCTCCGAAGTGAAGAGCGCGCTCAAGCCGGAGCCCCCGCGGGAGATTGAGCCTGCCGTCAGCCACGAATGCCCCCTGTGCGGCAGCGCCATGGTGCTGAGAACGGCAGGCAAAGGGCCGAACGAGGGAAGGAAGTTCTGGGGCTGCGCGGCCTTTCCCAGATGCAGGGGCACGAGGGAATACAGCGGCTGAACATGCTCGGCAGCCCAAGCGACGGACTCTTATAAGGCGTGCGCCCTCCGGGTCGCAGGGGTCTTCCCCCGGAAACACCTTGCGGCGCTCAATCCCCGGCGAGCTTCTTCCCCAGCTCCACGGCCGCTTCCATGAGGGCCTTGTTCTTCCTGATCTCGCCCGCCTTCATGGCGCTGCCGTACACGAAGCCCTCGATCTTCGCCCCCGCGTAGCCGTAGGCGTCCTGGAAGGTGCGCAGGGCGTTCACGCACCCCGAGTCGAAGGGGTCTTCCCCGCCGTAGGCCATGGCCACCGCAATCTTCTTCCCCTTGAACGGGTCCTTCGCGTAGGCCGGCAGGGCGAAGCAGCGGTCCATCCAGAGCTTGAGCTGGGCGGACATGGTGAACCAGTACACCGGGCTTGCCAGCACCCAGGCGTCGGCCTCGAGCATGAGCGGGAAGAGCTTCTGCATCCCGTCGTCGATGGCGCAGCCAGTGCTGCCGGGCACCTGGCAGGCGTAGCAGGATTTGCAGGTCTTTATCTCGAGCTCGTGGAGAAAGACCGTCTCCACGCTCGCGCCGCAGGACCGGGCGCCCTCGGCCACCTGCTGCGCGAGCAGGGCGGTGTTCCCCTTTTTCCTCGGGCTCCCCAGCAGCACGAG
>JAKLDU010000229.1 GCA_022703355.1 Deltaproteobacteria bacterium | reverse complement strand
GACCCCGAAACAATCGAGTCCTCACCATGGGATGCTGGGATATGCGGGAGTATTTCCAATGATCGGTTTGGTCGTGGTTACGCACGGCCGGTTGGCCGAGGAGTTCATCGCCGCCGCAGAACATGTGGTCGGCCATCTGGACAATGCCAGCGCGGTTTCAATCGGACCTGACGACGACATGGAGATGCGCCGCAAGGAAATCATTGCGGCGGCCAAGGCCTGCGACACCGGATCGGGCGTCGTCATCCTCACCGACATGTTCGGCGGCACGCCCTCCAACCTCGCCATTTCCGTCATGGGCGGCGCCAAGATCGAAGTGATCGCCGGCGTGAACCTGCCCATGCTGATCAAGCTGGCTGAAGTCCGCAGCAAGCTCCCGATCGCCGAAGCGGCCCTCGCCGCACAGGAAGCCGGCCGCAAATACATTTCGGTCGCCTCCACGCTCCTGCAGCGGGCCTAGAGAACACCCGCAGATGTCTGAGAAGTGGTCCCGCTCCGCCGAACTCGTGAACCAGCGTGGATTGCA
>JAKLDU010000228.1 GCA_022703355.1 Deltaproteobacteria bacterium | reverse complement strand
GGTCGGGATGCACGCTCCATCTGCGCGCGGTCATGAGGTCGCAGAGTCCGCGGACCTCTCCCGCGTCGAGGCCGCACACGTTGAGCGCCCCGTTCACGTCGAAGTCGTCGAACCACGGGCGCACCCGCTCCCAGCCCTCGACGTAGCGCTCGAGATAGACGCGGTTTTCCTTTTTTTCGCTCAGGATGATGGCGATCATCGCCTTCATGAGCAGGGCGTCGGCGCCCGGGCGCACGGGCAGATGTATGTTCGCGATCGCCGCGGTCTCGCTCCTCCGGGGATCGATCGCCACCAGGAGCCTCTCCGGGTCCTCGCTGAAGCCCTTGAGCACCGTGCGCGCCCGGGGCATCTGGTGGCTCTGCATGCCGTTCCATCCCCAGGCCACGAGCATTTCGGTCGCGTGCTCGTCCGGGCCGGTGATGTTGTACTGCTTACCGAAAACGCGGCCCTGCACCCACCACTGGCCGCTGAACTCCTGCCCCGCCGAGGAATAGTAGTACCGCGAGCCCAGACCGCGCAGCACGCC
>JAKLDU010000227.1 GCA_022703355.1 Deltaproteobacteria bacterium | reverse complement strand
CCGTTTCGATGGAAAACAGTTCAGCAAGCATGGGGAGCATGGCTTCAATGTCCGGCTTTCCGGCACGTCGAATCATCATGGGTTCACCTCCGTCTTCATTGGGCCAGCGCCAGTTTCCGGCGACGGACACCTCGCGCAGTATTTCCGGCGGCGTACACGGGTTCAATGGCGCTTTGCAGCCAGTTTTGATCGATCCTGCCGTCCACCACCGGCACAATGGCGTCTGCCAGAGCAAAAGCTTCCGTTAAATCGTGCGTCACATAAACCATTGGAGACGATGTCTGTTCGCGCAGCATGCGAATATCATCGCGAAGCCTGCGCCGGGTAACGCAATCCAGCGCCGAAAAGGGCTCGTCGAAAAGCAGCAGTTTCGATTTCCGGGCTACCGCCTGGCAGATGGCGCACCGCTGGCGTTCGCCGCCGGAGACCTGATGCGGTTTCTGGTTTTTGAGGTGGGCAATGCCGAGCAGATCCATCAACCGCAGGGCCTCTTTGGTGTCCTTGCAGGCAAAAGCAGCGTTTTCCAG
>JAKLDU010000226.1 GCA_022703355.1 Deltaproteobacteria bacterium | reverse complement strand
GTGGAGCGAATCACGGTGCAGCGGTCACTGCCAGACCCGCAGCTCACGTTTGAGATGGACATCCAGGACGTGGTCAGTTCGGTCATGCCGGGGCTGATGATGAGCTTTCCCGGAATGGGCAAGCTGCGAGCAGCCGGAGCCGTGGCTGCGGCGGCAAGCCAGGGCGGCTATTTTACGTTCAAGGCAGCTTCACTGCGAAGCGCTTACGACGTGAAGCGGACTTACTACCAACTCCATTTCCTGGAGGAGAAGATTCGCGTCAACCGCGAGAACCTCGACCTCCTCCAGGAGCTGGAGCGGCTCGCCCGCTCCCGGAACGAAGTCGGCAAAGCCACCCTGCAAGACGTGCTCCGCGCTCAGATCGAGCAGGAACGCCTCAACAACGAGATCGTGAACCTCGATGACTCCCGCGAATCGCTCCTCGCCCAGTGGAAGGCCGCGCTTGGAATCGAACCGAGCGCCCCCACGCCACCCGTGCCGGCGCGCTTCGAGTCCACCTCGCTTGATGTGCCCGCCGACAAGTGGCT
>JAKLDU010000225.1 GCA_022703355.1 Deltaproteobacteria bacterium | reverse complement strand
CCTGGTCGAGGGATTCGTCACCGCGGCGGTCGTCGCCTACGTGAAGGCCGCCTCGCCGGGCATCGTCGAGCGCGCGGGCTCGGGCGAGGCCCTCGGCCAGGTTCCCACCAGGAAGGCCCTCGCCGGCCTCGCCCTCGTCGCGGTCCTGACCGGGGGGCTCCTGTCCTGGTTCGCCTCGTCGAATCCCGACGGCCTCGAGTGGTCGATGGAGAGGAGCTCCGGGAGCGCCGAGCTCGAGGCGGAAGGCTCGGTCTACGCCGGCGCCGCGCGGCTGCAGGAGAGCACGGCCTTCCTCCCCGATTACGGCTTCCGGAAGGCCCCGGCCGAAGCGGAGGGAGGAGGCGAGGCCGTCGAGGCCTGGCCGGCCGTCGACCCGGGCACGAGCGTCGCGGGCCTCGTGGGTGGGGCCATGACCCTCGCCCTAGCCGCCCTCGTGGGCCTGTCCCTGCGCGCCCTCAAGGCCGCGGGCGGCGGGAAGCGGGCTTGATCGAAGCGCGCCGGGCCCTCTCCTGAGGCGCCCGGCGGGCCTC
>JAKLDU010000224.1 GCA_022703355.1 Deltaproteobacteria bacterium | reverse complement strand
CCGGGCCGTAGGCGGAGGAAGAGAGCCCATCGGCTCCCAGGCCGACCCAGGCCAGAAAGGCCACCACCGACAGACGGTGGAACAGATGACGATCGCCCAGATCGCGGGGCGGACCGAAGAGAATACGCCGGAGCCGCGCAGACAAAGTGGGGGATTCGACCGGGGCAGCTCGTAGGCCGCCCTCGGCAGACGTAACGGTGTCGTCCATGTGATAGAACCTCTCTATCATCCAACGGAGAGTCGGCCTCCGCTGGGCAGGAGGTTCTCTCCTTCGACGCCTACGAGGTTAGCTGACGGGCTCGGGCCGAAGGAGGGGCTTCCGAAACGCAGAAATCGCGTCTCGGAACCCACGTTGCCCTACGCCTCATGGCGATGCGCCCCGATTTTCGGGTCCCCCGCTCCTGCTGACGGCAGGATTCGGCGATTCAATTCAAGAAGTACATACCGCATTTACGTCCGATTGTCAAGCCGTGTGCAACAGACGCCCAAGGCGATCGCAAAGTCCCGAGAATGGCTTTGTGGCCCACGGA
>JAKLDU010000223.1 GCA_022703355.1 Deltaproteobacteria bacterium | reverse complement strand
CGATGTCGGCGCCGCGCAGCCTGGCGACCCAGTCCTCCCGCGTCCCGGTCACGAACAGGGAGTCGAGCGTGGCGAGAAGCTCGATGCGCTTGGGGTCGTTGTCGATGATCACGCCGAGATCGGCGAAGCCTGCTTTTTCCAGATGCTCGTGGGGAAAGGTCAGGGCCAGTTCCTTCAGCTCGGGGACCGTCATCTTTTCCAGGGGCTTTTCTTCCTTGTGGTGACTCATGTGAACCTCCTCCGGGGTGATGGTAAACGTCAGGGTGCACATGCACAGGATGATATTTCCTATTTTACGTATGAACGACGGAAAATTCAACCCTGTATTCTCGGTTGAGTGTTCAGATCGCATGCAGGGATGAATATGATCAGCACCCGGGCGATTATGAATGATGATTCATTTTTCCTTGACCAAATTGTGATCTTTAGCTATATAAGGCAGCGTGCGAATAAATATCAAAAATTGTTAAGGAGGCATTACATGGCGGAAGATACGATGAGCTTGTATGAGAAGATTTTCCCGGTACCCCCC
>JAKLDU010000222.1 GCA_022703355.1 Deltaproteobacteria bacterium | reverse complement strand
AGCCATTGCGCCGATTTCAGCCGGTCGACGAGGTAGTCGCGCGCCACCTTGCCGGTGCCGCCGGTGGAGAGCATATCCTGATATTGTTTATTGAGCGACAGGTTGCGTATTTCGTCCTCGTTGAGGACCACGGCATACCCACCGTCGACCTTGACGACATACACGTCCGGCACAACATACTGCGGGGGATCATCGCTGTAGTCTCTGGCCGGCCGCGGCTCCATGTTGGTGATGATCTGGGCGGCAAAGGAAACATCCTCGACCGTGGCGCCCAGTTCCTGGGCGATCTTGTCGTAGTTCTTGGTTTGGAGGTCGGCCAGATGGGTGTCGATGATCCTGTCCACCAGCGAGCCTTCAAGACCCAGGGCACAGGCCTGGATATGCAGGCAGTCCTTGAGGTCGCGGGCGGCAATGCCGGCGGGATCGAAAGCCTGGATCTTCTTGAGCACAGCCTCGACTGTCTCCTGCGCGGAACCGGTTGACTCACAGATGGTGGCGATATCAACCCCGAGGTATCCGTTATGGTCAAGGTTGA
>JAKLDU010000221.1 GCA_022703355.1 Deltaproteobacteria bacterium | reverse complement strand
AAGGGTGAGGTCCGCGAACACTACATGGCCCTGGGCAGGCAGCGCTTTCACGAGGACATACCTCTCGAGGAGACCCTCATGGCGCTCATGCTCATCAAGCGGCACCTGTGGCTCTACGTCATGGAAAACAATTTCCTCGACTCCTCTTTCCTGCTCAACCAGGCGCTCGAGTTCAACAACGCCGTGGTTTTGTTCTTCGACCGGGCGATATACTTCACCACCACCGGCTACATGGACGAATTGTCGAGGAAGATGGAGCAGGAGAAGAAGGCCGTCATGGAAAAGCTCCATGTCCGAAGGCATTACAGGGAGACGGGATCTACCTGACGAGGTTTCTGACCGTGGCGCCTTCCATGAGGATGCCCTTCTGGCGGGCGCCGGTGACGTCCAGCCCGTCCGCATGCATGAGGGTGAGGTCGGCGCCCTCGAGCACGGCGTTTAAGAGCTTCACGTCCTTCAGGGTGCAGGCCATGAACGAGGCGCGGGAAAGGTCGGCTTCCTCGAAGGTCGTTCCTGAGAGCCTCGTCAGGCCGAGGT
>JAKLDU010000220.1 GCA_022703355.1 Deltaproteobacteria bacterium | reverse complement strand
TGCCATGGTCCCTCATGTATTCTATGAAGCGGTCCCGCAGGGCTTCCGACGGCATGAGCAGATAGAAGAGATGATAGGCCTGTTGGCAATGGGCGGGGACGACCGGCATCTGTACTCCCCGGGCTTCAGCCCACGATGCCAAACCCGTCCGGTAGCGTTCCCACAGGCAGCGGCGTTTTTGGAATATCTGTTCAAAGCATTCTAATTGCGCCAGCAGCATAGCCGCCAGGATGTCCGACACTACATAGCTGCTGCCCAGGTCCACCCAGCTGTACTTGTCCACCTCGCCCCGGAAGAACGCCTGGCGGTTGGTGCCTTTTTCACGCAGAATCTCCGCGCGGGCACGGAAGGCTTCCTCGTTTATCAATAAAGCGCCTCCTTCGCCGCAGGTATAATTCTTGGTTTCGTGAAAACTGAGCGCGGCTAAGTGACCGAAAGAACCCAGGGCGTGGCCATGATACGCGCCGGACAAGCCGTGCGCGTTGTCTTCTATCAGGAGCAGGCCGTGCCGTTGCGCGATTTCGGACAGGGCGTGCA
>JAKLDU010000022.1 GCA_022703355.1 Deltaproteobacteria bacterium | reverse complement strand
CTGGCCTCGAACATCGGCGGCACGGCCACCCTCATCGGCGACCCGCCCAACATCATGATCGCCTCCAAGGCGAGCCTCGACTTCATGGCCTTCGTCAACAATCTCACCCCGGTCATCATCATCGTGCTCATCGCGTACGTGATCACGATCAAGTTCATCTTCGGGAAAAAACTCACCGTGAAGGAGGACCTGCGCCAGCGCGTCATGGCCATGAACGAGCTGGAGGCCATCAAGGACCCGGTTCTCATCAGGAAATCCCTCATCGTGCTCGCCTTCACCATCACCGGCTTCGTGCTCCACGGCATGCTCCACATGGAGCCCGCCACCATCGCCCTGGCCGGCGCGGCCACGCTCCTCGTGGTTTCGCGGATCAGGGAGCCCCACCACATCTTCTCCGAAGTGGAGTGGACCTCGCTCTTCTTCTTCGTGGGGCTCTTCATCATCATCGGCGGGGTCGTCAAGGTGGGGCTCATCTCCTGGATGTCCGTCAAGGTCCTGGAGCTTACCCAGGGCAGCCTCTTCGCCACGAGCATGGTGGTGATGTGGTTCTCCGCCTTCGCGTCTGCCTTCATCGACAACATCCCCTACGTCGCCACCATGAACCCCCTCATCATCGACATGGCCCGGCAGCTCTGGCCCGACCTCCAGGGCACCGCCCTTCTCCACCACCCCGACCTCATGCCCCTGTGGTGGTCCCTCGCCCTGGGCGCCTGCCTCGGCGGCAACGGCACCGCCATCGGCGCCTCCGCCAACGTCATCATCGTGGGCATGGCGGAAAAGGCGGGCAGGCCCATCTCCTTCCTGAAGTTCATGCTCTACGGCATGCCCCTCATGGTCGAGTCGGTCATCATCTCGACGGTCTACGTGTGGCTGAGGTACTACGTGCTGAAGATCTGAAGAAACACCCCGGGAGAAGGGCGTCGTGCACACTCCCTCCCGGTATGTCGAGACCCGGGGTTGCTGAGCCTTGAAGGATGGGGGCAGGGAACACGATAGCATAAGCCCAGTGCCCCAGGCTGCCAGGATTCTTGAGAACGGTGCCCGGCATGACGAGTCAAGTAATGGCCATCTCAGGGCATAAACCAAGCGACTACGGGCCTTCCCATTCAAAGTGCAGGGTGTTCAACGGCAGCCAGATCCCTGCCCGGTCAGCGGGCAGGCCGGAAGGTTCAGCCACCCTCTTCGTGCTTTGCTGATTCCCAGATCGCATCCATCTCCCCTTGGGTCAGGTCTTCGAGCCTGACGCCACGCCTCTTCGCTTCAGCCTCGATCTTCGAGAACCGCTTCTTGAACTTTCTGTTCGTCTTTCTCAGGGCCGCCTCGGGGTCAAGCCCCAGATACCTCGCCAAATTCACGACACTGAACAGCAGATCGCCGATCTCGAGCTCGATCTTGCCTGCATCCCCGCCCGTGAGCGCCTCGCCCAGCTCGTCCGTCTCCTCCCGTATCTTGCCGACGATCCCGCCCGGGTCCTTCCAGTCGAAACCCACCCGGGACACCGTCGATTGGATCTTGCGGGCGTGGAGCAATGCCGGGAGCGCCTCGGGTATGCCTTCCAGGATGGACTCCCGGTGGGTCTTGCCCTTCTCCCTCTTCTTCAGGCGCTCCCAGTTTTTTATGACCTGACCGGAGTCCCTGGCTTCCTCGTTCCCGAACACGTGGGGGTGCCGGTAAATGAGCTTCTCCGCGAGGCCGTCGATCACGTCGATGATGGTGAACTCCCCCTGGTCCTTCGCGATAACGCTGTGGAACACCACCTGGAGAAGCAGGTCCCCGAGTTCCTCCCGGATGTGGACCGCATCTCCGGCGTCGATGGCCTCGGCGAGCTCGTACGCTTCCTCGATGGCGTTATGGGCTATGCTTCTGTGGTCCTGCTCCGCGTCCCAGGGGCACCCGCCGGGCGCCCGCAGCCTCTCGAATATCCCCACCAGCCGGTCGAACTCTTTCATCACGTGCATCCTCTCTCGAACTTTCACGGCGGCCGGGCCGCCATGACGGATCTGCGGGGACCATATCCCAGAAAGCGCCCGGAGGACAAGGTCTTCGATGGAGATCGGGAGTGCCCTGAAATGCTCGAGGCACCGCGGGGGCAACGCTTCCCTCCGGGTGAGACGCGGACAATCCTTGAATAACTCCCGCACTTGTGGTGATATAAAGGCCTAAACCCGAAAGGCAGGTGCATTCCCATGACGGAGGCTTACCATTTTCTCACCGGCCACCCCTTTCTCTCGGGGCTTATCCTGGGGCTGGCCTTGGCGGTGTTTCTGTGGGTGAAGGGGCTTTTCCGGCAGAGGTCCCTCTCGAAGGAGATCGCACGGCTCAAGGAGAGCCTGTACACGAAGATGCAGATCGAAACCAAGGGGAGCATGGCCCGGGAAAACGAGCTCGAAGAGCTGAAGCGCCAGAACGAGAACCTGAGGATCACGGTGAGCGCCCTCCAGCAGAAGCCCGGCCGGGCGGAGATCCGCCAGCTCCATGTGTACGACCGCGCCGTCCACGCCATGCTCGCCCGTGCGCCGGGGTTCGCGGCGAGCTGGGAGATGGTGCTCAAGGAGGCCGAGGAGGAGGTAAAGCTCACGGAAACCGGACTGGCCGCCTTCGTCCGCAGGGTCTTCCTCCCGCAGAAGCCCTCTGCCGGTGTTCAGGAGGCAGTGCCGCTCATCGAGGAAACAAAGGACGGGAAAGAGTAAGCCTGCAACCGGCCACAGACCCCCGGGCTGGGCATTGCGGCGGCCGGCGCCCCTGTCATGGCGATGAGGGCGACACGGATCCCATGGCAAAGCGTTATGGCACGAAATCAGCCGCCGGGCAGTCCGGACGTTCGGAGCAGATGGAGGGGGGGTGCTGTTCGATCACCCGCATGGACCTCCACTTCCCGCCGAGAAACCGGAGATAGAAGACGATGCCCAGGATGCTCACGTAAAGGGCGGCAAAGGTCCACCCCAGGTACAGGCCTCCCCCCAAAAGGACGATGCCGACATAGCTCGGTATCACCAGCACGAACAATGACACCGCCACGATCACGTACATGACGAAGCGCGTGTCCCCCGCCCCTTTCAGGGCAGAGGCGAAGATGATGCTCATGGTGTCGAAGAGGGAGTACACGGCCACGAACCTGAGCAGCACCACGGTGAGCTCCCGGATCAGGGCGAACGACCCCGAGTCCGCCCGGGCAGCGAAAGGCTCGATGAAGAGCTGCGGCACGCCCACGTACAGCGCCGAGATAAAGGCCATGTACGCGAAGGTCAGGATGAATCCCGACCAGGCGCTCCTGCCCGCGAGGTCAGGCCGGTCCTTTCCGAGATACTGGCCCACGAGCACCGATATGGCGATGCCGCAGCCGATCATGGGCATGAAGGCGATGGTGTTGATGTTGAAGGCGATGTTCGTCGCGGCCAAGCTCACCGTGCCCAGGCGGCCCAGGATCATGATGAAGGCCGTGAAGCCCACCATGTCCAGGAAGAACTGGACCCCGGAAGGAAGGCCGTACCGCACCAGACGGGCAAAGAGGGCCCGCTCGAACCGCCATCCCCTGAGGGTGTGGAACCTGCGGTTGTAGAAAGGCCGGACGATGATCGCGAAGTAGGCGATGAAATTATAGAACCCCGCGATCACGGTGGCGATGGCCGCCCCCCTGATGCCCATCTCCGGCAGCCCCCACCGGCCGAAAATGAGCAGGTAGTCGAGCAGGATGTTGATGGCCGTCATCTCGATGTTGACCCACATGACGATCTTGGTCCTGCCGATGCCCGAGAAAAAGCCCGACAGGGAAGCGGATGCGATGACCCACACCGCGCCGGTGCAGAGATACTGGAAATAGACGACCTCGTTTTTCCTGACGGCTGCGTCGTGCCCGATGAAGTCGAACAGCGGCCGCGCCAGCGGGATGATGCCCATGACCAGGATACCCCCGGCGAGCGCGACATAAAGCCCCTGCCACAGGGCGGGCCCGACCCGCTCGAGCCTTCCTGAACCGAAATACTGGGCCACGAAGGTGCCCACATAGCTCGCCATCCCGATGAACAGGCTCATGACCGCGAAGTTCAGCATGCCCGCGGGGGTGGCGGCGGCAATGGCGTCCGACGAGTACCAGGTGAGGAACATGCGGTCCACGAACTGCTGGACTGCCCAGGAGCCCGTGCTCAGGATGAGCGGCAGGGCCAGCGTGAGCACCTCTCGCAGGCCCCCTTCCGAGCCCCAGCGCCCTTTCAGCTTGTGGAGAAATCTCTCACCCATGGTCAAGTCTTTCCCGCAGGCAGACCCTGCGTCATCTTCATGCCATACCCTTATCCCCGGAATGAGGCCTCGTGGGAAGCTTTTTCCGCATGCTGGCAGCAATCCATCTCCCACGCATGATCCCTATATAGATGCTTCACAGGGCATGGGCAAGAAGCCCTTCAAGCTTGGGAAAACCGCCTGCAGGAACCCTTTATCCGGGGCAGCGCATCACAGATAAATGGAGATGACAAACGGTTGCGGACATGGTAGGTGCGGTGAAGAAATCAATCGAGTGGAGGGAATCATGGCTATTGAACGCGATCAGGTGGAAAAGGCTCTGGATAAAACCCGCTCCGTGCTGCGCGGCGACGGCGGGGACGTGGAGCTCGTGGACGTGACCGACGAGGGCATGGTGATCGTACGCCTCAAGGGCGCGTGCGGCGGCTGCCCCATGGCGACCATGACCCTGAAGTCGCTCATCGAGCGCGTGCTCAAGAAGGAGCTCCCGGACATAAAAGGGGTCCAGCAGGTCCAGTAACCCCATCACCCGCAGAAAAACCGTGGCCGGGCTTTTTCGAGCCCGGCCCTCAATTGTTGCGGGGAACAGAATGAACAGTGTCCATAAAAGCCTTCCCTGAAATCGACGGTGTCCGCGCCCTGGCGATCCCCCTGCCCGACTTCGGCGATCTCCTCACCTCCAACATTTACGTGCTGGGCACGGGCCCGGTCACCCTTGTCGACACCGGCCCCAAGTATCCGGGGGCGCTCGATGCCCTCGGACGCATGCTCCGGGCCGCGGGCTTCGACTTCCCGGACGTGGAGCGCATCGTCTTCACCCACGGCCACATCGACCACTTCGGCCTTGCGGTGCAGATCGTCGAGGCAGCCGGTCACCCGGTTTCCTGCCACATGCACCGGGACGACAGCTGGCGGGCTTCTTCGGAATACCTCGCCGGCGGCTTCTGGAACGACGAGGTCATGGACTTCGTTTGCATGGCGAACCTGCCGGAGCCGCTCATCGAAAGCATGAGAAGGCGCTCGGACTTTTTCAAGCACTTTGCCGACCCCCTCGATGACATCGAGCCCATGGAGGAAGGCGAGGTCTTTTCCGGGGAGGGCTTCCGCCTGGAGACCGTCCACACGCCGGGACACTCCCCCGGGTCCTGCTGCCTTTTCGAGCGGGCAAAGGGCGTTCTCTTCACCGGCGACCACATCATCAGGCACATCACCCCGAACCCCATCATGGAAACCCGGCGCTCCCTGTTGAGCGACCCCGATTATCAGAGCCTCCGGGCATACGAAGGATCTTTGGACAAGGTGGACAGACTCGACGCGCGCTTCGCCTTCTCCGGCCATGGCGAGTACATCGATGATCTCAAGGGTCTGATCGCAAACTACCGGCACCATCACGAGCGCCGGAAAAAGCAGATCTGCGAAGCCCTTGCCGGAGGGCGCAGGCACATCTACGGCCTCACCCGGGAGCTGTTCCCGGATCTGCCCGAACACGAGATCTTCCTGGCCGTTTCCGAGATTTTCTCCCACCTCGAAGTGCTCGTGAACGAAGGCAGGGTTGAACGTGCCCAGGAAGGACCGCCCGCCTTGTTCCGGGCGGTCTGAGCACCCCGCAAACCCCCTTTTAATAACGACTTTATTATAGTAGTATCCACTGCACAGCGGAATCGCGGTCATGCCGGGACGGGGCTCCGTGAAGGGATGGACGCATCGTGTACAAGATACCCGAGGAAAATTATCCCATCATCGAAGACTGGGTGGACCGGGAAAGCCGGGTCCTCGACCTGGGCTGCGGGGACGGCTCGCTCCTGAGCTCCCTCGTTGCGAAAAAGGGTGTGGACGGCTTCGGCGTGGAGATCTCCCACGACATGATCCTCCAGTGCGTACAGAAAGGGATCTGCGTCTACCAGGCGGACATCGACCGTGATCTCTCGGAGTGGGCCGACGGGAGCTTCGACTACGTGATCCTCAACGCGACCCTGCAGGTGATCACGAGGCCCTACCAGGTCATCCGCGAGATGCTCAGGGTGGGGGGGTGCGCCATCATCTCCATTTCGAACTTCGGCTATGTGCGCAACCGCATCCGGGTTCTCTCCCAGGGCAGGGTGAGCTCCCGGATCCGGCTCGCGCAAAGCTGGCACGACACCCCGGTGCTGCGCTTCGTATCCCTGAGGGAGTTCCGGTCGTCCCTGGAGGAGATGGGCATCGAGGTCATGGACGCCCGGTACTTCTTCCCCTTGAACGTGGTGGCCAGGACCCCCTGGCCCGGGTACAACCTCCTGGCCAAAGAGGGCATCTTCAAGCTGAGGCGCTCCTGATGAACGCGCCGCTGGTGGAAACGAAGACCCTCGGCATCGAACGGCCCTTCCGGTTCGAGTCCGGCAGGACCCTCAAACGCATCGACATCGCCTACGAGACCTACGGCGAACTCAACGGGAAGCGGGACAACGCCATTCTCATCGAGCACGCCCTTTCCGGCGACGCCCACGCCGCGTTTTACCACGAAGGCGACCAAAAGCCCGGCTGGTGGGACAGCATGATCGGCCCGGGCAAGGCCTTCGACACTGACCGGTACTTCGTCATATGCTCCAACGTGCTCGGCGGGTGCCGGGGCACCACGGGGCCCGCCTCGCTCGACCCCGCCACGAAAAGGCCCTACGGGCTCACCTTCCCCCCCGTGTCCATCCGGGACATGGTGGAGGCGCAGAGGGTCCTGCTCAAGCACCTGGGCGTCGAACGGCTGAAGACCGTCGCCGGGGGTTCCATGGGCGGGATGCAGGCCCTGCAGCTTTTCTGCGACTACCCCTCCCGGTCCGACTCTTTCATCTGCATCGCCTCGGCCATGAAGCACTCGGCTCAGCAGATCGCCTTCAACGAGGTGGGCAGGCGCGCCATCATGGCTGACCCTCGGTGGAACGACGGGAACTACGACGACGACGTCTCCCCTGAGGGGGGTCTTTCCGTTGCGCGGATGATCGGGCACATCACGTATATCTCCGAGCGGATGATGCAGGAAAAGTTCGGCAGGCAGCGCAAGGGAATCGGGACGAAGACCGTCTTCAGGCCATCCTTCGAGGTCGAGCACTACCTCGACTACCAGGGGATCGCCTTCGTGAAGCGCTTCGACGCCAACAGCTACCTCTACATCACCGACGCGGCGGACAATTTCGACCTCATGGCGTCCATTTCGTCAAAGGGGCGCTTCCGCGGGCAGAACCGGGAGCGGGGCATGAACATCGGGGATATGCGGGCCAAGAAGGGACTCGTGATCTCTTTTTCCTCGGACTGGCTCTACCCGTCCTCCCAATCCCGGGAGATCGTGCGGCTCTTCACGGCCATGAATGTCCAGGTGTCGTACACGGAGATAGAAACCGAGCACGGGCACGACGCATTCCTCACCGACTGCGGCAAGCCTTCGCAGATCATCCGGGGCTTCCTTGCCTCCCTGGGCTGACCGTCGAAGCTCACACCCCGAGGGTCATGTTGTCGATGAGGCGCGTCTTCCCCACCCGCACCGCCAGGGCCATCACCGCTTTGCTCTCGATGGTCTCGAGCGGCTTCAGGGTGTCAGGGTGCACGATCTCCACGTAGTCGATCCGGCAGCCGGGGGTGGCCTCGATGGCCGCCACGACCTCTGACCTGATCACGCCGGCACTGCGCTCGCCGCCCTTCACCCGCCCGGCGGCTCTTTTGAGCGAACGGTTGAGCACCAGGGCGCTCTCCCTTTCCTCCGGGCTCAGGTACTTGTTCCTCGAGCTCATGGCCAGGCCGCCCTCCTCGCGGACCGTTGGGTGGGCGAGGACCTGCACGGCCATGTTCAGGTCTTCGACCATCTTCCGGATGACCGCGAGCTGCTGGTAGTCCTTCTCGCCGAACACGGAGACGTCGGGTTCGACGATGTTGAAGAGCTTGGCCACCACGGTGGTGACGCCCCTGAAGTGCCCGGGTCGCGAGGCGCCGCAGAGGCCGTCGGTGATCTCTTCCACGTTGATGTAGGTCTGATAGCCCACCGGGTACATCTCCAGGGCATCCGGGTGGAAGATGCACTCCACGCCCGTGGACTGGGCCAGGGCCGTGTCCCTCGGCAGGTCCCGGGGGTACTTGTCGAGGTCCTCGCCTGCGCCGAACTGGGTGGGGTTCACGAAGATGCTGATGACCAGGCGGTCTGCCAGCGGCCTGCCCATGCGCATCAGGTCGAGGTGGCCTTCGTGCAGGTAGCCCATGGTGGGAACGAGGCAGATGGTCTCCCCCCTGCCCTTCGCTCCCCGGACATACTCTTTCATGCGGGAAACAGTCGTGATGATTTCCATAAGGTCTAGTCCTTGAAGCAGTGCTCTTCGCCCGGGTATGTCCCCTGCTTCACCTCGGATGCGTAGGCGTTGAGGGCGTCTTTGATTACGTCGAAGAGGCCGGCGAACTGCTTGACGAATTTCGGTCTGAACGACTTGTCCATGCCAAGGAGGTCCTGGATCACGAGTACCTGGCCGTCGCAGGAAGGCCCGGCGCCGATGCCGATGGTGGGGACGTCGAGTGCCCCGGTCACTTCCCGGGCGACGGCGGCGGGCACGCACTCGAGGACCAGGGAGAAGACGCCCGCATCCTGGAGGGCCAGGGCGTTTTCCATGAGGAGCTTCGCCGCCTCGGCGCCCTTGGCCTGGACCTTGAAGCCGCCGAAGGCGTGGACGGACTGGGGCGTGAGGCCGAGGTGGCCCATCACCGGTATGTCCGCCCTGACGATGGCCTTCACCTGCTCGATGACCCGCAGGCCGCCTTCGAGCTTCACCGCGGCTGCGCCCCCTTCCTGGAGCAGCCGGCCGGCGTTGCGCACCGCGTCGGGCACGGAGGTCTGGTACGAGAGGAAGGGCATGTCCGCCACCACGAGGGCCCTGGGCTTGACGCGGGTCACGCACTGGGTGTGGTAGACCATATAATCCATGGTCATGCCCAGCGTGTTGTCCATACCTGCCATGACATTGCCGGCGGAATCTCCCACGAGGATGACGTCCACGTCCGACGCATCGACGATGCGAGTCATGGTGGCGTCGTAGGCGGTTACCATGACGATGCGATCCTTGCCTTTCCTGTCCCTGATGTCACTGACCGAGATCGTTCGCTTCATGTTCGCCTCCTTAAGCGCATAGGTACTCCCGTTCGGAAAGCGGTTCAAGGGGAATTTGTCCGTGCAACATGAGGAACCATGCAGGCTGGAGGGAAAAGCGCCGCCTGAAAAAGAACGGCTGTCTTCGCTTTTCTCTTCCCTCATCGAAACGGGGCGCCGGCCCGTGAAAGACGCTTCCGGGCATGCGTTTTACGCCCCGGTTTCACTCAGCGGGGCCCTTCGCGAGAAGACGCCGATCATCCTGTTCCTGAAGACATGCTCTACCCGCCCCATCCGCCCGAAGAGTTCAGCCACCGTGGGCTCTTCCCTGACCAGGCCTGCAGCTACGACTTGTGCGCCCTCTCGAAGGCCCTCTCGAGATCATCGATGATGTCCTGCGGGTCCTCGAGCCCCACGGCGAGCCTGAACAGCGTATCCGTGATGCCCAGCTCGTAGCGCGCCTCACGGGTGTAGTCATAGTAGCTCACCGTGGCGGGGTGGGTGATGAGCGTCTCGGCTCCGCCGAAGCTCGGTCCGATAAAGATCATCTCGAGGTTGTCCATGAACCGGTTGGCGGACTGGAGGTCGCCCTTCATCGCGAAGGTGACCACGCACCCGCCGCCCGTCATCTGCTCCCTGGCGATCGCATAGTGCTGGTGGCTCTCCAGGAACGGGTAGTACACCCGCTCCACGTCCGGGTGGCCTTCGAGGAAGCGGGCCACCTCGAGTGCGGTGTCGTTCATCCTTTCCACCCTCATGGGGAAGGTCTTGAGCCCGCGCAGCAGCAGGTAGCAGCAGTGGGGGTCGATAAGGCCGCCCATGGACTTGTGCAGGCTGCGGATGGGTGCGATGAGGTCGGCCCTGCCCAGGACCGAGCCCGCCAGGATGTCGTTGTGGCCCGAGAGGTACTTGGTGGCGCTGTGGGTCACGAGGTCGATGCCGTACTCCAGGGGCCGCTGGTTGATGGGCGTGGCGATGGTGCTGTCGATGAGGGTCATCACGCCGTGCCGGTCGGCTATCTTCTTGAGGAGCACGAGGTCGAACACGTTCAGGTAGGGGTTCGTGGGCGACTCGGAAAAGATGAACCGCGTGTTTTCCTTGATGGCCGATTCGAGCACGTCGTACTGACCGAAGGGCACGATGGTGCACTCGATGCCGAAGCGCTGCAGGTAGATCTTGCAGAACTCGAGGGTCTTCTTGTAGGAGTCGTCCGTGATGACGATGTGGTCGCCGGTGCGGACCAGGGAAAGGATGGTGGTGGTGATGGCCATCATGCCCGAAGAGAAAACCAGGCAGTCTTCGGCGCCCTCGAGGTCGGCCAGCCGCTTCTGGGCGATGGCCTCGGTGGGGTTGCCATACCTGCCGTACTCGAACCGCTCCTTCTTGTATTTCGTGTACTCTTCGATGTCCTTGCTGTTCTTGAAGACAAAGGTGGATGTCTGGAAGATTGGCGTGGTGATCGCATCAGCATAATGCTCACGGGCCTCGCCCGCATGGATCGCCCGGGAAGACATGCCCAGCTTGTCCTTCTTGTCCGTGCTCATGTCCATTCTCCTTTCCCATGCCCACGCGCACCGTGGGCCGGATCGCCCGGTCTGGAAATGACTAGAAAATATGGCTAATATATCGTCACCTTCCAAGTCAAGGACAATCACTTCCCGGGTGGGCGATCCGCAACCGGTGGCGGCCCTCCCCGAGGACTCCCCCGGCGATGCTTCTTGAACGGGGCGAGGTGATTGTGCTATCAGCGATACACCATGCAGAACACGGTTGAATCCATCAGGGAGGTTGCCCGGAAGCATTTCTCGGATGCACGCGGGAGCCATAACTGGGAGCACACGGAGCGGGTCTACCGCCTGGCCATGCACATCGGGTCCGTGGAAGGGGCCGACCTCGAGGTCCTGGCCATCGCCGCCTATCTCCACGACGTGGGCAGGGCGGCGCAGGACAGGTCGAAGGGCGCCCTCTGCCATGCCGAGCAGGGGGCTGCCATCGCGGCCCCGGTTCTCGAGGCCTACCCCATCCCCCCGGAAAAGAAGGGGAACATCCTTCACTGCATAGAGTCGCACCGGTACCGGAACGACCATGTGCCCCGGACCCTGGAGGCACAGGTGCTCTTCGACGCGGACAAGCTCGACGCCATAGGCGCCGTGGGCATTGCCCGGGCTTATCTCTTTGCCGGCGAGGTGGGCGCTGTGCTGCACAACGGGTCCATGGACCCCCACGAGGCGAAATCCTACAGCAGGGACGACACCGGCTACCGGGAATACCGGGTCAAGCTCTCGAAGATCAAGGACAGGATGCTCACGCAGGAAGGCAGGCGCATGGCCGTGGAACGCCACGCCTTCATGGAGGGTTTCTTCGAGCGGTTCCTCAAGGAGCACGAGGGTCTGCTGTAGCACCACCGTGGCAATTGTCATGAAGCGAACCACCGGCATGGCGCATGGCGACTTTCCATCGCAGTGCCAGGCGACTGCCTGGTGGATCTTTCTTAACTGCCGCTGCAGCACCGGCCCGGCAGCCGTTCGGACCGCACACCCGGCAGCGCGGCCCGACCACGAATAGTTTGCCTGGGTGGAACGAACATGGTATCATGATTCAAGGTGGTTGCGTGAAGTCACGGGAGTTCGCATCTTTTCCAGCTCGCCAGGGCAGGGAGGCAAACGGGTGAAAATGACCGTGCCGCCCTCTTCCGCTGGTACCCGCCGCGGTGAAGGCATGAAGCGCATCCGCATCACCCCGAATATCGACTACCTCGAACCGCAGGGGGCAAGGAAGCTCTACGCCTGTTCCGGCCTCGCCCTGAACTGCCGGGTGAAGGCCGTCATCGACACGAACCCCGGCCGGGAGGCAACCAGAGATTTCCTGGAGGAGTTCAACCCCGACATCGCCATCATCTCCCACTACCACCCGGACCACTCCTCCCTGGGTCCGCAGGTGCAGCAGCACACGCACGCCGAACTCTTCATCCCCCAGGTCGAAGCCCCCTGCTTCACGGACCTCGATCATGCCGTGGCAAGCTCCGGAGGGGACGTGGAGATGGCGGGCATCATGAAAGGCTTCGCCACGAAGCTTCTTGCGTACCGGGAAATAACTGCGTACATACCTTACGACAGCCCCTGCTCCTTCATCTTCGGGGACATCACCCTCGAGTGCATCCGGTCGGCGGGACACTCTCCGGGGCACACGTCCTTCTACCTCCCGGAGCACAAGATCCTTTTCTCCTCGGACATGGGCATCGACCGCCTGGGCCCCTGGTACGGCTGGAAGGACTGCTCCATCGAGGATTTCGTGGATTCCATCATGAAACTGCGGTCCCTGGAGGTGAACCTGCTGCTGACGAGCCACGGGGGGATGATCACCCGGGACATCAAGGGGCGCTGGGACAAGGCGCTGGCCATTATTCTGGACCGGGAGCGCAGGATCTTGGAGGCCCTCGACAAGGGCCTGTCCCGGGACGATATCGTCCGGGAGGGCGTGTGCTACCCGGGCAAGGGAAAGACAGCCGAGCCCCTGCGGTCGCTTTTCACCCTGTGGGATTCGGTGATGTTCGACCACCACGCCGAAATCCTCGGCGCCACCTCGCTCACGGGCCTGTTTCCCGATCTGAAGACCCTGGAGTTCACCCCGGGTGGGAGGACGGAAGGCACCCTCCGGGCCGCTTCCCCTGGCGCGTGAGCCGGGTTCCGCACTGCCATGAACACACATCCCCCGAAGCCATACCCGATCGCCCCTGAAGGGAGGCGCCATGCACGAGCTGCCGGTGACCCAAAGCATCCTTGACGTCGTGCTCCGGCACGCGGAAAGGCACCAGGTGAAGAAGATCCATGCCATCAACCTGGCCATAGGCGCGCTGAGCGACCTCCAGGACGAGTGGATCCAGAGCTATTTCGACTACATCGGCAAGGGCACGCTGGCCGAGGGGGCAAAGCTCAAGATCGAGCGGGTCCCGGTGGTGTTCCGGTGCCGGGCGTGCGCCGGCGAGTTCGAAGCGGATGTCCGGGAGATGAGGGACATCACGTGCCCGACCTGCGGGAAAGGGGACCTCGAGCTCGTATCCGGCAGGGAATATTACATCAAGAGCATGGAGGCCGAGTGATGAGCGACGTACGGCTGATCGAGATCAAGGAGGACATCCTCTCCGACAACGCGGGCCTGGCGGAAGAGCTCAGGCGCAGGCTCAGGGAAAAGAAGACCTTTCTCCTGAACCTCATGTCGTCCCCGGGCTCGGGCAAGACCAGCCTCATCCTGAGGACCATCGAGAAGCTCAGGGACGAGTTTTCCATCGGGGTGCTCGAGGCGGACATCGACTCCATGGTGGATGCCGAGAAGGTGGCTTCCCGGGGGGTCCAGGCGGTGCAGCTCAAGACGGGCGGCTTCTGCCACCTCGACGCGGCCATGGTGAGAACCGGGCTCGACGCCTTCGACCTCGACGGGCTCGACCTGGTCATCATCGAAAACGTGGGCAACCTCGTGTGCCCGGCGGAGTTCGACACGGGCTCCACGAAAAACGCCATGATCCTGAGCGTGCCCGAAGGCGACGACAAGCCGCTCAAATACCCCCTCATGTTCTCCGTGTGCCACGCGCTCGTGGTGAACAAGGTCGACTACCTGGGGCTGTCGGACTTCAGCATGGAGCTCCTCAGGGAGCGGGTGAAAAAGCTCAATCCGGACATTTCCCTCTTCGAGGCGTCCTGCAAGACCGGCCAGGGAATCGACGGGTGGACCGACTGGCTGGCCGGGGAGATGCGGAAGCACCTGAAATAAGGTGCAGAGGGGCAGAGCCACTCCCTGATCAGGGTTGTTGGCGGACACCGTGATGAGGCAGCGCCTGAAGCGAAGGGCATCGGGCAGAACCGTGGGAGAACGGGAAAAAGGCCAGCGGGCATCCACCCGCTGGCCTTTCATGTGAGGCAATATCAGTATTTCAGGGGTCGTGAAGCGTTACTTTCTCATACGCCTGAAACCGGCCAGACCGAGGAGCCCGCTGCCAAGAAGCATGAGCGTCGCCGGCTCGGGCACCGGGGCAGCGTCACCGTTCGCGGTCAGGGTTGAGTCCGCGAACATGAAGTCGCCCCACGTGGAGCGGAGCGTCACATTCAGGAGCCCGTCTTCGACCAGAAGAAACGACCCGAGGATGCCGTAGTCCAGGTTCACGTCCTGTGCACCGTTGTACAGCCCTTCCCAAAGCCAGTGGTCAAGGGTGACAGAAACAATTTCCGACCCATCGTATCTCTGATCATCGTAGAGATTGATATTCAGAGTGAAATCGGTAACGGAGTCGGACCCTGGATTGAACCCGTTGTCCCTGAGATCGTGGGTGTAGGTGTACGCTGGTCCTACGTAGACATCTGCCGGATTGTATATATCAACCCACGTCGCCGGCAACGCCCACGCAGCCCCGGAAAGAAGCAAAAGCGCCGTTACTGCCAAAAGTACCTTTCTCATATTGAACCCCCTCAGTTTTTTGCGTTCTTGTCTGTTTCCATCCGAATCAGACACATTATTTTAGCAATCCATATGCCACTATCAATTTATATCATGTTATCATATTGTTGCATGATTCAGTGGCGTGAAGCAATGCATGAATAGTAAATTCTCCCGACACCATCGGGTGGGGATGTTTGATCAGTGAATGCCGTTCGGGAACAGGACCTCCCGCAGTGCTCATCCTCTAACTACATGAAGTTACTACAGGGAATAATACATCCTGCCATTTAACAGGTAATGCATCGTAATTTTCTAGTAATTTATTTCTTAATATTAAAGCGTTTAATATCCCGATTCTACACACAGCAGGCGAAGAGGAACAAGCCGCAGGCTGCCCCGTTCTAAAACTGATTTTCTGTCGAGAATTCTTACAGCAGTCATTCTTTCCGACAATGTTTCGAAGGTGTCAATGCCGACCGGGCCCTCTTTCCTGACCCTTCCCCGGGCACTCATGCTTCCCCGCCCTGTTGATCCAGGAGGGCGGTGTCCTCGTGGGCATACGCCGGCGAGCAGCAGCACAGGATGACCAGCGCCTCCTCCCCGGTGTTGTGGACCCGGTGGGGTGTGCCAGGCCTGATGAGGACGGTGTCGCCGGGGGTCAGGTCGAAGGTTTCTCCACCCAGGAGCATGCGCCCCTTCCCCCTGACGACATGGTAGACCTCCGTGCTCAGGCGGTGCAGGTGGAGGAGGGTTGCCTTTCCCGGGAAAATTGTGGCCTCGGCCAGGCTGAGGGCCGTCTCGACCCCCTGGTCGGGATGGATGAGCTCACGGATGACCGACCCGTCTTTCGTGACATAGGGTCGGATCCGACCGTATTCCTGTTTCACGCACGTGCCCCCGGGGCCGCATCAACATGCCCGATGCCTTAGGTGTTGAATCGAATGCTCAGGATGTCCCCATCCTTGACGAGGTAATTCTTCCCTTCGAGCCGGAAGAGCCCCTTGTCCCGGAGCGCCTTCTCGCTGCCCAGGCTCACGAGATCGTCATAGGAGAAGCACTCCGCCCTGATGAAACCCCGGGCCAGGTCCGAATGGATGGCTCCCGCGGCATCCACCGCCGTGTCCCCCCGGCGGATCGTCCAGGCCTTCACCTCGTCCGCGCCCACGGTGAAGAACGTGATGTAGCCCAGCACCTCGTAGGCCAGCATGCTCAGGCGGTCCTTCGCCGAGGCGCCGATCCTCATCTCCTCCATGAACTCACGCGCCTCGTCCTCGTTCAGGCGCGAGAGCTCCATCTCGAACTGGCCGGCGAACTCCACGACCCGGAACTCCCCTTCGAGGACGCTCACGAGACCCTGGTGGGTGCCGAACCCCCCTTCGTCTGAATTGAGCACGAAGAGCATGGGCTTCTCCGTGAGGAATCTGAACCCCCGCAGGGGCTTGAGCTCCTCGGGGGACATGCCCAGCGAGGAGATCGGCCGGTTTGCGTTCAAGGCCCCGCTCACCTTCAGGAGCGCCTTCCTCTCGAGTTCCATGTCCGGGGTGGACGCCCCCCGCTTGATGAAATGGTCGATGCGCTCGAGCCTCGTCTCGGCAAGGATGAGGTCCGAAAGGACGAGCTCGGTGAGCAGGGCGTTTCTGTCTCTTGCCGGGTCGGGGGGTCCCAGGACGCCGTCGAGCAGGTCGTGGGAGAAGTTCCTGAGCACCAGGGCGAGGGCGTCGGCGTTTTTGACCAGAGCGAGCTCGGCCGGGCTGAAGATCTCCCTTTTCTCCCCGTCAGCAGGAACGCCGCCGAGATCCATGCACTCGACCGTCGCCCGGGCGACCTTCTTCGGCTTGTACATGTCCGTGAGCTTGTCCACCCGCGGGTCCGCCACCTGCACCACCGCCACGTTCGGTTCGTTCTTCCCCGAGGCGTAGGCGTTCGTGTCGATATTCGACCCGGTGAGCGCGTTGAAAACGGTGGTCTTGCCTGATTTTTCGAGCCCGATGAGGCCTATTCGCATTCCTTTCCCTTTCACGGCTGCTGTGCGCCTTGAGTGTATAGCACCAATGCCGCCGAAATCCAACCCCTTGCCTACCGGTCCGGACAGGCCGGGGGACCCTTATCGTCGCCTTCTTCGTCGACCTCATCGCCGCAGCCTTGCGTGCCGGACCGGACAGGCCGGGGGGCCCTGAAGTCCCCGGCGGTCGTCGGGAAGGCGAACGGGCGGCTTTGCATTTTTCCCCCTCGGGGCTATCCTTATACTCGTGGTCGAGAACGATCGGAAGGAGAACCCATGCTCAAGGCGAAAGACATCATGACGAGCCCCGTGACCACCCTGACCCCGGGCCAGGAAATCATGGACGCCGCCCGCATTCTCCTGGAGCGCCACATCAACGGCGCGCCCGTGCTCGACGAGGACGGCATGATCGTCGGGGTGCTCACCCGGGATGACCTGATCACCCAGCAGAAGGAGATCCCCCTCCCTTCCTACTTCGTGGTCCTCGACGCGCTCATCCCCATCAAGTCGCTGGGGCAGGTGGAACGGGAGGCGGAGAAGATCGCGGCCACCACGGTGGAGCACGCCATGACCGCCGACCCCGTCATCGTCTCGCCGGACACGCCCCTCGGCGAGATCGCGGAGCTCATGGTGGACAAGAAGGTGCACACCATCCCCGTCCAGGACGAAACCGGCGAGCTCGTGGGCGTCATCGGCAAGGAAGACGTCCTCAAGACCATGGTCCCCGGCCAGAAAGCGAAAAGCTGAAGGACCCGGGGCTCCTCAGCCCATCCCCGCGCAGGTTTTCTCCCCGCCGCCCGGCAGGAGGGCATGCAGCCCGTCCAGCCCCTGCTTCATGGCGAGGTTGAGGGTGTTCTGGTAGGAGACCTTGAGCGCCCTCACCGCCTCTTCGGGCGACTCGAACAGCGGCACCTGGTACTTGCTCCGGTAGTTCACGGTCTTGTGGACCGCGTTGGGCGTGTAGATGGCCGCGGGCTTGCCGTAGTGGTGGCACTTCTTCACGAGCTCCACGATGGCTTCGATGACCATGGGATGCCACAGGCTCGGCACGGGCAGCAGGCCGTCCACCTCGTCGGAAGAGAGGAGGATGTCGAAGATTTCGAGAAAGGTCTGCATGGAGATCGCGGGACCGAGGTCGATGGGGTTCGATGCGTTGAAGATCTGACCCGTCCGGGAGAGCTTTTCCTGGGTGTCCTTCGAGAGCCTCGCCATCTCGAGGCCCGACTGGACCAGGAGGTCGGCGGTGATGCCGCCGAAGGCCCCGGAGTTCGTGAACACCGCGATGCGCCGGCCTTTCAGGGGCGGCATGTGGGTGAACATCTTGGGCAGGGAGTGGAGCTCGGAGATGGCGTTGACCCGTATGACGCCCGCCTGCCGGCAGGCCATGTCGAACACGGCGTCGTTGTTGGCCATTCCCGCGGTGTGGGACATGGCCGCCCGGGCGCCTTCGCTCGTCCTGCCCACCTTGAAGACGAGCACGGGCTTCTTCATCTTTCGCGCCGTCTCGATGAACTTCCTGCCCTGCTTGATGTTTTCGAGGTACATGGCGACGACCTGCGTCGAGTCGTCCTGTTCAAAATACTTGAGCATGTCCGCCTCGTCGATGTCGGACTTGTTGCCGATGGACACGATCTTGTTGGCCTTCACCACGTCCATGAGAAAGGATTCGAGCACGATCACCACGATGCCCCCGCTCTGGATGATGAACGACACCGAGCCGCTCTCGCTGCCCAGGAACTCGTGGTGGTTGTCCGGCTGGACGCCGTAGAAGCAGCTGAAGCCGTTGGCGGCGTTGAGCACACCGAGGCAGTTGGGCCCCATGATCCGGAGGCCGTGCTCGCGCGCGGTCTCGTCGATCCGGCGCTGCAGGGCCCTGCCCTCTTCCCCGCCCTCGGAGAACCCCGAGCTCTCGATGATGATGCGCCTGATGCCCTTGGCCGCGCACTGCTCCACGAAGTCGGGCACCACCCCGGCCGGGGTGATGATCACCGCCAGGTCCACGTCGCCTTCGATGTCCGTCACCGCCCGGCAGCCCTTGCAGCCGAACACGTCCTCGCCCTTGCGGTTCACGGCGTACACCGTGCCGTCCCACTTCGAATACTCGTTCATGCAACGGCATATGGTCGCGCCCAGGTTGAAGGGCGAGTTGGAAGCCCCGATCACCGCCACGGATCGTGGATTGAAGAATGTATCCATGCCTCACACCTCACTTGTTCATTCGTTCGACCGCAACCCCGGGTCTCTTTCTCCGGCCGCTCACCCCTTCCGGGGTTTTCTTCTCTTGTCCAGCTCGGCGGAGTACACGTCCCTGAGCATCTCGAGCAGGCTCACGATGGTTCCGTAGATGAACTGGCCGTTCTCGTCCGCCTGACGCTCGGCATCGTCCTTCATGTGGCTCAGGTCTTCCAGCTGCTCATCCAGGGAGCTGATCTCGCTGTCGAACTGCCCGATGACCTCCTCCGGGGAGAGAAACCTGAAGAAGAAGGCCCTGGTGAGGAAGTCGAGCTGGTAGTCCACCGGCACGGGGGGCGACGTGAGCGCCTTGAGGAACTCCTTCCCCCCGTTTTCCGTGATGGAGTAGACGTGCTTGTTGGGCTTTCCCGTCTGGAACACCACCTCCTTGCGCACCAGGCCGGTGGACTCGAGCTTTCTGAGCGCAGGGTAGATCTGGTTGAGGCTGAGGTTGTAGGCCATCATCAGCTTGCCGGTGATGTTCTTGATCTTGTAGCCGCTCTTGGGGCCTGACAGGAGAAAACCCAGGAGGATCTGATCGGTGTCCATGGAGCGGCTCCGTTTCTGCTTTCATTCGCATTAGTTTTGTAGACTATATTTTCTGAGAAAATATCATGTCCTTCGGTATATGTCAATATGGCAGACAGGCAGGCAAATACTTGCCCGTTCCCCTCGGGCTCGAGCGAAGCGGCATCTCAGGCCGTACCGGGTTCGGGTTGGTTTGCGTTCCCCGTTGCCCACGGAGCGGGTGAATGGGTGGTCGAGCCCCAGCGTGCATTTCGCCCGGCCCCATTACCCACGTCGCGGGTGAAGCGGGAACCCTTCCCCGCATTCTTTCCGGAGGGGCTTCAGGGATCGGGGTCCATGACGATAAGAACAGTACAAAACGAAGGCTCGGCAAAGACGAGACTTCCCCATACCCAGGGCCAGGCAATGCGGCATTGCCTGGCTTTTCCTTTTCGCGAACCCAGCCCCCGGTCAGCTCCCCGGTGCGGCCCTGCGCGAGCAGTACCGGGACACATGGCCGACAGCCCTCAGGGCCTTGCGAATGTCGTCGTACACGGGGATGCCTTTCTCCAGGAAGACCGTGCGCATGTCCCGGTTCATTTCCTCGATGTCCAGCGACTCCGCGCCCTGCTTGATGTTGGGAAGAACGAGCACGATGGGCTTCCCGGTCCGGGACGCAGCCCCTTCCATCTCCTCGGCCAGCTCCCGGTAGGGTACGACGTCCTTGACCTTGGGGACGCCCAGGGCCAGGGAGAGGGACTTGTAGTGGTATACGAGCTGGATGAGGAACTGGATGTCGATGCCCGGCTGCTTCGCGGCGTTGAGGAAGATCTCGCGGTAGGCGTCGGGCCCGACGAAGGGATTGGCTGCGTCGATGGGGTTTTTCGCACTGGATCCCGGCTTCGGCAGGACCTCGAGGATGGCCTCGGTGAGGTCGGGGTCGAGCGGGGGAAGCGTGAGGCCGAATTCCGAAGCGGTGTCGCAGGCGCTCACCCCGAGGGCCCCTCCGCCGCCCGCCACGGTGATGTTCCGGTACACCCTGTGGGGGAGGAGGGAAAAGGCCAGGCAGGCCTCGGCCATCTCCCAGAGGTCGCCCACCTGGACGGCGCCGCTCTGCCTGATCGCCGATTCCCAGATTCTGGCGCTGCCCCCCATGGAGGCGGTGTGGCTTGCCACGGCACGGCTGCCCGCCTCCGAAAGACCGCCCTTGTTGATGACCACGGGCTTTTTCGCGGCCACCTCCTTGAGCACGGAGAGAAACTCCCGGCCGTCGTCGACCCCCTCCAGGTACAGGGCGATGACCCGGGTCTCCGGGTCTTCACCAAAGTAGGCGAGCAGCTCGGTCTCCCGCAGGTCGGCGCCGTTGCCGAAGCTCACCACCTTGGAGAAGCCGATGCCCATCCACTTGCCGATGTGTGCGAAATCTATCGACATGCCGCCGCTCTGGGACAGGAACCCCACCGGCCCGCTTTTCCGGGAGAGGTCCGGCCCGGGCAGCAGGGTGAGGCCGCTTCTGGGGCAGTAGATGCCGAAGCAGTTCGGCCCGACCACCCGGATCCCCTTTGCCGCGATGTCCCTGATTTCCTCCTCGAGCCTTCTGCCCGCCTCGGTCCCCAGCTCGGAAAAGCCGGACGAGAGGATCTCCACCCCGGCGACGCCCTTGAGGCGGCACTCCTCGAGGGCCCGGGGCACATGCTCCGCCGGGACCGCGATGACGGCGAAGTCGATGGGCACGGGGATCTCGCTTACGCCGGTGTAGATCTTCCGGCCCGCATACTCGCCGCCCTTGGGATTTACGGGGAAGACCCCGCCTTCGAACCCCACGGCGATGATGGAGTTCATGATCCCGGTGCCGAACATGTTGCCTTTGGGTGAAACGCCTATGACTGCTATGTTCTCCGGGTGGAAGATGCGGTCAAAGTCGGTGCCCCGGAAAAGATCCGCTGCAGCGGTTTCCATGTGCCCCCCTGAAATCGAAGATTCGCCCCAGACTGATATTGATTCACCATTCCCGTGTGCAAGTCAATTATTTTTGCCGCGGCCCGGGCCCATTCGTCGCTGGAGCTGCACCCCGGGTGCACCCGGTCAGCCGGCCGCCCCGTCTTTCTTCCCGTTGCCCCCGGCTCCCGGCGCGAAACCTTCCCCGGATTGCTTCTCCTGTCCCCTGCGATTCAAGAACCTGCGGAAAACCATGAACGCCACGAGGGTCAGGGTGGCGAACCCGATCTGGCAGGCATTCCCTTTTATGCCGCCGCTGCCGAAGGTCGCAAAGGCCACGGCCAGGGGAGCGAACCCCAGCAGCGAGCCCAGAAGAAACGCCCGGAAGGGCACCTTGCAGCTCCCGCAGAACAGGCTCATGAGGGTCGAGTTGGAGAAGGGGAAGAGCCTCATGTACAGGACCCACCAGAAGGCGTTATCCTGGAACCGCCTTTGCCAGAGCTTTGATTTCTCCCCTGCCTGCCGCTCCACCACCCGGGCGAGGAGGAACCTCCCCGCGTAGTAGAGGATTGCCGCCCCGAAAAGGGATGCGGGGATGGACAGCAGCGTGCCCAGGACCGCCCCGTAGATGGCGCCGCCCACGGCGCTCGCCCACAGCCTCGGCACCCCCAGGGCGATGAGCATGCTCCCGATGAGGACGAAGTACCCCGCGGACGCGAGGCGGTCCAGGAGGGAATCCCCGCCCTTGAGCACCGCCCGGAACGTGTCGAGGTCGAAGAGCACGCTCCTGACCGCAGGCACTTTCAGCAGGAGGGCCAGCACGATGAACAGGGCAGCCACTGCGGCGATGCGGACGATGTCCCCTGCGAGCGTCTTCGGGGACCCTGTGCCCATCAGCCTTCCCTCACCGAGTACCTGAGCGACCTCTTCCTCAGCCAGGCCACGCCGGCCAGGTCCGCGATGCCCGCCCAGAGCCTGCTGTTGATTCCCCGGCCGTATTTGCTCGCACCTTTGAGCCGGGGGCGGTGGTTCACCGGCATCTCGGCGACGGTGAAGCCCGCCATGATGAACAGGGCCGGGAAAAAGCGGTGGGCGTTCCTGAAAAACCTTATACGCCTCATGCAGTCCCGCTTGAAGACCCTGACGGAGCAGCCCACGTCCGTGATGCGGTCCTTGAGGATGCCCGAGCGGACGCGGTTCGCGATGACGCTCGAGACCCGGCGCAGGGGGCTGTCCGCCCGCTTCTGCCTGATGCCGCACATCATGTCCACACCCCGGGCCTCTAACTCGCCCAGCAGGAGCAGGATGTCCCGGGGGTCGTTCTGCCCGTCGCCGTCGAGGGTGGCGACGAACTCACCGCGCGCCGCCCCGAAGCCCGCTTCCAGGGCCGCCGACTGTCCGCTGTTGGGCGACAGGTGCAGGGCCCGGAAGTTGTCAAGGCGCGCGGCGAGACCGTCCACGATCCCGGGCGTGCCGTCGGTGGAGCCGTCATCCACCATGATGAGCTCCCAGGCGAGGCCGGGGGCCGCAGAGAGAACCTCGGACACCTCCAGGCAGACTTCCTCGACGGACTCTTCCTCGTTGTAGAACGGTATGACGACGCTCAGGCGTCCATGCTGTCCACTCATAAGAGAACCTCGTGATCAAGCAGGGTGAAGCAAACTCCGGCCCAAGGTAGCATGAACTTCTCCGCCTGTCCAGTCGGGGGAGCCGCATGCCCGCAGCCGCCCCGCGCCCTTCGGGAGGCGCTGCCGGTCAGTGCCGAGGGATCCCGCACTCAGGCGCCCCCCTTCCCTTTCCCGGGAAAACCGTACAGGTGGAACGTCCGATCGTCAGTGTGAATGGAAGAAAGCGGGGCCAGTCGGGGAAACTTCCCGTCCACGGGTTCACTGGTGATGAGTATGCCCGGAACTCCTCCGCCTTCCAGAAGCGGCACCTCATCGGGCTTGACCGGTCTGACCTTTTTCCCCGCGGCGTAGATCAGCTCCTCCGGCGGGGTGCCGAGGAAATAGAACGCCTTCCCCTTGAGTTCGGGGACCTCCCGCAGGCCCATGAGAACCCGCGTCTCGTCCCTGGGAAGGAGCGTCTGCTTCAGCGGGATTATGCCCACGAGCAGCAGGCACAGGGCTGCCATGACGGTCAGGTGCGTCCTCCCCGTGCGCTTCCTGAGATAATCGGAGATGATCACTGCGCCCGCGGCCGCAAGGGCCAGGGCGGCGGGGACGAGGAGGAGGTTCCTCCGCATGCCGTACACGGCCACGCCGGCTGCGGCGAAGCACGCCGCGCCCGTGACGAAGCAGAAGACGCCGTACACCACCCGCTGGGCCGTGCCGGCCGCCTCCCTCAGGCGAAGCACCGCCACGGCCGTGATGATGGCCCCCGGCACCACCGCGGGCAGGAGGTAGCGGACCTTCTTCTCCGGCACGATGGAGAGGACGAGGATGGTCAGGAGGAACCAGTACAGGAAGAGCTTCTCCTCCCTGCCCCAGTTCTTCCGCACGAACGGCGCGATGACGGCGTACAGGAGAAAGGGCAGCCATATGCCCGCTATCCAGTGCAGGTTGGTCAGATAGTACCACGGGGCCTGGATGTGATACGTGAACCAGTTGGCGGTCTCTTTCGACGCCACGGCAAGGGCGTTCTGGGGCGTGTTGAGATAGACGTACAGCGGCCAGGCCGATGCGACGGCGACAGCGACGACGAGCCCCAGAGCGAGGCCCCAGGCGTTTTCCTTCAGGTCTTTTGTCCCGTAGACAAGGCAGTAGCCCCCCACGAAGGGAAGGAACATGACCCCGAGCGCTACGGGGCCCTTGCTGCAGAACGAGAACGCCAGGAACAGCGAGAAGAGGGCGAACCACAGGGCCTTGCCCTCTTTCCTCAGGAAGGCCTCGATCATGGCCCACAAGGCTCCCGCCATGGCCAT
>JAKLDU010000219.1 GCA_022703355.1 Deltaproteobacteria bacterium | reverse complement strand
CTATGTGCCTCTCGACGGCGGCCGCGCGCTTCGGCCCGCCGGCGGACCGGTTACAGATCGAATCTCCTGAGGCACTTATATGAAATTCAGCTTTCTTCCCCGTGAGTTCGAGTTCTTCGACCTGTTCGATCGACAGGCCGACTGCGCGGTAAAGGCCGCGGTTTATTTCAAGGAGCTCGCGCAATCGGGCGCCTTCGACGACGCGACCGTCCAGCGCATGCGCGACATCGAGCACGAGGGCGACGACATCACCCACGACATCATCAACAAGCTCAACAAGACCTTCATCACGCCGTTCGACCGTGAGGACATACACCTGCTCGCCCACGAGCTCGACAGCGTTATAGATATTATGCACACCATCTGCAACCAGATGCGATTGTACCGGCTTTCCGGGGTGAACGCGCACCTGATACAGTTCGCCGATATCATCGAGAAATCGGTGACGGTGCTCGCCAGGGCGGTGAAGGGGCTGCGCGACAGCAGGCAGCCGGCAGCCATTCTCGACGACTGCATAGAGGTCAACAGGCTCGAAAA
>JAKLDU010000218.1 GCA_022703355.1 Deltaproteobacteria bacterium | reverse complement strand
ATGGGGATCCTGGATCTCCATGGGGATGCCGGGCCGCACGCCGGCGTGGACGAACAGGTGCGTCTCCGTTTCGTAGAACGGCAGCAGGGAACGGAAGAATTCCAGATGATCGGGGGGCACCTTCGCCTCCCGGTCGGTCTCATCGGGGGCAATGCCGTAGGAGCGCAGGGTGCTGCGGCCGCCGTTGGCCAGGAAGAGTTCCTCCTCCCTGCCGTCGAGCCAGTTCAAAAACATCCGCTCGTGGTTGCCCATCAGGCAGACGACGCGCTCGTGCTTCCTGCGCAGATCCAGAACGGCGTCGACGACCTCCTTCGACGCGGGGCCGCGGTCGATGTAGTCTCCCATGAAGACAACGGTGTCCTGCGCCCAGTCTGCATCGATGAGCGCGAGGAGCTTCCGGAGCTTGTCCAGGCAGCCGTGGATGTCGCCGATGGCGAAAATACGTCCCATGCGTTCGTTTACGGTCTTCTATTCCATCAGGGCGTCGACGAACTCCGCGCTGCGGAAGGGGCGCAGGTCGTCCATCTTCTCGCCGATG
>JAKLDU010000217.1 GCA_022703355.1 Deltaproteobacteria bacterium | reverse complement strand
CGGCGTCGAGGAGCGTTTCGGTGTCGGCCCCGACCGGGTGGCCGAACTCCTCGGCCTCATGGGCGATGCGTCGGACAACATCCCCGGCGTGCCGGGCGTGGGGCCCAAGACGGCGCTGCAGCTGATCAAGGATTACGGCTCCGTCGAAGGCGTGCTGCAGAATGCGGGGAAGATCCGCAACGAGCGGATCCGGAAGGCCGTCACGGAGCATGCCGATCAGGCCCGGCTCTCCCGGGAGCTGGCCCTCGTGAAAACCGATGCCGACGTCGACCTCGACCTCGACCGCGCGCGCTACGAGGGGCCCGACCGCGAAAGCCTGAAGGCCCTCTTCAAAGAGATGGAATTCTCGTCGCTCATCCAGGACCTGGAGGTCCGCGACCGGGCCGAAAGCGGCCCGGTCCGCCTCGTCTCGACCGCGGAGGAGCTTCACGGGCTGATCCGCGGCATCGAAGGGGCCGGTGAGGTCGCCCTGTACCCGGTGCTCTCGTCCGAGCTGCCCATGTACGCCGATCTCGTGGGGCTTGGCCTTGCGCACACGC
>JAKLDU010000216.1 GCA_022703355.1 Deltaproteobacteria bacterium | reverse complement strand
ACCAGCTTGAGTGCCTTGGCCGTGGCGTCCAAAGCATCCTTGCCCCAAGCATCGGCGCCGACCTCGTCGGCGAACTCCTGGCTGGTGGGCACACCGCCCACCATGACCTTGACCTTGCCACGCAGCCCTTTGGCCTTGAGCCCGGAGATGATGTCCTTCATCTCTAGCATGGTGGTGGACATGTAGCAGCCTGCGCCCACGATGTCGGGTTTGAGCTCAGCGGTCTTGTCAATGAAGGTCTTGACGGGCACGTCCACGCCCAGGTCGATGACCTCAAAGCCCGCACCCTGCAGCATGGCGATGACGATGGACTTGCCCAGGGTGTGCATGTCGCCGGCGACGGTGCCGATGAGCACCTTGCCGGTCTTCTTGGCGCCTTCGGCGGTGAGCTTGGGCTGGACAACGGCCATGGCGGCATTGAAGGCCTCGGCGGCCATGACTACATCGGGGAGGAAGTACTTGTTATCCTTCCACAGTTGTCCGGCGGCCTGGATGCCTGGGACAATGGCGGAGTTGACGATGTCGAGGGCCTTGGCACC
>JAKLDU010000215.1 GCA_022703355.1 Deltaproteobacteria bacterium | reverse complement strand
GCGCGTCATAGAGGCCGTCCTGGCCCGCGATGCTGCCGGTGTGGGAGGCCATGGCGCGGGCCGCCTCACCGCTCCTGCCGCCCTTCAGGCAGAGGATGGGCTTGTCCCGGGAGATCGTCCTGGCGGTTTCCAGCAGCTCCCGGGGCCTCCGGGTATGCTCGATGTACAGCCCGATGACCTCCGTCTCGGGGTCGCGACCGAGATAGTCGAGGCTGTCCACCTCGTCGATGTCGCACATGTTGCCGAGATCGATGACGGTGCCGATGCCGAAACGGTACTCGTTCAGGGCGACGGCCTGGGGGCCGTACATGCCCGTCTGGGTGATGATCGAGACCCCGCCCCTGGGCGGCAGGTGGTACCCCTTCTCGTAAGGTATCGTGCTGATGCCTGCGTGGGGACGGTAGACGCCCAGGGTGTTCGGCCCGACGATGCGGATGCCGTTTCTCCGCGCGAGGGCGACCATGTCCTCCTGGCGCCGGACGCCGTCCGGTCCGGTCTCGGCAAACCCGTCCGCAATGACCACCGCCGCCGTGATCCCTT
>JAKLDU010000214.1 GCA_022703355.1 Deltaproteobacteria bacterium | reverse complement strand
CAGGCCGCCCGCCTCCACTATCTCCTGAAGAAAATCCGGCAGCGGCGTTGTCTGGTAGGACTCATGGCTGGACCTGTTTTCTATTATGCCTCTGGCCATATCTATCTCTATCTCCGAGCCGTCGGCAATTTTATCCACATCCGGGCAGATGAACAGGGGTAGGCCGATGTTGATTGCGTTCCGGAAGAATATCCGGGCAAAGGATTTGGCCACTACGGCCTTGACCCCTGCCCCCTTGAGAGCCAGAGGGGCGTGCTCCCGGGAGGAGCCGCATCCGAAGTTCTCCCCTGCCACCACATAGTCTCCCTCTCTGACTTCTTCCGCCATCACCGGGCGGACGCCCTCAAAGAGATGCTCCGCCAGCTCCCTCGGCTCATTTATAACCAGATAGCGCCCGGGGATGATGGCATCGGTGTCGATATCGTCTGCAAACTTCCAAGCTCTGCCCGCCAAAAACCTCAACTCCACTGTAACTGGACCCGTCTCTCTCAGGCCGAGGCACCTCGGAACGCCCTAAGCCCCGGCCCTGCCTTATGGTTT
>JAKLDU010000213.1 GCA_022703355.1 Deltaproteobacteria bacterium | reverse complement strand
TGATGGCCACGCCCTTCATCGTTTACGCCTCGCCGCGCCTTTCCGAAACCTTTTCCCGTTTGCCCTTTTCCCGGCAATTGAAGAGGGGACGATTCCACGGGGCCGGCGTGAAAGCGTTCCGCGAAAAAGATCATCTCGTCATTGTCGGCTTCGGCTTCAACGGGCGCAACCTGGCCCAGGCCGCCAAGGCCATGGGCATCCCCTATGCCGTCATCGAGATGAACCCCGACGTCGTGATTGAAGAGCGATCGAAGGGCGAGCCCATCTTCTACGGCGACGCCACCCAGGAGGCCGTCCTGCGGCACGTCAACATCTGCCGCGCCCGGTCGCTCGCCGTCGTGATCAACGACCCCGCCGCCACGCGCCGGATCACGGAGCTTGCACGGAGGCTCAACCCCAAGGCGTACATCATCGTGCGGACGCGATTCATTCAGGAGATCAACCCGCTGAAGGAACTCGGCGCCAACGAGGTCATCCCCGAGGAATTCGAGACTTCCGTGGAGATCTTCAGCCGCCTGATGGCCACCTACATGCTGCCGAAGG
>JAKLDU010000212.1 GCA_022703355.1 Deltaproteobacteria bacterium | reverse complement strand
AGGTGAGACACATTGCCGGGCTCTGCGGATCATAACTTTTCCTTTTCCTGCCGCCGTAATCGTGCGTTATCCTTTACAAGAAAGGAGTTGCTGATATGAGCCGGTTCATTGACCTTTCCGTGGCCATTGAGAGCGGGTTGCCCAGTGATCCGCCGATGATGATCCCTAAAATCATGTACATCGATCATGCGCTTGGCGCTGAAAGCATGAAGGCCTTCTATCCCGGACTGACGGCTTCCGACCTGCCGGAAGGATTGGGGTGGGCGCTCGAAATTCTGGAGGTTTCAACGCACGCGGGCACGCACATGGACGCGCCCTGGCATTATCATCCCAGGCAGGACGGAGGCAAACCGGCCCTGACCATCGACCGGTTTCCCCTGGAATGGGGGGTGGGCAGCGGTGTGAAGCTCGACTTTTCCGCCTTTCCCGACGGCTATAACATCACCGTTGAAGATGTTCAATCCAAACTCAGTGAAATAGGGTATGCACTTAAGCCGGGAGATGTCTTTCTGGCGCAAAGCGGCGCAGCGCCTTACTGGGGAACT
>JAKLDU010000211.1 GCA_022703355.1 Deltaproteobacteria bacterium | reverse complement strand
CGGGAAGCTATGGAAAGCGAACCGCGCAAGCCCGGTTTCGTTTTTCCGGGAAAGATCCTGCGCGCCTACGAATCCTGCAATGGAGGTCTGGAATATGAAAAAGTTAACTGTGGGTTTCCTGCTGGCGGTGCTTTTCGCCTGCTTCTTGACCGGTCCCCTCGCGGCGGCAACCCTGCCGGCCGTTGGCGGGCAATTGCCCGATTTCACCCTGCCCGCCCCCAAGGACAGCGCCGACAAGAGCTATCTCGGGGTGTCCGGCCTGCTCTTTTCCGGCCCCTTCAAAATTCCCCAGATCAAAGCGAGCGTGGTGATCGTCGAAATCTTCAGCATGTACTGCCCCTACTGCCAGGCCGAGGCGCCCAAAGTCAACAGACTCTTCAGCAAGATTGAAAGCAATCCGGCGCTGAAGGGGAAAATCAAGCTTCTGGGCATCGGCATCGGCAATTCGGACTACGAAGTGGGGGTCTTCAAGAAGAAGTACAACGTGGCCTTCCCCCTGTTTTCGGACGGGGATTTCAAGCTCCACAAGCTTTTGGGGGAGCCGAGG
>JAKLDU010000210.1 GCA_022703355.1 Deltaproteobacteria bacterium | reverse complement strand
CGCAGGACCTGGGCCTCGCGGCCGCGCGCATCGGCGAGGTAGATCTCGACCGCGTCGAGGGTGTGCTGGATCTGGACTTGCATGGCTGTCACCTCCATGACGCACGATTCCATTGCACGATGACCGGGCGATGTCCGTCTGCCGCAGATTCGTCACTCGGCTGTTCCGTGGGCATGCGCGCAACAGTCGCCGTCGCCGCTCCGAGGTCCCGTGCCCTTGATGCGCGTCGCCAGGGCGGACCGTGGCTTGGACTATCCTCGCCAGCCTGCGAGGCCAAGGAGGCCAGTCCATGAATCACGTCCTGGCGCTGGACCAGGGGACCACGAGTTCGCGCGCCATCGTCTTCGACCGCGAGGGCAGGGTGTGCGGCGTGGCGCAGCGGGAGTTCCGCCAGCACTACCCGCAGCCCGGCTGGGTGGAGCACGACGCCCACGAGATCTGGTCGACCCAGCTTGATTGCGCGCGCCGTGCGCTGCGCGAGGCGGGCGTGGCGCCGCACGAGGTGGCTGCCATCGGGGTGAGCAACCAACGCGAGACCACGATCCTCT
>JAKLDU010000021.1:4461-25432 GCA_022703355.1 Deltaproteobacteria bacterium | reverse complement strand
AAGCGGGCGGGAAGGAACCTCGCTCCCCCCTTGAGCGCGGAAGCCAGGCCCGCGTACGTGCCGGGGGCCGCGAACAGCCTGACCTCGGGGAGCTCGGCCAAGAGCTCGGCGCCGTACCTGCTCACCAGGCACCCGGCGCACACCACCTCCCTGCCCTCCCCGAGAAGCTCGAGCATGGTCTGCACCGACTCCTCCACGGCGCTGGAAAGGAAGGCGCAGGTGTTCACCACCACGGTGTCCGCCTCGGCAGGGTCGGAGACGGTTTCGAAGCCGGACTGACCGAGGACCTCGCGGATATACTCCGAGTCCACGAGGTTTTTGGGACAGCCGAGGCTCACCAGGGCGACGCGCCCGGGAAATCGGGGATCACTCGAATGCGGTGTTTTTGGGGATGACGACGATCCCGCCGGGCGAGATGTCGTATTTCTTTCTGTCTTCTTCAAGGTTGTAGCCTATGGTCGTGTTGGATGGGATCTTCACGTATTTGTCTATGATGGCGTTCTTTATCCTGCAGTTCCTGCCCACGGTCACCCCGTCCAGGAGGACCGTGTCGAGGACCTCGGCGTAGCTGTTCACGCGCACGTTGGGCGAAACGATGGTCCGCGACACCCTGCCGCCGGAGATGAGGGCGCCGTTGCACACGATGGAGTCGAGCACGGTGCCGATGCGCCTGCCGTCGTCTCCGCCGGAAAAGACCATCTTTGCGGGCGGGTACGGGCTGTAAACCGTGTGGATGGGCCAGCTGGGGTCGTAGAGGTTGCACTGGGGCGTCACCGACACGAGATCCATGTGCGCTTCGTAGTAGGCGTCGAGCGTCCCGATGTCGCGCCAGTAGGAGTTGCCCTCGATGCCCTTGAAGTAGTAGGCGAGCACCTTGCTGCGGTTGGCCACCATCTTGGGGATGATGTCCTTGCCGAAATCGTGGCTGCTGTCCTTGCGCTTGGCGTCCTCGATGAGGTGCCTGATGAGGGCCTCGGTCCTGAACACGTAGATCCCCATGGAAACGAGGACCTTCGTGGGGTCGTCGGGCATGGTCACCGGGTTTTCCTTGGGCTTTTCCTGGAAGCCCACCACGCTCCTGTCCGCGCCGGCCATGACGATGCCGAACTCGGTGGCGGTCTCCACGGGCATGGGCACCACGCCGATGGTGATGTCCGCGTCGTTTTCCACATGGTAGTCGATCATGGTGGCATAGTTCATCTGGTAGATGTGGTCGCCGGAGAGGATGAGGGTGTACGTGGGCTTGTCCTTCTGCAGGGTGTAGACGTTCTGGAAGACCGCGTCCGCGGTGCCCTCGTACCAGGAGCTCCCGATGCGCTGCTGGGCCGGGATATTGTAGATGAACTCGCCCAGGGGGTAGGAGAAGAACTGGAGCCAGCCCCGCTGGATGTGCCGGTCGAGGGAGTGGGACTTGTACTGGGAGAGCACGTAGATCTGGCCGAGGCCCGAGTTCACGCAGTTCGACAGGGTGAAGTCGATGATGCGGTACATGCCGCCGAAGGGGACGGCGGGCTTGGCGCGGTCCTTGGTCAGCGGGTAGAGGCGCTCCCCTTTCCCCCCGGCAAGCACGATGACGTCCACATCTTTCATTCGCGGCATGTTCACTCCCCGAGCAGCTCTTTTATCGCTTCCTTGAGCTTTGTCAAGTCATGCGATTTCTCGATGTACGCGTCGGCGGCCATGACCATGACGTCGTCCCGGTAGCTCGCGTAGGCGGTGTGGATGATCACCGGCGCGCCGTGCTTCGACTTGATGATGTTCCCCATGGTCTCGAAGCCGTCCATCTTCGGCATGCGCAGATCGAGGATGATGAGATCGGGCTTTTCGTTCCTGGCCTTTCCGAGAAAGCTCAAGGCTTCCTTCCCGTCGGAGACGATGTCGATGGAGTACCCTTCGTCGGTGAGCTCTTCCTGGAGAAGTCTCTGGATATTCTTGTCATCTTCAACCACGAGGATACGTTTCATATCCAGTAATAATACCTTCCACCCCCCGATAAGTCAAATGGTTATGCATGAATTCTCTTGAATTTTTCCCGGCTTCCACGGCCTGCGGGAACAGTGCGCCGTGACTGCCCGGCCAGGCGTTCCGAAGGGCTATTTCCCCCCGCACGGGGCGGGTCACCCCTTGAGGGGCTTGGTCGCCAGCGAGATCCGGTCGTGGCCCGACGACTTGAGGACGTCGAGCACGGTGATCACCTCGAGGTACGCGATGTCCTTGGGGGCCAGGATGATGATGTCCTTGTCCTTCGGCAGGCCCCCGAGCTCGCCCTCCCGGGCGACATGGCCGTCGATGAGGAGCTCCCCGGGGGAGACGGTGACCGTGACCGCCTCCCTGGTGAGGGTGTCCCCGCCGTTGGTTTCCGGCAGGTTCACGGGGTTGATCTTGAGCGGGGTCCCCAGGGTGAGCAGGAAGAAGATCTGCATGAGGAACATGATGTCCACCAGGGGGGTGACGTCAAACGCCGCCGTGCTCAGTCCCCGTTTTCTCTTTCTGAACTGCATGGTCTTCCCCCTTGAGGTATTCGAGAACCCGGGCGGAGGTCTTTTCCATCTCCAGGATGAGGAAATCGCTGCGGGCCTGGAGGAGCCGGTAGCAGACGAACACGGGTATGCCGATGCACAGTCCCGCCACGGTGGTGATGAGGGCCTCGGAGATGCCCGCGGCCAGGAGCTGCGTCTGGTTGGCGCCGGCCGTGCTCACGGCGTGGAACGACTTGAGCATGCCCGTCACCGTGCCCAGGAACCCCAGCAGGGGGGCGATGGCCGCGATGATGCCCAGCACGTCGATGTTGCGCTCGATGGAGTTGGCCTCGGTGGCGCCCGCCTCTTCCATGTAGTCCTTGATGATCTCCCGGCGCATGCCCGCGTTCTTGATGGCCACCATGATCACCGGGCAGACGGGAGAGGTGCTCCGCCTCAGGAGCTTCTCGATGTCGTCGAGCCGGGCGAGGCGGGCGAGGCGCTCCACCTCGTCGAGCAGGTTCTTCGGTAGGATCTTGTTCCGGCGCAGGGCCGCGGACCGTTCGATGATGATCGCCAGGGCGATGACGGAGCAGGCCAGGAGGGGCCACATCACGGGACCGCCCTTGATGAAAAACTCCCAAAGCGTCATAGGTTACCCTCACTCCCCCGTGGTTTTTCCCGCCACCCTTATCCCATAAAAGCCCCCGGTGTTCAACCCGATAAGATTGTCGAAAAGAATCCTTGATAATTATTGTGTAAGATTGCTAACATGGTGTCGATGGAAAACACGGAAAACGACATCGGACAATCAGAAGAGAAACCGGCGGAAAGCCCCATCCCGGCGCCGCAGAAAAAGCTCGTGTGCGTCAGGTTTCCGGCGCTGCCCATGTCATACATCTTCGACGCCCGCGACCTCGACGTCAAGGGCGGGGACCTGGTGCTCGTGAACACCGAGTCGGGCCTCGCCGTGGCAAAGATACTCGGGGAGGCGCCGGAGGAGGAGGCGACGAACCTTACGGACATCAAGCCCGTGGCGAGGAAGCTCACGAACGGGGACCTCGAGAAGCTCAAGGGCATCTACACGAAGGAAAAGGAGTGCTTCCAGTTCTGCGCCGAGCGCATCCGCTCCCGGGGGCTCGCCATGAAGCTCACCCGCGTGGAGCAGATGTTCGACGGGTCCAAGACCACCTTCTCCTTCGTGGCCGAGGGCCGGGTGGACTTCCGCGATCTCCTCAAAGACCTCGTGGAGAAGTACCGCACCCGGATCGAGCTGCGCCAGATCGGCTCGCGGCAGGAGTCGGCCATGCTCGGCGGCATCGGGAGCTGCGGCAGGGAGCTGTGCTGCGCGGCCTTCCTCACGGGCTTCCAGCGCATCTCCGTGAAGATGGCCAAGAACCAGAACATGACGCTCAACCCCACCAAGATCTCCGGGCTCTGCGGCAAGCTCAAGTGCTGCCTCGCCTACGAGAAGGAGTCGTACTCGAACCTCATCGACAACCTCCCCAAGACCGGCAAGAAGGTCTTTATCCAGGAGGGCGAGGCGGTGGTGGTGAGCATCAACATCATCAACCAGACCTTCGTGGCCAAGCTCGTCGACCGCAGGTTCATCAAGTGCAAGGTCTCCGACATCCTCACCGAGGAGGAGTACCGCCGGGTGAGCGAGTCGAAGCCCACGGACCTGAGCAGGCTCAAGGACCCGCTCATGACCGAGGCGGTGAGGAAGGAGCCCGCGGCCGGCGGCGACAAGCCCAAGCGCAGGCGGCGGTCCTCGCGCGGGAGAAGCGCCAGGAAGAAAAGGAGCAAACCTGAATGAAGGGGTATTTCTACATCACCACGCCCATCTATTACGTGAACGCGCGTCCCCACCTGGGGCACGTCTACACCACGGTCATCGCGGACGTCATGACCAGGTACCACAGGCTGCTCGGCGAGGACGTCTTCTTCCTCACCGGGACCGACGAGCACGGCGACAAGATCGTGGAGACGGCCAGGGGCCTGGGGACCACCGCGAAAGCCCTGGCCGACGAGAACAGCGGCCGCTTCCGCGCGCTGTGGCCCGAGCTCGAGGTGGAAAACAGCCGCTTCATCCGCACCACCGAGCCCGACCATGTCCGTGTCGTCCAGGCCATCCTCCAGGACGTCTACGACAAGGGCGACATCTACTTCGGCGAGTACGGCGGCCACTACTGCATCGGGTGCGAGCGCTTCTTCACCGAGACCGAGATAGTGGACGGCAAGTGCCCCATCCACGACAAGGAGCTCACCTTCCGCCAGGAGCAGAACTATTTCTTCAAGATGGAGAAGTACCGTCCCTGGCTCATCGATCACATAAACGGCAACCCGGACTTCGTCCGGCCCGAGCGCTACCGGAACGAGGTCCTGGGCATGCTCCGCGAGCCGCTGGACGACCTGTGCATCTCCCGGCCCAAGTCGCGGCTCACCTGGGGCATCGAGCTGCCCTTCGATCACGACTACGTGTGCTACGTCTGGTTCGACGCCCTCATCAACTACCTCACGGGCATCGGCTACCCGGACGGGGAGCGCTTCGGGGACTACTGGGGGGCGGCCCAGCACATCGTGGGCAAGGACATCCTCAAGCCCCACGCCGTGTACTGGCCCACCATGCTCAAGGCCACCGGGATCGACCCCTACCGCAACCTCAACGTCCACGGGTTCTGGAACGTCGATCAGGCGAAGATGTCCAAAAGCCTGGGCAATGTGGTGGACCCCCTCGAACTGAAGAACACGTACGGCGTCGACGCCTTCCGCTACTTCCTCGTGCGGGAGATGGTCTTCGGGCTCGACTCGAACTTCTCGGAAGAGGCCCTCATCGAGCGCTACAACGCGGACCTGGCCAACGACCTGGGCAACCTCGTGAGCAGGAGCACGAAGATGGTCTCCCGGTACTTCGACGGCGTTCTGCCCGACGGCAGGGAAACGGCCACCGAGGACGACCGGGAGGTCCGGGACACGGCGCTCAGGGTGGTGAAGGAGTACCAGGGAAGGATGGAAAGCTTCGAGCTGCACACGGCCATGATGTCCGTGTGGTCGCTCATCTCCGTGCTGAACAAGTACATCGACAAGTCCGCGCCCTGGACCCTGGCCAAAAACGACCCCGAGCGCCTCAGGACCGTCATGTACCACATGATGGAAGGCGTCCGCTTCGTGGCGGAGCTCATCTGCCCCGTCATGCCCGCCACCTCCAGGAGGATCCTCGAGGCGCTGGGCAGGGGGGGCATGGTCCAGGCCCTCGACACCTTTGGCGCCCTCGCCCCCGGGGTGAAGATCGAGGCCCAGGAGGCCCTCTTCCCCAGGGTAGAGCGCATGAAGAAGGTTGACGAGGCCCCGGCACAGCCCCCCGCCAAGCCCAAAAAGGAAAAGGCGAAGGCGAAGGAAATGGAGGAGGTGAACCTCATCGACATCGCGGACTTCGCGAGGTGCAGGCTCAAGGCGGGCAGGATCGTCGAGGCCGCGAAGGTGGAGAAGTCCGACAAGCTCGTGGTGCTCAAGGTGGACGTGGGGACCACGGTCCAGATCGCCGCGGGCATCGGCGCGTCGTATGCCCCCGAAGAGCTCGTGGGCAAATACATCGCCGTGGTGACCAACCTCAAGCCCGCCCGGCTCATGGGCATCGAGAGCGCCGGCATGCTCCTGGCGACGGACGCCCCGGACGGCAGGCTCGCACTGGTTTCCTTCGACCGGGAGCCGGTGGTGGGCGCCAGGATCCGCTGAGGCGAAGGGGGAACGGGCATGCAGAAAGTCCCCATCACGCAGGCTTTTCCGGGCATGGTCCTGGCGAAGCCCGTCATGGGCGACAAGGGCCTCCCCCTGTGCGCCGAGGGCACGGCGCTCACCGAGAAGCTCATCGACCGCCTGCGGGCCATGAACGTCCCCTCCGTCACGGTCAGGGGCCGCCCGCTGGAAAGCGGCGCGCCGGTGAAGACCGCCGACCAGAGGGTCCGGGAGATCGAGGAGCGGTTCGCCCGGGTCAAGGGCGACCCCCTCATGGACAAGATCCTGGACGCGGCCGTCACCGCGGTCAGGCAGGAGGAAGCGGAAAACCCGGCCCTCGAGGACGGAGAGGGCGCTCCTTCATGAGCAGGGCCGAAAAGATCAAGTCCATCACCAAGCGCATCCAGGGCCTGCCCACACTGCCCCCGGTGGTGAGGAAGATCACCGCCCTGGTGGAGAGCCCCGACGTGACGGCGCAGGAGGTGGGGAAGCTCATCTCGTCCGACCAGGTCCTGAGCGCCAAGGTTCTCAAGCTCGTGAACTCGCCCTTCTACGGGTTTCCGGGCAGGATATCGTCCATCAGCCACGCCGTGATCCTGCTGGGCTTCAACGTGATCAAGGGCGTGGTGCTTTCCGCGTCCGTGTTCGAGATCATGGAAACCTCCATGGTGGGCCTCTGGGCACACTCCCTGGGTTCGGCCATCGCTTCGGGGACCATCGCCCGGGCCCTGGGGCTCAGCGAGCCCGAGGAGATCTCCACCGCCGCCCTCCTGCACGACATCGGCAAGGTGCTCGTGAGGGTGTCGCTGCCCGCCGAATACAACCGCATCGCCCGGATCGTCGAGGCCGAGGGGCGCTCCTTCCGGGACGCGGAGACGGAGGTTCTGGGCGTGGACCACGCCGAGATCGGCCTGTGGCTCTCCCGCGAGTGGGGCATGCCCGAGCGGCTGACCGTCCCCATTTCCCTTCACCATGAACCCGAGGCGGCAACGAAGTTCAAGGACCGCGTCGCGGTGGTGCACATCGCGGACACGCTCATCCGCGCCTTCGGCGTGGGCTCCGGCGGGGATCCCTGGGTGGGCCGGATCAGGCCGGCGGCGTGGGACGCCATCGGCATGGACAGGATCGACCTTGTCGGGCTCATGCGGGAAATCCTCTCCGGGCTGGAAGAGGTCGAGAATCTCCAGCTGTGAAAAAGGAGGGCCTTTGAAGACGGTCGTTGTTGTCAAGGAGCGCATTGACCCTACCCTGTCGTCGGTCGTGTCGGGCTTGTCGGAATCGATGAAGGTGATCCCCGCCGGCGAGGACGCCCTTTCGATCATCTACATGGATCCGCCGGACCTCATCTTCCTGGACCCCTCGTTCCTCGGGGAGAACGACCTGCGGATCGTCGGCGAACTCAGGAGCAACACCATCTACGGCCACCTGCCCGTGGTCGCCGCATACCGGAAAGGGGGCCTGAGGAAGCGGGCCTCCATCGAGATCCCCGTGGACGACTTCCTGGTCCTGGACGCCCCCGAGCTGGAAATCAGGCGCAGGATAGAGTTCATCTCCCGCCGGGCCTTGCGGGAGCTCGACACCAACCCCCTCACCCGGCTGCCCGGCAACGAGGCCATCATCCGTTTTATCCAGAAGATGTTCGACGAGGGCCGGGAGATCGCCATCTGCTGGGCGGACCTCGACAACTTCAAGCCTTACAACGACCGCTACGGATTCACCAGCGGGGACGAGGTGCTCCTGGCCACCTCCCGGATCCTGATGAACGCCGTCAAGGAGATCAGGCAGGAGGAGGGCTTCGTGGGCCACGTGGGGGGCGACGACTTCGTCTTCGTGTGCCCCGTGGCCAGCGCAAGGGCCCTGTGCGGGAAGATCATCTCCCATTTCGACATGGTGATCCGGAACTTCTACGCGGACGAGGACCTGGAGCAGGGGGGCATCGTTTCCACGTCCCGCTCCGGAGAGACGAGGAGCTTCCCGGTCATGACCCTTTCCATTGCGGTTGTCACGAACGAGAAAAACCATTACAAGCATTATGGCGAAGCTTCCCGGGATGCCACGGACATCAAGAACTACATCAAGGACCTCGACGGGAGCAACTACATGATCGACAGGAGAAAAGCCGAGTGATCAGGCGGTATACGAGAAAGGTGATGGGGCAGATCTGGTCGGAGGAGAACCGCTACCGGAAATGGCTCGACGTGGAGATCGCGGTGTGCGAGGCCTGGGCCTCGGCCGGAAAGATCCCGGAGGAGAGCCTGGAGAACATCAGGCGCAAGGCCTCCTTCACGGTGGAGCGGATCGAGGAGATCGAGGAGGTCACGAAGCACGACGTCATCGCCTTCGTGTCCACCGTGGCCGAGTACGTGGGCGAGGACGCCCGGTTCATCCACATGGGCATGACCTCCTCGGACGTGCTCGACACGGCGTTCGCCCTGCAGCTCAAGGAGAGCGGCCAGATCCTGCTCGACGGCATCCGGGCCCTCATGGACGCCCTCAGGAAGCGGGCCTTCGAGTTCAAGCACACCCCGGCCATGGGCCGCTCCCACGGCATCCACGCCGAGCCCGTGACCTTCGGGCTGAAGTTCGCCCTGTGGTACGCGGAGATGGAGCGGAACCTCAAGCGCATGGCAGACGCGGTCGAGATCGTCTCCTGCGGCAAGATATCCGGGGCAGTGGGCACCTTCGCGAACATCCCCCCGGAGATGGAGGAGTTCGCCTGCCAGAGGCTGGGGCTCAAACCCGCGCCCATCTCCACGCAGATCATCCAGCGCGACCGGCACGCCCAGTTCTTCGCGGCCATCGCCATCGTGGGCTCGACCCTGGAAAAGATCGCCACCGAGATCCGCCACCTCCAGAGGACCGAGGTCCTCGAGGCCATGGAGCCCTTCGGGAAGGGGCAGAAGGGCTCGTCCGCCATGCCCCACAAAAAGAACCCCATCCTTTCGGAGAACATCACGGGCCTCGCCCGGCTGCTCAGGGGCTACTGCCTGTCCGCCCTGGAGAACGTGGCCCTGTGGCACGAGCGGGACATCAGCCACTCGAGCGTGGAGCGGGTCATCGGCCCGGACGCCACCATCGTGCTCGACTTCGCCCTGGCCAGGCTCACGCGCGTCATCGAGGGGCTCGTGGTCTTCCCGGAGAACATGCGGAAGAACCTCGAGCTCACCAGGGGCCTCTGGCACTCCCAGGGGGCGCTCCTCGCCCTGGTGGACAGGGGGGTCGCCCGGGACACCGCCTACGAGTGGGTGCAGCGCAACGCCCTGCAGGCCTGGGAAGGCCGGGAGGACTTCAAGGAGCTCCTGAAGAAAGACCCGGACGTGGCCCGGGTGCTCGGGGCCGAGGCCATCGAGGGGCTCTTCGACCTGTCCCACCACCTCCAGCACGTGGACAAAATTTTCGAGAGGGTATTTTCATGAACATGCACGACGAGCTCAAGGACCTGGTGCGCAGGGACGCCGTGAAATTCGGCAGGTTCACCCTCGCCTCGGGCAGGGAGTCCGACATCTACGTGGACATGCGCAAGGTCACGCTTTCCCCCCGGGGCGCGTTCCTCATCGGGTCACTCATCTGCGAAGCGATCCGGGATCTCGAGGTCGACGCCATCGGCGGGCTCACCATGGGGGCCGACCCCATCGCCACGGCCGCGAGCCTCGTGGCCTACGGCCAGGGCCGCGAGCTCTCCGCCTTCCTCGTGAGGAAGGAAAAGAAGGACCACGGCATGAAAAACGCCGTGGAGGGCCCGGTGAAGCCCGGCCAGAAGGTGGTGGTCGTGGACGACGTGATCACCACGGGGGGCAGCACCATCACCGCCATCGAGAACGCCCGGGCAGCGGGCCTCGAGGTGGTCCTCGTCATCGCGGTCTTCGACCGCCTCGAGGGCGGGCGGGCCAGCATCGAGGCGTTCGTGCCCGACGTCCGGGCCCTGCTCACGAGGGCCGAGCTCCCGCAGTAAAGCCGGCCTGCCATGAAAGTGCTCGCCATCGAAACATCCTGCGACGAAACCGCGGCCGCGGTCCTCGAAGACAGCGGGGCCGTGCTCTCGAACGTCGTGGCCAGCCAGATCAAGGACCACGCGGCCTTCGGAGGTGTGGTGCCCGAGATCGCCTCCCGCAGGCACACCGAGCTCATCGAACCCGTGGTGAAGGAAGCCCTCGGGGAAGCGGGCATCACGGAGCGCGACCTGGGGGCCGTCGCGGTGACCCGGGGCCCGGGCCTCGTGGGCGCCCTGCTCGTGGGCATCTCCTTCGCCAAGTCGCTGGCCTACGGCCTGGGCATCCCGCTGGTGGGCGTCAACCACCTCGAAGGCCACCTGGCGGCGGCCATGATCGACAACGAGGTCACCTACCCCCACATCGGGATGGTGGTCTCGGGGGGGCACACCTCCCTGTACCGGATAGACTCCCCGTCGAAAGTCGAGCCCATCGGCCAGACCCTGGACGACGCCGCGGGGGAGGCCTACGACAAGGTGGCCAAGCTCCTCTTCCTGGGCTATCCCGGGGGCGTGGTCATCGAAAACCTCAGCCGGGGCGTGGACGCGCATGAGATCGACTTTCCGCGGCCGCTGATGAACGACGGCTCCTACGACTTCAGCTTCTCGGGCCTGAAGACCGCGGTGCTCAACCGGGTGCTGAAGGAGGGGATCTTCGAGGACATGGCGCTGGGCTTTTCCGGCATGCCCAGGGAAAAGAAGCCCGTACCCGGGAAGGAGAACCTCGTGCCGAAGATCGCCGCCGCGTTCCAGGAGGCCGTGGTGGAGGTGCTCGTGACGAAGGCATTCCGGGCGGCGGTGGAAAACTCCATGGACCTCCTGGTGGTGACCGGCGGGGTGGCGAGCAACGGGCGCCTGAGGGAGAAGCTCGGGGAGAAATCCGCGGAAACCGGGGTGAGGCTCATCATCCCGGACCGGAAGTACTGCACGGACAACGCGGCCATGATCGGCCGGGCGGGTCTGCGCTCCCTGCGGGAAGGCAGGTTCGCTGGCCTCGACCTGAACGCCGTGTCCCGCTGGACCTGGGAATGAGGCCGAAACCCTCCCTGGGCCAGCATTTCCTCAAGAGCCAGGGCGTCGTGGACAGGATCATCGCGCTGGCCGCGGTGGGCAAAAACGACCACGTCCTGGAGATCGGACCGGGCACCGGGGCGCTCACCCGCTCCCTCGTCCGGCACGCGGGCCGCCTCGTCGCCGTGGAGAAAGACGACGCGCTGGCCCGGCAGCTCCGGGAAGAGTTCGGAAACACCCCCTCCTTCGGGCTCGTGCACGGGGACATCCTCGAGTGCCCCATGGACGGGCTGGTGACCCCGGGCATGAAGGTGGTGGCAAACCTGCCCTACAACGTCGCCACCCAGATCATCCTGCGGCTGGCCCCCCTTTCCCGCCTGCTGGCCTGCATCGTGGTCATGGTCCAGAAGGAGGTGGGGTCGAGGATCTGCGCGAAGGCCGGGGACAGCGACTATGCCGCGCTCTCGGTTCTCCTCTCCTCCCTGTTTTCCTGCACGCCGGGCTTTCTCGTGGGCCCGGAGAACTTTTACCCCGAACCAAAGGTGGATTCCCAGGTGATCAAACTCGTGCCCCGGGAAGACCCCCTGCCGGGAGCGGACCGGGGCGACTACCGGACGCTCGTGTTCACGGCCTTCGGCCAGCGGCGCAAGATGCTCCGGAACTCGCTGCTGGGGCTTCCGGGCATGACGAAAAACCTGCTGCCCGAGCTCGCCCGCCTTTCGGGCGCAAACCTCGACGCGCGCCCCCAGGAGCTCGCGCCCGAGGCCTTTGCGAAGCTCTTCCGGGCATATCGCCAGATAATCGACGCCTAGTCATCCTTCAAGCGGTCGATTGTAATTGGGATTACAATCGACCGTAACCTGGAGTACGATCCGGTTCCTGCCGTTCCCCTTTCGCCTGGGCATTCGTCGGCTTTTTGACTTATCTTGCTGATTGATATTACTGCATATTATTTGTTATACGCACTGCTGTCATCGTATTGGCACCAGCCTTGCCTCATACCGCCCGGACCCAAAAGGTCCGGGGGGTATACGATGAAAGGACTGCTCAGGACTGTTTCAGGAATTCTCATGGGGATTTTCTTCTGTTCACCGGTCTGCTCAGCGGAGTACAAACCCGGAGAGCTCATCGTCAAGTTCAGGAGCGCTCCCGGTTCGTTCTCGGCCATGGCAGGCGAAGGGGCCGCCCGGCCCGTGACCATTGCCGTGGACAACACGGAAACCGCCCTTGCCGACCTCCAGGAGCGGGCCGACGTGGAGTACGCCGAGCCCAACTACATCGTCGAGGCCGAGGATGTCCCGTCGGACTGGCCCTATGATGCGCTCCTCTGGACCGAAACCCGGCTGCCCCAGGCCTGGGACCTCATCGGCGAGGGGGGCCCGGGGGAGGAAGTGACCATCGCGGTGGTGGACTCCGGCGTGGACACCGATCACCCTGACCTCGCGGGGATCCTCGACGCCGGCTACGACTTTGCGAACAACGACGCCTCGCCCGAGGACGACTCCGGGCACGGAACCAGGGTGTGCGGCATCATCGGCGCCCTGGGGAACAACGGCGGGGTTGCGGGCGTGGCATGGAACATCGACGTGAGGATCATGCCCCTGCAGTTCATGAAGCTCAACGAGGGCAGGACCACGGGCAGCGTCTCCGACGCCATCGAGGCCATCTACTACGCGGTCGACCACGGCGCCGCCATCATCAATGCGAGCTGGGGGTTCACCAGCTACTCCTCGGCCCTCGAAGAGGCGATCCGGTATGCGAGGGACCACGGGGTGCTTTTCATCGCCTCCGCCGGGAACGACAGCCAGGACAACGACACCGAGGGCCACTATCCTTCGAACTACGGCCTCGACAATGTCATCGCAGTGGCGGCCCTCAACAGCTACGGCACACTCGCGAGCTTCTCCAACTATGGCCGCGTCAGCGTGGACGTCGCGGCCCCGGGCGTGGGCCTGAGCTCCACGGACCTCAACGGCGGGTACGTCGAACTCATCTCGGGGACCTCCTACTCCACCCCGTTCGTGGCGGCCATCGCCGCCATGGTGAAGGCCCAGGCGGACCCGGGCATCACGTACCAGGCGCTGAGGAGCATTGTGATCGACTCGGCTATCACCGGCAAGACGGTCACCATCGACACCATCGCCAGCGGCGGGTGCGTCGACGCATACCAGGCGCTCGTGGCCGAGCAGACCGAGAGCTACCCCGCCACGGACACCGGTGACACCGGGAGCACCGGGGACTCCCCGCAGCAGGCGGCCAGCGGCGAAGGCGGCGGCGGTGGCGGCGGCGGATGCCTCATCGACACCAGCCGGAACCCCGGCCCCACCGCACTCGTCCTGATATTCCTGACCCTGGCAGTTCTGTTCCGGATGCCTCGCACGAGCCGTCCGGAATAACATCTATACCCCGCCCCCCTCGAAAGAGGGGGGCACCCCCCTTTCCCGGTACGGAGGCGCGAGCCGCGCGGCTCTCCGGGCACACGGGTTTCTTTCCCCGCTCCCTTCCGGGCCGATGGCAATCTTCTCCTGCCCCTTCGGGGTTGTATTGCGCCCGTCTGAGGATCTATACTTCCCTCTCGGGAGGTGCGTCATGCAGCAGCTGTTCTATCCCGGCTCTCTCGTCATCATCGGCCTGTCTTCGAAGCCCGCCAACATCCCGAGGATCACCCTCGAGAACCTCCTCCGCTGGGGCTACCGCGGGAGGATCTTCGGCGTGAACCCCCGGTGCGAGGACGTGCACGTGGACGGGATCAGGATGTACAAGGACATCGAGGAGCTCCCCGAAGTGCCGGACCTGGCCTACTGTCTCATCCCGGCCCGGTTCGTCCCGTACATGGTGGACCGGTGCGGCGCGTTCGGGATCAGGAGGATGGCCATCCCCTCGGGGGGGTTCTCGGAGTTCAGCGAGGAAGGGCGGGTGCTCGCCGAAAAGACCCTCGAAAACGCGCGGAAGCACGGCATCCGCTTCGTGGGGCCCAACGGCGTGACCGTGGCGAACACGGACAACGGCCTGTGCCTCCCCTTCGTGCCCCTGCACAAGGCCCCCAGGGGTGAGCTGTCCATCATCTCCCAGAGCGGCGGCGTTTCCCTCATGATGCTCAACTTCCTCCTGGACGAAAATGTCGGCCTGGCCAAGTTCGCCAGCATCGGCAACAAGCTCGACCTCGACGAGGTGGATTTTTTGCGCTACTTCGGGGAAGACCCCCAGACGAGGATCATCTGCCTCTACCTCGAGGGCATGGACCGCGGCCGGGAGTTCATCGAGGCCGCGAAAAAGATCAGGAAGCCCATCGTGGTGTACAAGTCGAACACCACCTCCACCGGGGGCAAGGCCGCCATGAGCCACACCGCCGCGGTGAGCAACGACGAGGACATCATGGACTCGGCCTTCGAGGACGCGGGCGTGATCCGCATCCGGAACTTCCTCGACTTCATCGAGGTCGCGAAGGCCTTCCAGCTCCCGCCCATGAAGGGCAAAAGGATCATGGTCATGAGCCCGGCGGGCGGCTTCTCGGTCATCACCGCCGACCTGTGCGAAAAGGCCGGGTTCCAGTTCGCGGACATGGGCAAGGAATTCTACGACGGCCTGAGCTCGTTCGGCAACGCGGGCGTCATCAAGTTCTCGAACCCCCTGGACATGGGCGACATCTACAACCCGACGCTCACCGCCCACGTCATCTTCTCGGTCATGCACTCCGACAGGGTCGACGGGGCGGTTTTCGTGAGCCAGCGGCCCCAGATGCCCGCAGGAGAGGACGTGTTCCACAAGCTGTTCCTCGCCGACCTCTCCAAGGAGACCTGGGGTTCGATCCTGTCCGCGGGCAAGCCCCTGGGTGTCTGCCTGTTCGGGCCCACGAGGATGATCCAGCAGACCAAGCGCTCCGTGGAGTTCCCGGTCTTCAACAGCCCCGAGGAGATGGTGAACGCCCTGGCCGTGCAGATGAACTTCACCGAGTACTGGAGCCGGCAGCCGAAGGAAACCCTCCCGGCGCCGGGCGTCGACCGTCAGGCCGCCCGGGAATGGATGGCCGGGAAGAAGGGCGACTGCGGGGAGGAGATCCTCGACCTGCTGGGGGCGTACGGGGCAAGCGTCGTCCCGTCGGCGGCGGCTTCGAGCGCAGAGGAGGCGGTGTCCCTGGCTGCGGCCATGGGCTACCCGGTGGTCATGAAGGTGGTGTCGCCCGACGCACTGCACAAGACCGACGCGGGCGGCGTGGCCCTCGACCTCCGCGGCCCCGAAGATGTCGTGCAAAGCTTCGGCGCCATCCGGGAAAACCTTCTGAAATACCGGGCCGGCGCCCGCTTCGAAGGCGTGCGGGTGGAGAAGATGGCCCCCGAAGGATACGACCTGTTCGTGGGCGGCAAGCTCGACCCGTCCTTCGGGCCGGTGGTCTTCTTCGGCACGGGCGGCATCTTCATCGAGGCGTTCCGTGACGTGGCGAACATCCTGTGCCCGGCGGAGCCGGAGAACATCCGGAAGCGCCTCGAGCAGCTCAGGTCGTACACGGTGCTGCAGGGGCTGCGCGGCCGGGAGCCCGGGGACATCGATGCCTTCGTCGACCTGGTGGCAAGGGTGTCGATGCTTCTGGCGGATCACCCGGAAATGGTCGAGCTCGACATCAACCCGGTGCGCGTGTTCCCCCGGGGCAAGGGCGTCATGGCCCTCGACGCGCGGGCGCGCATCACCTGAAGATCTTCACGAGGCGCGAAAAAGGGGCACGGAGAACCGTGCCCCCGGCATACCTGGTTTTTACGGTGAACCCCTACACGAGCTCGATGGCCATGGCCATGCCCATGCCGCCGCCGATGCACAGGCTCGCGAGCCCCAGACCGGTCCCGCGGCGCTTCATCTCGTGGGCGAGGGTGACGATGATCCGGCAGCCCGTGGCGCCGATGGGGTGGCCGATGGAGATGCCCGAGCCGTTGACGTTCACGATGCTGTCGTCCATGCCCAGCTCCCGCACGCAGGCAATGGCCTGGGAGGCGAAGGCCTCGTTGAGCTCGATGAGCCCGTAGTCCTTGACGCTCGTGCCCGTGATCCGGAAAAGCTTCCGGCAGGCGGGGATGGGGCCCAAACCCATGTAGGCGGGGTCGATGCCGCCCAGTGCATAGCCCTTGACCCTGGCGAGGGGCTTCAGCCCGAGGGCCTTCGCCTTCTCCTCGGACATGAGCAGCGTCGCCGCGGCGGCGTCGTTGATCCCCGAGGCGTTGCCCGCGGTGACCGTGCCGCCCTTCTTGAACACGGTGGCGAGCTTGCCCATCTTTTCGAGGTCCGTCTCCATGGGCCGCTCGTCCTTGTCGAAGATCAGGGGCTCGCCCTTCTTCCGGGGGATCACCACCGGCACGATCTCGTCCTTGAAGGTGCCCTTCTTCGTGGCCTCGATGGCCCTCCGGTGGGACTCGACGCCCAGCCTGTCCTGCTCCTCGCGGGTGATGCCGTAGAGCTCGGCGATGTTTTCCGCGGTCACGCCCATGTGATACCCGTAGAAGCCCTCATAGAGGCCGTCGAGGACCATGAGATCGCTGATCTTGCCGTAGGGCATGGCCATCCGGTAGCCCCACCGGGCGTCGGGCAGCGCGAAGGGGACCTGGCTCATGTTTTCCATGCCGGCCGCGAGCACCACCTCCGAATCCCCGGCCTTGATGGCCGCGGACGCGATGGCGATGGCCTTGAGCCCGGAGCCGCACACGATGTTGACCGTGTACGCGGGGGTCTCCTTGTGGATGCCGGCGCGGATCATGGCCTGCCTGCCCGTGTTCTGCCCCTGGCCCGCCTGGAGCACGTTGCCCACGACGATCTGGTCGATGGCAACGCCCTTGTTTCCTTCGGGCCACGAGAAATATTCCTTTTCCACCGGGGCGAGCTCTTTGGGCTTGATCCTGTCCGGTGCGTCTGCCATTGCGTGGTCGGGCATCTCCGGCCTGAGCCCGCAGCTCAGCAGGACCTCGCGCATGACCAGCGCCCCGAGATCCTTCGCGGCGACGTCCTTGAGGGACCCGCCAAAAGCTCCCACTGCCGTCCTTTTGGCGCTTACGATAACGACATTCGACATACTGCCTCCTTTTTGTGCGACTCTCTTAAGTGCGTCATACTATTCCACAATGAGCGGGGCATGGCAATAATGAATCCCGCATGCCCGGGCTTGCCCCGGCGGGATCGGGCAAAGCGCGCCGGGTCTCCCGTGTCCCTGCCGCCCCGCCCGCCCGGACCGGGAAGGGCCATTCTTGATTCGCCGGAGACTTGGGTGTAATCTTGGTTCCATGACCATCCACCTGGAGGCTTTCCTGAACCAGTACAAGATGTTTCTCCTGGACCAGCGGGGCCTTTCCCGGGAGACCTACCGGGCGTACGTCGGCGACATCGGGGACCTGCTCCTCTTCCTGGACGCGAAGGGCTGCGCCCTGCCGGACCGCGTCATGGTGAGGTCGTACCTCATGAAGCTCCACAGAACCTCAAGCCGCGCCTCCATCAACCGGAAGCTGAGCGCGATCAAGGGCTTCTTCGATTTCATCATGTCCCGGGGCGGGCTCGAGGCGAACCCGTTCTCCCACGTGCGCTCGCTGAGGAAGCAGGAGGACCTGCCCCGGTTCCTGACCCCCGAGGAGATCATCGACCTCATCGAGAAGGTGGACGACCTGAGGGACCGGGCCGTGCTGGAGCTCTGCTACTCCACCGGCGTGAGGGTGGGCGAGGTGGAGGGCATGAACTGCATGGACGTCGACGGCGCGGCGGGCTTCATCCTGGTGACGGGAAAAGGCTCGAAGCAGCGGAGGGTCCCGGTGGGCAGGCGCGCCCTCGGGGCGCTTTTTGCCTACCTGCGCTCCCGGGGGATCGACGACCCCGTCTACAGCCCCGAGCCCCTCTTCCTGAACGCCCGGGGCAGGAGGCTCACCTCCCGGAGCATCCGCAGGATCGTGGACCGCTGGGCCGCAACCGCCGCCCTGAACCGGCACATCAGCCCCCACGTGATCCGGCACACCTTCGCCACCCACCTCCTCGACGCGGGGGCGGACCTGCGCGCCATCCAGGAGATGCTCGGCCACGCGAGCCTCTCCACGACCCAGCACTACACGCATTTAACGGTGGACAAACTCATGGATGTGTATGATAAGGCCCATCCTAAGGCAAAGGAGGAATGATGGACATTCGCGGGACGACCATCCTCTGTGTGCGCAGGAACACCAACGTGGTCCTCGCGGGCGACGGCCAGGTGACCATGAACAACGTCGTGCTCAAGGCCCAGGCGCGCAAGGTCAGGAGGCTCTATGACGACAAGGTCCTGGCGGGGTTTGCCGGCTCGACCTCCGACGCCTTCACCCTCTTCGAGCGCTTCGAGGGAAAGCTCAAGGAGTACCGGGGCAACCTCACCCGGGCGGCCGTGGAGATGGGCAAGGACTGGCGCACCGACCGCATCCTGAGGAGGCTCGAAGCCTTCATGATCGTGGCCGACTCCAGCAAGACCTTCCTCCTGTCCGGTTCGGGCGACGTGGTGGAGCCCGACGACGAGGTCTGCGGCATCGGCTCAGGCGGACATTTCGCCGTGGCCGCGGCAAGGGCGCTGGCGGAGAACACGGACCTGGGCGCACGGGACATCGCGGAGAAGGCGATGGGCATCGCCGCGGACATCTGCATCTACACGAACCACCGCATCGTCGTCGAGGAGCTTTCATGAGCGGCCTCTCCCCCAAGCAGATCGTTGCGGAGCTCGACCGGTACATCGTGGGGCAGGACAAGGCCAAGCGCGCCGTGGCCATCTCGCTGAGGAACCGCTGGCGCCGCCAGCACGTCTCGGAGGACATGCGCGAGGACATCTACCCAAAGAACATCATCCTCATCGGCCCCACCGGCGTGGGCAAGACCGAGATCGCCCGGAGACTCGCGAAGCTCTCCGATGCGCCCTTCATCAAGGTGGAGGCGTCGAAGTTCACCGAGGTGGGCTACGTGGGCAGGGACGTGGAGTCCATCATCCGCGACCTCATGCGCATCGGCGTCCAGATGGTGCAGAAGGAGGAAAGCGAGAAGGTCAGGGCGAAGGCGGGAGAGCTCGCCGTCGAACGGGTGCTTGACTGCCTCCTGCCCGGGGGCAGGGACGCCCAGCCCCATGCCGAGAGCAGGGACAAGATGCGCACGATGCTCAAAGAAGGCCTCCTCGACGAGCGGGTCATCGAGGTGGAGGCCCGGGAAACCTCCATGCCCACGGTGGAGATCTTTTCCGGCCAGGGCCTCGAGGAGATGGGCATCGACTTCAAGGAGATGTTCTCGAACTTCATGCCCAAGAAGACCCGCCGCAGGAAGATGACCGTGAAGGACGCGCTCGAGTTCCTCGCGGCCAAGGAGGTCTCGCGCCTGGTCGACATGGACAAGGTGAGCGAGGAGGCCAGGTCCCGGGTGGAGAACAACGGCATCGTGTTCGTGGACGAGCTCGACAAGGTGGCGGGCAGGGAGGCGGGGCACGGCCCGGACGTTTCCCGGGAAGGCGTCCAGCGCGACCTGCTGCCCATCGTGGAGGGCACCACGGTGAACACCAAGTTTGGCCCCGTGAAGACCGACCACATCCTGTTCATCGGGTCGGGGGCGTTCCACGTGAGCAAGCCCTCGGACCTCATCCCCGAGCTCCAGGGCAGGTTCCCCATCCGCGAGGAGCTCGACCCGCTCACCCGGGACGACTTCGTCCGGATCCTCACCGAGCCCAGAAACGCCCTCATCAAGCAGTACCAGGCGCTGCTCGCCACCGAGGGCATCGACCTCCAGGTCCTGGACGGCGCGGTCCGGGAGATCGCCCGCATCGCCGAGGAGATCAACGACCACACGGAGAACATCGGCGCCCGCAGGCTCCACACCGTGCTGGAGAAGCTCCTGGAGGACCTCTCTTACGAGTCGGGAGACGCGGCGGGAAAGATCGTCATCGACGGTGACTACGTGGCGGACCGGCTCGGCCCCATCATGCAGAGAGAGGACCTGAGCAGGTACATCCTCTAGGGCGCCATCACCCGATTGCATGTTCCCGGCGGGCGAAAGTGTGCTACAATGACCCAGCTGGAGGCGCAATGATATCAAAAGGCAAGTTTGTCACCGATCTTCACGAGGGCGAGGGGGTCAAGGCAGTGTTCATGCTCTCCGAACGCAAGATCCTCATCGCACGCAACGGCAAGCCCTATGCGAAAGTCCTGCTCACGGACAAGACGGGCGACATCCAGGGCATCATCTGGGAGGACGCCCGGGCGCAGGTCGGCCAGCTCGCTCCCGGCGACGTGGTGGGCGTCAAGGGCAACATGGAGTCCTTCGAGGGCAGGCTGCAGGTGCGGATCGAAAAGATCATGAAGCTCAAGGACGACGAGGTGGACATGTCCGCACTCGTCCCCACGACCTCCAGCGACATCCCCTCCATGATGACCGAGATCAGGGAGCAGATCGCAAGCTTGAGGAGCCCCTTTCTGAAGGCGGTGGTGGAGAAGGTCTTCTTCGGCGACGGCGTGTGGGAGCTCTTCCAGAAAGCCCCTGCGGCCAAGGGCATCCACCACAACTACATAGGAGGCCTCCTGGAGCACACCGCCTACATCCTCAGGGCCGTCAACGCCCTCTATCCGGTCTACCGCCACCTGGGGCTGAACCGGGACCTCGTGGTGGCCGGCGCCCTCCTGCACGACATCGGCAAGATCCACGAGTACTCCTACAGCAAGGTCATCGAGATGACCCCCATGGGCAGGCTCGTGGGCCACGTCTACCTCTCGTCCCACCTCGTGGACCAGGCCATCTCCACGGTGGAGGGCTTCCCGGA
>JAKLDU010000021.1:0-4446 GCA_022703355.1 Deltaproteobacteria bacterium | reverse complement strand
CCTCCTCCACGTCCTCCTGGGCCACCACGGGCAGCTCGAGTACGGCTCGCCCAAGCTCCCCATGACCAGGGAGGCCATGCTGCTCCACATGCTCGACGACCTCGACGCGAAGCTCATCGGCTTTTCGTCCATCATCAACGCGACCCCCGACGAGGAGGAGTTCTCCTCGTACTCGGACGTCTACGGCAGGTACCTGTACACGCGGGCGATCGACGAGGACGGCACGTAGGCGGCTTTCCCGCACCGGGGACTGGCCGCAAGGGGAGGCACCATGAAAGGCAGGCTCAGCGAGAAGCACGGCCGGGCCCTGGTGAAGCTGGCCCGGAAAACCATCGAAGAGCGCCTGGGCATCGCGACAAAGGGAAGCGGCCCGGCAGACGCCCTCCTGGAAGACCCCGCCCTGGAGGAGAGGCACGGGGTCTTCGTGACCCTGACCAGTAGTTGCGGAAACCTCAGGGGCTGCATCGGCTTCCTCGAGGGCCGGGAATCCGTCAGGGACGCCGTCAGGCACAACGCGCTGAACGCGGCCTTCAACGATCCCCGCTTCCCCCCGCTGCGGGCCATTGAGGCGGGGGAGGTCGCCATCGAGGTGAGCATCCTCACCGACCCCGAGCCCCTCGAGTACTCCGGCGCGGCCGACCTCAAGGCGAAGCTCCGGCCGGGCGTCGACGGGGTGATCATCCGCTCGGGCCGCCACGGGGCCACCTTCCTGCCCCAGGTGTGGGACCAGCTCCCGGGCACGGAGGATTTCCTGGGGCACCTCTGCCTCAAGGCGGGCCTGCGGGCGGACGCCTGGAAGCAGGGCGGCCTCGAGGTTTTCGTCTATCAGGTCCAGCATTTCGAGGAGGAGGCGTAGGGCTGGCCTCGCCCTGCCTTGCATGTAGTACCTGAAGGAGGAAAGACCGTCCAGGTCGTCACGGAGACAGGGCTTTCCCCCCCTGCCTCGCCTGCGGCTTCCCGAAGGGCAGGCCGGGTCGGGCGCAACAGGCCGCAAGGCCGTACTCCCCCCCTTCCCGCCTGCGGCAGCCTTCGACGCCCGTGCCTGTGCACAAAGAGGCCTTGATCCATCGATGAGATAGTGATACGACTTTGACAGGATAAAAGGCTGAAAAATCATAGGGGAATTCTTTATGGACATCAAGATCACGAAATGCGCTCCGGACAGGATGAAGCTCAAACCGGCGGACGAATCCAGACTGGGCTTCGGCCAGGTGTTCACGGACCACATGTTCACCGTCTCGTACCGGGCCGGCAAGGGCTGGCATGACGCCGCCATCGTGCCCTACGGGCCCATCGTCCTCGACCCCACGGCCATGTGCCTCCATTACGGCCAGGAGATCTTCGAGGGTTTGAAGGCCTATCGCGGAAAGGACGGGAGCATCTACCTGTTCCGGCCCCGGGAAAACATCAAGCGGATGAACTCCTCCGCGGAGCGGCTCTGCATGGCCACCATCGACCCTGACCTCTTCTTCGAGGGCATGAAGGAGCTCGTCCTTTTGGAGCAGGACTGGATCCCCCACGGTGCGGGGACCTCCCTGTACATCCGCCCCACCATGATCGCCACGGAGCCCGCCTTGGGCGTCCACCCGGCGAACCAGTACCTGTTCTTCATCATCGTCGGCCCGGTGGGGGCATATTACCCCGAGGGGTTCAGCCCCACGAAGATCTACGTGAGCGAGGAGTATGTCCGCGCGGTGCGCGGCGGCGTCGGGAACTGCAAGAACGCGGGCAACTATGCCGCCAGCCTCTACGCCAGCCAGCAGGCCAAGGACATGGGCTACACGCAGGTCCTCTGGCTCGATGCCATCGGGCGGGAGCACGTGGAGGAGGTGGGCACGAGCAACGCCTTCTTCGTGAGGAACGACGAGCTCTTCACCCCCCCGCTCTCGGGCTCGATCCTCCCCGGCGTCACCCGGGATTCGGTCATCCAGCTGGCCCGAAGCTGGGGTGTGAAGGTGACCGAACAGGCGCCGTCCATGAAAGAGATCGTTTCGTGGATCGCCGACGGGTCGCTGAAAGAGGCGTTCGCCTCGGGCACCGCTGCCGTGGTTTCCCCCATCGGCCAGATCTACTACCAGGGCAGGGAGCACCTCATCAACGGCGGCAGGACGGGGGCCCTGACGGAGCGCCTGTACACCGAGATCCTGGGGATCCAGTACGGGGAAAGGCCCGACCCCTTCGGCTGGCGGGTGAAGATCTCGGGCTGAACGCCCGCCTTCAACCCATTCTTTCATCCGTCGAAGAAAACGCGCCCCCTCGGCTGATCGACCGGCTGCCGGTGGTCTTCCCCCCCCCCGGGCGCGGTGCGCAGCCCCCTCTCAGGCAATGACCATCCACCGGTACTCCCGGACATGGTCAAGGAGCTCGAGGAGAATCTCCTGGCGCGCGGTGCCGCACGCCTTCATGGTGAAGATCATCCTCAGGTCCGCGGTCTTGCGCAGGGGGATGAGATCGAGGAGCGCCCCGGTCTCGACCTTCCTGCCGAAGGCTCTCGCGACCTTTTCCAGGTGGGAGAAGCGGATGGTGTACTCGCTGTGGTGGTGCAGCCTGATCTCCCGGGGGAACGAATCGAGCGCCAGGCCCTGCCCGAGCCAGGGCATGTCTGCCGGGATGACGGGGTCGCAGGAGTGCTCGGACAGGAAGGCGGGGATGCCCCTGCGGCAGATGGCCTCCACGAGCCTGATTGCGCCGGTGTTCAGGCTGAAGGGGCCTTCCCCGGGGATTTCGAGGCCGTATTCCCCCACGACCGCCGCCTCCCCGTCGAGGCTTACGGGGTAAAGCCCGGTGAGGGTGTCGAGGTCTCCCATGACCTCGTTGACGATCACCAGGTCGAGGCCGTTGAGGGCATCGATGATGCCGTGGGCGTCGGCGTTGACGGAAAAGACCTTCTGCAGCCAGGGTTTCAGGCAGATGCGCTGCCTGTGGAGGAGCCCCTTCGAGAGGTCGACCATGCACACCCGGGAGAGAAGGGAGCCGTACTTTTCGAGCAGGCCCCGCATGAGGCTGCCGTAGCCGCCCCCGAGCTCGCACACGACCGCGCCTTCCTTCAGGAGGCCCCGCCCCGTGAGGAAGTCCCCCACCATCACGCCGTAGCTCCGCGGCTCTTCCAGGGCGACGGCATAAGGGGAGCTCTCCTTCGCAAAGGATTCGCAGATGGTGAATTCCTTCAAGAGGTCGATCGGCTCCTCCCTGTGGAACCGGGTGGTGGAATTCGCACTCGTCATGGGAGTCCCTGTATACCGCTTTTCCCGGGAGGTGTACAGAATCAACGCGGGTTGACTTGCTTCTTCCCTTTGGGGTAATGCGAAGGGAAGTTCAGGGAGGTGACGGTTATGCTCAAAACCATGAATGCCGGTATTCTGTGCGCTCTCCTGCTCCTGTGCCTTTCATCCGCGACCTGGGCCGCCCCCCAGGGCGGATCCCTCACGTGGGTGGCGGACGCGGCCGAAAAGGTGCTCCCCTCGGTGGTGAACATCTCCTCCACCAAGAAGGTCAAGGTCGCCTCTCCTTTTGCCAACGACCCCTTCTTCAGGAACTTCTTCGGCGACGGCATGCCCCAGGAGCGCATCCAGAGGTCTCTGGGCTCGGGGGTCATCGTGTCCAGAGACGGCTACATCGTGACCAACAACCACGTGGTGGGCGACGCCGACGTGGTGGAGGTGCGGCTGGCGGACGAGCGGGTGTTCACCGCGAAGCTCATCGGCGCGGACCCGAAAAGCGACGTGGCCGTGATCAGGATCGACGCCAGAAACCTCCCCGTGGTCAGGCTCGGAGACTCCTCGAAGCTCAAGGTGGGGAACTTCGTCATCGCCGTGGGCAACCCCTTCGGCCTCGAAGGCACGGTGACCCACGGGATCATCTCCGCCCTGGGCCGCACGGGCCTGAACATCGGGGTCGACTACGAAAACTTCATCCAGACCGACGCCCCCATCAACCCGGGCAACTCCGGCGGCGCCCTTGTGAACACCGAGGGCGAGCTCATCGGGATAAACACCGCCATCCTCTCGGGGTCCGGCACGAACGTGGGCATCGGGTTCGCCATCCCCGTCAACCTTGTCATGAACATCGTCAGGAGCATCGAGAAGACCGGCAAGGTCGTCCGGGGCTGGATGGGGGTCACGGTCCAGGAGGTCACCCCGGCCATCGCCAAGGCCATGGGCCTTGCGGCCCCGAAGGGCGCACTGGTGGCCGAGGTCGCGAAGAACTCCCCCGCGGCCAGGGCAGGGATCAGGCAGGGCGACATCCTCGTGGCCATCGACGGCAACGAGGTGAGGGACGCCTCGGCCATCCGGCTCTTCATCTCCCAGGTGGCGCCGGGGACCCGGGTGCCCGTCAGGGTCCTCCGCGACGGCAAAGCGTTCACCGTGAACGTGACCATGGGCGACCTCGCCAAAGCAGAGGTCGCCGAAGCAAAGTACACGGTCAGGGACAACCGGTTCCTGGGGG
>JAKLDU010000209.1 GCA_022703355.1 Deltaproteobacteria bacterium | reverse complement strand
CAGGGCGTGGCCAGCGCCGCGCTCGAGGTCTGGGCCGGCATGATCGACTGCGCCATCGCCGGCGGCATGGAGAACATGGACCGCGCGCCCTACCTGCTGCCGCAGGGGCGCTGGGGCGCGCGCATGGGCGACGTGACGATGTTCGACAGCATGCTGTACGACGGCCTGAACGATGCCTTCAGCGCCAAGCACTCCGGCTGGCACACCGAGGACCTGGTGCTCAAGAACGGCATCAGCCGCGAGGACCAGGACCGCTGGGCCTTGCGCTCGCAGCAGCGCTTCAGCGCGGCGCAGGCGGCGGGCAAGTTCGCGGGCGAGATCGCCGCCGTCGAGGTGCCCGGACGCAAGGGCCCGACGGTGTTCGACAAGGACGAGCACAACCGCCCCGAAACCAGCGCGGAATCGCTGGCCAAGCTGAAGCCGGCGTTCCGCAAGGAAGGCACGATCACGGCGGGCAACGCGCCGGGGCTGAACTCCGCCGGCGCGGCGATGGTGGTGTCGCACACCGCCTGGGCCGAGAAGAACGGGCTGATGCCGATGGCGCGGCTGG
>JAKLDU010000208.1 GCA_022703355.1 Deltaproteobacteria bacterium | reverse complement strand
AAATCATTGGTTTTTTCAGACATGATGCATCCTCCTTCTTTGTACTTGATCGATCCGTCTTGTTGATTGTTCGTTGCGATTATCCCAGTTGGACAGATACCCCGCTCGGTATCCAAATGAAAATCAATTTGCGACTGCAGGATAGCACATCCCAAACAGGGCCTCAAGATAATAAATGACACACAAGAAAAAGGGCCGATCATCTTAAAAACTGATGATCGACCCTTTGTTCCGGTAAAACTGACTTTTCTGGCTTACTTCGCTGCCGGGGCTGCAGGGGCTGCTTCAGGAGCCGCAGGAGCGGCCGGAGCTGCCTCAGGAGCCGGAGCTGCCTCAGGAGCCGGAGCCGGAGCTGCCTCGGGAGCCGGAGCCTCAACGGCTGCCTCTTCCGGTTTCTGCTCTTCGGCCTTCTTGCAGCCAACGACTGCAAAGCAGAACGTCGCTACCAAGAGCATGGAAAGAATAATTGCAAATACCTTCTTCATCTAATTGCACCTCCGTTCGTAAATTTCAACACATTCGGCGATTTCTCATCGCCTGTACTGGGCCGCAAGATACTCCTT
>JAKLDU010000207.1 GCA_022703355.1 Deltaproteobacteria bacterium | reverse complement strand
AGGGCGAAAAATCCGCGTACCGGCGCTCTGATCGAAATCCCCGCCAAGGCGATCGCCAAGTTCAAACCGGGCAGCAAGTTGTCGGACGCTGTCAACTAAGACGTCCTTTCGTCACCGGTTAGAGGACAGCTGGCCAATGGCCAGCTGTTTTTGTTTGTAGACACGCTCATCGAAAGCAAGCCTCAGAATCGATTAAGGCCACTGGTTCGACTTGTACAGCTAGTCCGGCAGCGTTTTGTGAAGTGTGTGGAAAAGGGGTGGACACAAAAGCAAAACCGTGCTAAATGGTAGCCGCATTTCTTGGTACACGATGTTTTTCTATTCGTTATACGGTTCGGGAAGTGGCTCAGCCTGGTAGAGCACAGCGTTCGGGACGCTGGGGTCGGAGGTTCAAATCCTCTCTTCCCGACCAACATATCGCTGAAAATTCAGCAAGATAGCCGGGGGTAGAAAATACCTCTGCATTATTCCCCACACAAAGACAAAAAAGCCTTCTGCCGTGCGGAGGGTACCTTCGCGACAGAGGGCTTAAAACGATCAAGGGAAGCCGTCTTGATCGGAGGC
>JAKLDU010000206.1 GCA_022703355.1 Deltaproteobacteria bacterium | reverse complement strand
ATGTCGGTGACGCGGAGGAGCTCGTCCACCGAGCTGTCCCCCTCGAGGACGTGCCGCAGGCCGCTCTCGAAGAGGGACATCATCCCGTTCTGCCGCGCGGCGGTGGCGATCAGGTCCACCGTCGCCCCCTGCCCGATGAGCCGCTCGATCTCGGGGCTCATCGTGAGGATCTCGACGATGGAGAAGCGCCCGCGATACCCCGTCATGGCGCAGTCGGGGCATCCCTTGGCCTGGTAGAGCGTCTTCGCGTTCGTGAAGTAGGGCAGCACCCGCTCGGGGACGGGCTCCTTCTGCACGATGCGGCAGGAGAGGCAGAGGCGGCGCATGAGCCGCTGCGCGATGACGCCGCGGAGCGCCGCGCCGATCTTGTACGCCTGCATCCCCATGTCCACGAGGCGCGTGACCGAGTTGGGCGCGTCGTTGGTGTGCAGGGTCGAGAGCACGAGGTGGCCGGTGAGCGACGCCTGCACTGCGATCTGGGCCGTCTCGCCGTCGCGGATCTCGCCGACGAGCACCACGTCGGGGTCCTGCCGGAGGATCGAGCGGAGCGCCGTCGAGAAGGTG
>JAKLDU010000205.1 GCA_022703355.1 Deltaproteobacteria bacterium | reverse complement strand
ACTGCTCGCGCGAGGCGCTGCTGCAGGCCATCCGCACCGTGGCGCAGGGCCGGCGCTACGTGTCGGCGCGCACCGCCGAACTGCTCGCCGACGAGCTCGGCGGCGGGGGCGGCGGCGCGCCGCACGAGAAGCTGTCCGACCGCGAGCTGCAGGTCTTCCTGCGCCTGGCGCGCGGTGAGTCGGTGTCGGACATTGCCGCCGTGCTCAACCTGAGCGTGAAGACCATCAGCACCTACCGCACCCGCCTGCTCGAGAAGCTCGGCGTGGCCAGCAATGCCGAGCTGGCGACCTACGCGCTGCGCCACGGGTTGATCCTGGACTGAGGAGCTCGTGTCGATGAGCGCGCCACTCAATTCCGAATCTGCCACCGTCCCCGCGCTGCGCGTCGTGCTCGTGGAAGACTCCGCGATGCTGCGCGGGATGTTGTGCGAGATGCTCGCCGAGCTCGACGGCGTCGGCGTCGTGGCCGAGGCCGAGGACGAGCAAGGGGCGCTTGCCGCGCTCGAGGCGCAGCGCCCGGATCTCGCCATCATCGACCTCGAGCTGCGCATGGGCAGCGGCCTTGG
>JAKLDU010000204.1 GCA_022703355.1 Deltaproteobacteria bacterium | reverse complement strand
TATGAGCCGGACGGGCTCATGGGCATAGCGAGGAAGACCGGGCGCAGGCTCAAGGCCAGGCGCGAGAGGGGGCTTGAAGTCTGATGCCGGAACTTGTCGTAACGAACCTGACCAAGAAGTTCGGCGGCCTTACGGCCGTAAACGACGTCTCCTTCTCCGTAAAAAGCGGAGAGATACTGGGGCTCATCGGGCCCAACGGCGCGGGCAAGACCACGCTCTTCAACATGATCGCGGGCGTCTACCGGCCCGACGCCGGCAGCGTGCGCCTCGACGGGCGACAGATCTCCGGCCTGCGGCCCGACCTCGTCTGCGACGCAGGCGTGGGCCGCACCTTCCAGATCGTGAAGCCCTTCCCGACGCTCAGCGTGCTCGACAATGTCATCGTGGCGAGGGGCATAGACCGCTATCCGCGACCCAGGGCCATCTGGCAATCGTGGCGCTCCCGGAAAGAGGAAGAAAGCGCCATGCGCCTACTCGAGAAAGTCGGGTTGGCCGATCTCGCGGGGCGGAAGGCCGGCCTGCTGCCGCTGGGCAACCTGCGAAGACTCGAAATAGCCCGGGCCTTGG
>JAKLDU010000203.1 GCA_022703355.1 Deltaproteobacteria bacterium | reverse complement strand
TGGGACATCTTACAAAAGGTGAATGGGAAATGGCATTCGAGTATCTCAGGGAGCATACCGAGATACGTGATGTCATCATCAGCGGTGGCGACCCGCTTACAATGAATGACAGCAAGATTGAATACCTGCTCTCCAACCTGAGGGCAATCAAGCATATCGAGATACTAAGGATAGGCACCAAGGTGCCTGCAGTTCTTCCGCAGCGAATCACACCGCAGCTGGTGAACATGCTCCGCAAGTACCACCCGCTCTTCCTGAGTGTCCACTTTACCCATCCGGATGAGATGACGCCCGAGACCCGCAGGGCATGCGAGATGCTTGCCGATGCAGGGATACCTCTTGGAAGCCAGACCGTCCTGCTCAAGGGCATCAACGATGACCCGGCAACAATGAAGAGCCTTATGCAGAAACTCCTCACTGTTCGCGTCAGACCTTATTACATCTATCAGTGTGACCTGATACCGGGCTCAAACCATTTCAGAACCACAATAGAGACAGGCATTGATATTATCGAGAACCTCCGTGGTCATACAAGCGGTTATGCTGTACCGCAGTTTGTGGTTGATGC
>JAKLDU010000202.1 GCA_022703355.1 Deltaproteobacteria bacterium | reverse complement strand
AACTCGCCCTCGAAGACGCGGGCCAGGCGCCGGGCGACCTCGAGGGCATCGGCGCCGGCCTCCTCGACGCCCCAGTCCCGGGCGGCCGACCGGAGGCGGGACTCGTCGCGGATGCCGAAGTCGCCCCCCTTGCCCTCGCCGACCGACTTCAGGAGCGCCACGAGGTGACGGGCGTGGTCGGAGTGGGCCGCGGCGCCCCCGGCGACCTCCCGGAGGAGGTTCCGGGCGGCGATCGTGTGGGCGTCGGCGCCGCAGACGCCGCGGGGGGCGCGGGGGGTGATGCGGCAGGGGCCCATGTGGCAGATGCGGCAGCAGGTGCCGTCGATGCCGAAGGCGCAGCCCTTGCCCTGGGCGTCGGCGCGGGCGAAGGCGTGGTCGGCGCCGTCGGCGGCGGCCTTCCCGAGGAGGACGATGCTGGCCGGGTCGACGGTGACGTCCTGCGGTTTCCGCTCCGCCATCGAGGCTCCTTGTCGGTGCGCGGTGTTGACGACCGTTCCTTCCCGAGACGCACGGCTTCCCTTCCGATCGGGACACGGCGTGAGCGCACGTGCAGGGCGCGCCGGGAGCCCG
>JAKLDU010000201.1 GCA_022703355.1 Deltaproteobacteria bacterium | reverse complement strand
AGACCTCGAGGGCCCGGGTGGGAATGGTCAGCGGGTCGCGTTCCCGCTCGAACAGGCTCATGCCGTGCTCGCCGCGCGTGACCAGGACCGCCTCGGTCTTGAACTGCTTCATCAGATCCATGCCGCCCTTCAGGACGTCCTGCTCGCTCTCGAAGACCCGTCCCAGTGCGGATTCGGCTTCCCGGGTGTTGGGGGTGATGATGGTGGCCCCCTGGTACAAGGGGAAGTTCTTCAGCTTGGGATCGACGTTGACGAACTTCCGGGCCTTGCGGAACCGCTCGATGACCAGGGCCAGCAGCTCGCCGACGACCACGCCCTTGGCGTAGTCGGAGACGATGACGCCTTCCAGGCGGGGGATGTCGCGGATCAGGGACTCGGTCAGGGCGCGGACGGCCGAGTGGTCGATGCCGTCGGTGCTTTCCCGGTCGATGCGGATCATCTGCTGGCTCTGGCCGATGATGCGGGTCTTGAGGGTGGTGCAGCGCTTCGAATCCGTGATGAGGCACTCGGGGTCGATGCGGTCGGCGGCCAGGGCGTCCGACAGACGGCGGCCGGCCGGATCCTGGCCGATG
>JAKLDU010000200.1 GCA_022703355.1 Deltaproteobacteria bacterium | reverse complement strand
CCCGGGTCCGCACCGCCACGCTCGTGGAGTCCCCGACATGACGCACCGGATTCTCGTGGTGGATGACGAACCGGACATCACGGCCCTCGTCGCGTACCACCTGGCCAAGGCAGGCTACCGGGTGTCGACGGCCGCCCGGGGCCCGGACGCCCTCAAGGCGGCGACGGAGGAGCGGCCCGACGTCGTGATCCTCGACCTGATGCTTCCGGGCATGTCCGGTTACGACGTGCTGGCGGAGCTGCGCGCGCGCGCCGAGACGCGCGACATCGGCGTCATCCTCCTCACGGCCCGGAAGCAGGAAGCCGACCGGATCCGCGGCCTGACCCTTGGCGCGGACGACTACCTCACCAAGCCCTTCTCGCCGGCGGAGCTCACGCTGCGGGTCGGCGCCGTCCTTCGCCGCCTGGCCGCCCCGTCAGTGGCGCACGGCGACGTCCTGACGGCGGGAGACATCACGATCGACCGGACGGCGCTTCGCGCAACCGTCGGCGGGCGGGAGCTCGACCTGACCGCCACCGAGTTCAAGTTGCTCCTGACGCTGATCGAGCGCCGCGGTCGGGTCCAGACGAGACCGCACCTGC
>JAKLDU010000020.1 GCA_022703355.1 Deltaproteobacteria bacterium | reverse complement strand
ATGGTCGGGCAGGAAGGGCTATGACGAACAGAAGAACGGCTCCCAGGAAAAAGATCTCCAGGAAGATGGACGCCACCATCACCTATTCCGACGCCTCCACGCAGGCACATGGCGGCAGGGTTTCGGACCTGAGCAGGAAAGGCATATACCTAGAAACCGACAAGCGCCTGAGCAAGGACGCGTACGTGAACATGAAGCTGGGCACCGAGGACATCATCGGCAAGCCTCTGTGCGCCCAGGGGGTGGTGGTGAGGACAGACGAGAACGGGGTGGGCATCGAGCTCTCCTATGTCGAGGAAGATATTGAGAAGATCATCCCTTGAACCCGGCCGCTCAGGTTCTTCCTCCTCTCAGCCGGACACCTGCCCGCTGTCCGTCGGCGCCAGATTTCTTAAGACCGGGGGGACGGACAGGTCCTCTTGGCGGTTTGGAAGCCAATGATTTTGAAGCAGAAGGAGCTTGACAAGGGCCGTTGAGGTACTATAATTTTGCGTTCTTACGTCATGATATGCATGCTGAGAGGTGAAAATGGTATTGATTGAGAGGAGCCTGCTCGCAGGGCTTCTGATCCTGATGCTTTTCCCGTGCCTTTCCCGGGCCTGCGTCATCGAGGAGCCGAGGGAAGGCGCCGCGTGGATGAAAGTCTCCTCCGACCGGGCCGGTCACCCGGGGAAAGCCGGCGTGAAGGACGGCCTGGTGCCGACAATGAAGATGGGTCTGCCCGGCGATCTGACGAACGGTGCCCCTGGCTCGAGCCCCGCACTTCAGGCCCACCGGGCAAAGGCCGGTGCCTTCGACGGGTACTTCGCCTCGTATCAGGACCTCGGACCTGCGGGTGAGGAGAGCGAGACAGGCTCGACCTCACCGTCGGACCCGAAACTGCTGTTTTTTCTCGGGGCGGGATTCATCGGGCTCGGCGTCGCCGTCAAAGAGGTCGAGAAGAGGGTCTTGAAGACCGCCCCTTTCAAAGAGAACACGCCTCTCCCCGTTTCTTCGCTTGCCGGCCCTGCCCTTCGCGCCGAATGACCGGGCGGGCCGTCCGCCCTCACCGCACCCTGTCGGCCGGCCTTCTCTCCGGAACATAGGCATGGGCTGTCGTTCCGTCGATCCACTCCCGTGACACGTAGAGCGCGCAGTAGCAGCTCCCGTACTGGGCCACATCGGGCGTTCGGTACACGCAGGGGCAGATGATGTCGCCGTCGTGCGCCTTGTCGCCGGAGGCGAGCCTGCACGGGCAGCACATGTAGCCGTAGCGCTCCCTGTTGAGGATGAGTGACCGGAGCAGGTCGAACACGAGCTCCCTGTCGGGATTGAAAAAATATCCTTTGGGCTCCTGAACCTTTTTGAGCGCCTGATAGAGGCTTTCCGCGTCCATCACAGGCCCAGCAGCTCCTTGAGCTCCTTCTCCCTGAAACCGATGATGACCTCGCCGTCGACGAGGATCGTGGGGAAGCTCAGGTTCGGGTTGTAATCACGCACCTCGTCAAGCACCTCGGCCCGCTGCTCGCCCTGGAGCTGGTCCACGTCCACGAAATCATACTCCACCTTGTGGCTGTTCAGGAAATTCTTGCATTCCTTGCAGTGGCTGCACGTGCTGAGGGTATAAATCATGATTTTTTTTCCCATAACTCCTCCTCCCCCTACAATAATGGCGCACGGGCGATTAATCAACTCTTTTGCCACACAATCTCTTGCAGGGGAGGGCGTTGTCCATTACATTGTATGGTGTGTCTTTTCGAACCTGTGTGCTGATAGGCGATGATGACGATGAAGAAGAACACTTTCCTGGGATTCCTGGGCACGTCCTTTCTCGTGCATGCAGCCTTCCTGGCCTGGCTTGCATTCCTCTCTCCCCACGCTTCACCCCGGGGCGAAGGGGTTATGGCGGTCACCCTCGTTTCCCCCGAAGCCCTGGGGAAAGGAGGGGAGAAGCAGCAGCCTCGTGCGGCAAGATCCCCCGGGCAAGACATGACTGCGCCGCCCGCCGGGCCACGCCCGGCTCCCGATGGGAAAGGCAGCGCGGCGCCTGTCCCCATGGCACCGGGCGCAGCGGAACGAACCCCCCCCTCGACTGCGGATACGCAGATGACGGGCGCCCCGGCAGGGGGAAACGACCCGGGGTACCGGCCGGACCCGGATCAGCCGGGCAGTGGGGCGATGGGCGCATCCCTGCAGAGCTACAACAGGCTCGTCGTGGGCATCATCTCGAAGAACCGGTTCTACCCGGTCAGCGCCCGGCGCAGGGGCATCGAGGGCTCGGTGGACGTGCGGCTCACCATCGACGGGACCGGCCGGGCCAGCGACGTCCGGGTGGTGAAGACCTCGGGGGCGGGAATCCTCGACCGGGCGTCGGTCCAGACCATCCGGGGCTGCAGCTTTCCTCCCCCCCCGGCCGAGTCCGTCACCCTGCCCATAACCATCACCTTCCGCCTTGTGGAGGAATCGCAGTCATGAGCGTCAGCCCCGCCGGCCCGCGGCATGCACAGGTACGCCCTCGGAATGATTCATGGTTGACAGGAAAAGCCCTTTGTCTGAATATGTGCTTCACCAGCCCCCAGGAGGTATGGAATGGATCAGAATGTCGGTACGTTTGACAGGCTCGGCAGGGTGGCCGTCGCCCTTGTCATCCTTTTCTTCATGGTCAAGAGCGGCAAGTCGGGTTTTCTGAACGCGCTGCTCCTCGTCGCGAGCGGGGCACTGTTCGCCTCGGCCGCCTCGGGAACCTGCGCCCTGTACACACATCTCGGCCTGTCCACGAGCGAAAAGCTGTAAGGGTCGGCCCGGGCCAGCCCGTTTCAATCAGGTCTCGCGCCCGGGAAACCGCCCTCCCCAGGGCTTGAACCGCCCTTTCGGGGGCCGCCTGTACGTGTCCGGGGACAAGCACACTCCCGTTTTCCGGTAAGGCTGTGCCCGGGAGTAAAAACAGCCTCCCCGGGCGTGGACACCCCTCTTTTTCCAGGATGATTCCCTATGACTGCGCCAGGTTATCCGGGTCAGACCCGAGAAACGTCCCGGCGTAGGCGTACAGGTAGTCCCAGCCGGACCAGAGGGTGAAGAAGAAGGCGATCCAGAGGAAGAACTCGCCTGCGGGCTGGAACTGGAGGGTGATGAACTTCCAGGTGATCTCGTAATGGATCAGGAGCGGGATGAGGGCCACGCACTGGAACGCGGTCTTGTACTTGCCCAGCCAGCTGGCGGCGATGACCACTCGCTTCTCCGAGGCGATGCCCCGGATGCCCGTCACCACAAGCTCCCTGCCGATGATGACGACCACCATCCATGCGGGAATCCGTTCAAGGGGGATGAGCATGATGAGCACCGTGGAGATGAGCAGCTTGTCCGCCAGGGGGTCGAGCAGCTTGCCCAGGTCGGACTCCATGTGGTACTTCCGGGCGAGGTAGCCGTCAAGGTAGTCGGTGATGGCGGCGCAGAGGAACAGGATCGCGGCGATGAGCGACGTGACCAGGCTGTCGTTGAGGAGCAGACACGCGATTACGGGCACCACTGCGATGCGCGACAGGGTCAGTATGTTTGCAAGGTTCATCCCCTACCATTTCCTCCCTCCATTCACAATGGAGAGAACACTTCTAACATAATCCTGCGTTTCTTGGTAGGGTGGAATTCCGTTATACTGATCGACCGCGCCGGGTCCCGCATTGTAGGCGGCCAGGGCCTTGGTGAGATCGCCGTTGTAGCGCTTGATGAGGTACGAGATGAACTTCGTGCCGCCGGCTATGTTCTCGTTGGGGTCCCACGGGTCGCCGACACCCAGGCCTGAGGCGGTCTCTGGCATGAGCTGCATGAGCCCCATGGCCCCCTTGGGCGAACGGGCCAGGGGATTGTACGCCGACTCCACGTGGATGATGCCCCTGACGAGGTCAGGGTCCACGCCGTGGTACAGGGCAGTGCGCCGGATGATGCCGTCATAGTTCGACCGCCTGATCATCTCCGAGGACGAGGGCCGCCGGAAGCGGTACTTGTTGCCCTTGGTCTCGTGCAGGTAGAGGTCCCAGTCCCCGCCCATGGGGGTGTTCGTGAAGCACAGGGTCCCGTCCGGAAGCCTCTTCTTGAATATGTCAGCCTGGGCCGGGGCGGCCTGCAGCAGGATCAGGAGGGCAAGGAGCAGACCTCCAGCCCATGCCGCATTCATGCCCATTTTTATTCCACCATATTGAATCTGCATTGACTTCCTTATCGTCATTCGGAATAAATTCTTCAATCTTCCGGTCAGCCCTTGCCGGAAGACCCGGTATTCTTGGGCGGCACGTCCCTGGCAGCCTGCTTCCTGCCCAGGAAAACGCGCATCCTCGTGCCCTTGCCCACCGAGGAGCTCACCGTGATGAACCCTTCATGCTCCTCGATGATCATGTACACCTTGGAAAGACCCAGCCCCGCCCCCCTGACCTTGGAGGTGTAGAAGGGGTTGAAGATGTCCTTGATCTCGTCGCTGGGGATGCCCCTGCCCGAGTCGATGACGTCCACGATGAGGTAGTGGGGGTGCAGGCTCACGTCGACCTCCATGCTGCCCTTGCCCTGCATGGACTCGCAGGCGTTCACGAACAGGTGCCAGAACGCCTCCACCAGGTAGCTGTGGTCCGCCTCGATCTCCTCCAGGTTCTCCGGGATGCTCACCTCGTAGGTCACGAGGCTGAACTTGCCCGAGCCGAAGGTCTTGACGAGCGCCTCGTCGATGACCTCCCCGATGCTCGTCTTCGAGAAGTTCGGGCGGTGGATCTTGGTGTAGTTCACGTACTCCTCGATGTCCATGATCATGGCCTCGAGGCGCTTGACGTCCTCGATGATGTAGTCGACGTAGATCTTCTGCCTGGAGTCCTGCTCCACGGACTTGCTCAGGCGGCGGGAAAACCCCCCCAGCGAGGTGAGCGAGTTCCTGATCTCGTGGGCGACGCCTTCCACCACCTTGCCCAGGGACGCGAGCTTTTCCGCGTTGATGATCTGGCGGCGCATCATCTCGATGTCCGTGAGGTCCCGGACCACCAGGGCGATCCCGCCGGCATAGGTTTCGCTCTTCAGGGGGGAGGCGGTGAGCAGGCCCGAGAAGATGCTGCCGTCGGCCTTGCGGAAGGCATACTCCTTCTCCGCATACTCCAGGCCGTGGGCGAATGCCTGGCGGATGTCCGCCAGGATGTCCACGCCGGGGTCGGGAACGAGCACGTCGACAGGCTTGCCCTTCATCTCCTCGAGATCCCCCCAGAGCTTCCGGGCGGTGGAGTTCATGAACTGGACCAAGCCCTTCCTGTCGATGGTGACCACGGCCTCGCCCATGGTTTCGGTGATGGTGACGAGGTAGTCCTTGTACGAGTCTCCCCGCTCCTTGAGCCGGATGTTCTCCTGGAGGATCTCGTGCTCGCGGAGGAGCTTGCCCGCGATGTTCACGAGGTCGGGAAGCGAGATGGGCTTGGTGACGTAATCGCTGGCACCGGACTTCATGGCCTGGACCGCCACGTCCTCGGACCCCTCGCCCGTGATGAACACCACCAGCGCGTCGGGCTGCTTCTTCCGGATCTTCTTGAGGACGTCGAGCCCGTCGCCCCTGGGCATGAGGTAGTCGAGGAAGACGAGGTCGGGGTTCTCCCGGTCGAAGAGCTCCAGCGTCTCATGGCCGTCAAAGGCCTGAACGGTCTCGAAGCCGTACTCCGCCAGGGTGTCGCTCATGACGTCGTTCACGGTGCGGTTGTCGTCCGCGATCATGATCTTCCAGAGCTTTCTCTTCCCGTTTTCCATCACTCGAACGTCCGCGCCCCGACTATTTCGTCACCCGAAAAACCCTTCATTACCTCTAATATATGCCTGCCTGAAGGCAAGGCAATATCGGGCGCGATCTCCGCAAGGGGGAAGATCACGAACGCCCGCTCCTCCATCCTCGGGTGGGGCACGCTCAGCTCGGGAGTCCTCAGGGCCACCCCCTCGAGCAGGAGAATGTCGATGTCGATGGTCCGCGGCGCGTTCGGGTACGGCCTCCGCCTGCCCAGCGAATCTTCCACGGCGGCCGCGGCCCGGAGCAGCTCGAGGGGCGTTCCACCCCACTCCACCAGGGCGACCAGGTTGTAGTAGTTCTCCTGGGGCAGGGCGGTCCCCACGGGAAGCGTCTCATAGATGCCCGACAGGGCGAGTATGCCTGCGCCGTGCCCCCGAAGGCCCTCGATCGCCTGTCTGATGAAGCCAAGCCTGTCCCCGAGATTCGACCCGAGACAGAGATATCCTCTCATGAAGAAACCCTGTTGTTCAGAACTCCTATTCCTTCGATTTCAATGGCGATCTCATCGCCCGGCAGCATGGGCCCCACGCCCGACGGGGTGCCCGTGGCAATGACGTCGCCCGGCTTGAGCGTCATGACCGACGAGATGAACTCCACGAGCTCGAACACGGAGAAGATCAGGTTGGAGGTGTTCGACGACTGCTTGACCTCGCCGTTGAGCCTCGCGGTGATCGAGAGCGCGTGGGGGTCTTCGATGTCCGTTGCTATCCAGGGCCCGATGGGTGCGAAGGTGTCGAAGGACTTCGCCCTGGTCCATTGCCCGTCCTTTGCCTGGAGGTCGCGGGCGGTCACGTCGTTGAGGCAGGTGTAGCCGAGGATGCAGTCCTTCGCCCGGGAGGCCCTGACGTTCCGGCAGGTCGTGCCGATTACCACGGCGAGCTCCGCCTCGTAGTCCACCCGGGACGACTGGGAAGGGTACCGGATCTCCTCGAAGGGCCCGATGACCGCGGTGGCGGGCTTCATGAACAGGATGGGCTCCCCGGGCAGCTCGAGGCCCATCTCCCTGGCGTGGTCGCGGTAGTTCAGACCCACCGCGATGATCTTCGAAGGCTGCACCGGGGCCAGGAACCTCTCGATCTCGATCTCTTCGCCCATCGTGCAGGTGTCCGGGTCGCAGGCCCTGAAGCCCCCGCCCTCCAGGGAGGCAAACGTCACGACCTTGCCCCCTTTGCCTATGGCCTTCCCCATCTTCATGGCTTACAACCCCAGCACGTCCATCATGGTGTAGAGCTTCGGCTCCCTGCCCATGACCCAGCGCGCCGCCCTCACCGCCCCCTGGGCGAAATTCTGCCTGGTGTGCGCCCGGTGGCTGAGCTCGATGCGCTCGCTGTTGCCCGCGAACAGCACCGTGTGGTCGCCGACGATGTCGCCCGCCCGGAGCGTCTGGATACCGATCTGGCCCGCGGGCCTCGCGCCGATGATGCCGTGGCGGGCGTAACAGGCGTGCTCGTTCAGGTCAACCCCTTTCGCAAAAGCGACCGCCCGCGCAAGTCCCAGGGCCGTGCCCGAGGGTGCGTCCTTCTTGAGCCGGTGGTGGGTCTCCACGATCTCCACGTCGTAGTCCTCGCCCAGGAGACGGGCGAGCTGCGCCACCACCTTGAACATCACGTTCACCCCGATGCTCATGTTCGGCGACACGACCATGGGGACCTCGGCGCTCAAGGCTTCAAGCTCACCCGTGTTTTCATCGGAGAGCCCCGTGGTGCCGATGACGAGGGCCTTCTTCGCCTTCGCCGCATAAGACGCGGCCTGCATGGCGACCTCGGGGACGGTGAAGTCGATGATGACATCGGCCCGGGCGAATGCCTTCTCGAGGTCGTCGCTCACCGCGACCCCCAGGTGGCCGGCCCCGATGAGCGTGCCCGCGTCCGCGCCGACGGCCCGGTGACCGGAGGCCTCGAGGGCTCCCGCAAGCTCCAGGTCCGGGGCTTCGGCGACCAGGAGCCCGACGAAGGAGCCCATCCTGCCGGCAATGCCGGTGATGCCGACTTTCATGCGGACCCTCCCCTCACACGCATCCGTACTTTTTCAGGGTGTCCTCGAGCTTTTTCCGGGGGCCTTCGGACATGGGGCACAGGGGCAGCTTGAACTCCTCCCTGACCATGCCCATGAGCGCCAGCGCGGTCTTCACGGGGATGGGGTTGGTTTCGATGAAGAGGATGTTGTTGATCTCCAGGAGCTCGGAGTGGAGCGCGCGGGCCCCGGAAATGTCGCCGGCAAACCAGGCGTTCATGAGCCCCGAGAGCTTTTCGGGCAGGATGTTCGCCGTCACGGAGACGGCGCCGGAACCGCCCACGCAGAGAATGGGCAGGTTGAGCGCGTCGTCGCCGGACAGCACGCAGAAGTCGTCCCTCGTGTCCCGGGCGATGTAGGAGCACTTCACGAGGTCGCCGCTGGCTTCCTTGACGCCCACGATGACGTCGATCTTCGAGAGCTCCACCACGGTCTCCACCGCCATGTTCACCCCGGTCCTGCCGGGCACGTTGTAGAGGACCTGCGGGATGTCGCAGGCAGCCGCCACCGCGGAGTAATGGCTGTAGAGTCCTTTCTGGGTGGGCTTGTTGTAGTAGGGGGTGATGAGCAGGGCGGCGTCCGCCCCGGCATCCCTGGCGTGCTTCGTGAGCCTGATGGCCTCCGCCGTGGAGTTCGAGCCCGTGCCCGCGATGACCGGTACCCTTTTCCCCACCTCTTCCACGCAGATGTCGATGACCCGCTCGTGCTCCTCGTGGGTGAGCGTGGCCGACTCGCCGGTGGTGCCGCAGGGCACGATGCCCGAGACGCCGCCTTTTATCTGGAAGTTGATGAGGTCCCGGAAGGACTGCTCATCGATCTTTCCGTCCTTGAAAGGAGTTATTATCGCAACGATTGCGCCTGAGAACATGCTTACCCCCGTTTGTTCCTGACCGCAGCCGGGACCTTTTCCCCGGTCACGAGGTCCTCATATGATTGCCTCTTCAATACCACATAATACTTTGCGCCATCCACCAAAACCTCCGGCGGCCTGGTGCGGGAGTTGTAGTTCGAGGACATGGTGAACCCGTAGGCGCCGGCGCTCATCACCGCGATGAGGTCGCCCCGGGAAAGCTCCGGCAGCTCCCGGTCCCTGGCCAGGAAATCCCCGGACTCGCAGATGGGTCCCACGACGTCCACGGTTTCCCGGGCGCCGTTGACGGCTTCGAGGGGCCTGATGTCGTGGTAGGCGCCGTAGAGCGCCGGGCGGATGAGGTCGTTCATGCCCGCGTCCACCACGATGAAGGTCTTGTCCTTCGTCTCCTTGCGGAACAGCACGGTGGCCACCATGACCCCGGTGTTGCCCACGATGACCCGGCCCGGTTCGAAGATGAGCTTGAGGCCCAGGGGCCCCACCGCGTCGGTGATGGCCCGGCAGTAGTCCCGGGGGTGGGGGGGCTCCTCGTCGGAGTAGGTGATGCCCAGGCCGCCCCCCAGGTCGAGATATTTCAGGGTGATGCCGTGACTGGCAAGCTTTTCCACGAGGGTCTTGAGCCGGTCCACCGCGTCGAGAAAGGGGCTCAGGTCGGTGAGCTGGCTGCCGATGTGGCAGTCGATGCCCACGATCTCGATGTTTTCCATGTCCCTGGCCCTCAGGTACTGGGCCATGGAGGCCTCCACGTCGATGCCGAACTTGTTTTTCTTCATCCCCGTGGAGATGTAGGGGTGGGTCATGGGGTCCACGTCCGGGTTCACCCGGATGGATACGGGGGCCCGCTCGCCGAGCTCCCCGGCGCGCTCGTTGATCACGCCCAGCTCCTGCTCGCTCTCGATGTTGAACATCATGATGCCCGCCTGGATGGCCATGTCGATCTCGTCCGTGGTCTTGCCCACGCCCGAATAGACCACCCTGGAGGCGGGGATGCCCGCCTTCAGGGCCCGGTAGAGCTCGCCGCCGGAAACCACGTCCGCCCCCAGGCCCTGGCCCGCCATGTAGCTCAGGATGGCGAGGCTCGAATTGGCCTTCATGGCAAAGCAGGTCTGGTGGTTTACCCCCGCGAGGGGCTCCTCGAACGCCCGGATGTGCCGGTGAAGGGTGGGGAGGCTGTAGCAGTAAAACGGGGTGCCCACGTCGCGCGCGATGTCCTCGAGCGCCACGTCCCCGCAGTAGAGCTTCCCGTCCCGGTAATCGAAATCGTGCATCAGATCACCCCCCTGTCATGAGCCCTGCGCCTGTCTGAAAACGAAAGGCGTGGATTCCCTTCGGTGCATACCTGTGCAGGCATCCCCTGCCCTTCCCCCGAAAGCGAAAATGACCGGGCGGCGTGCCATCACGTTCGGCCTGCCCTGCTGCCCGTGGAGCACAGGCCCGGCATCGGGACCGGAATCGCAGAGCGACCTGCCGTCACCGTCCAGCCTCTTGCCCCTGGCCTTGTCCACCGCTCACTTCCGGACCACCCGCGGGTTGGTGAGGAAGGAGGTCGTGCCTTTCTCGAAGGCGATGCGGTAGACCATGTAGTCGGACTCGGGGGCAGGGTCCCTGAGGGTGATCGTCCCGGACTTCGGGAGAATCTTCTCATCACGCTTCGTGAGGTCCTCGGTGCAGATGGGGCACAGCCCCTTGGGCTTGCCCAGGAGGGTCACCTTCGCGCCCTCCAGGGAGACGTTCGCCCTGGCCTCCACGGTCCCGTCCCTCTGGAACTCGATGGAGGAGATCTCCACCGGGTCCCCCGGCCCGGGCGGCAGCGGGGGGAGCTTTCTCCCGCACCCGAACCCCGCTCCCAGCAGGACGACCAGGGCGCAGACCGTTATGATCCGGGCGTCAGTCCCCAAGGTCTTCTATCCTTGCCCGGGCTCCCAGGATCATGCGGCTCACGTTCTCCCGGGCCGTTCCCCCGAAGCTCGTGCGCCTGTCCACGGAGTTTTCGGGGGTGACCGCCTCGACGATGTCGTCCTCGAAGGCATCAGAATATTTCCTGAAATCGTCCGCGCTCAGGTCGGCCAGCGTCCTGCCCCGGGCGATGAGATCGGACACCATGACGCCCGTGACCCGGTGGGCCTCGCGGAAGGGCACGCCCTGAGCCGCGAGGTAGTCCGCCACGTCCGTGGCCGTGATGAAGCCTTCACCCAGGGACTTCTCGAGGGCTTCCCTGTTCATCTCCATCCCGCCCACAAGGCCGGTCATGGCTTCGATGCACATCATGAGGGTGTCGAGGCCCTCCATCACGGGCTTCTTGTCTTCCTGCATGTCCCGGTTGTAGGCCAGAGGCAGAGCCTTCATGGTGGTGAGCAGCGCAACCAGGCCGCCGTACACCCCTCCCACCTTGCCCCGCACGAGCTCGGCCACGTCGGGGTTCTTCTTCTGGGGCATGATGGACGAGCCGGTGCAGTAGGCATCCGGGAGCTCCACGAAGGAGTACGGCTTCGAGTTCCAGACGATGATCTCCTCGGCGAGCCGCGAGAGGTGCATCATGGCCAGCGACGCGCAGAACAGGGCCTCGCACGCGAAGTCCCGGTCGGACACGGCGTCGATGGAGTTGTTGCACGGCCCGTCGAACCCCAGGGCGTCGGAGGTCAGGAACCGGTCGATGGGGTGCGGGGTGCCCGCCAGGGCCGCGCTGCCCAGGGGGCAAAGGTTGAGGCGCCTCATGCAGTCCTCGAACCTGTCGTGGTCCCGGAGGAACATCTCCACGTACGCCAGGAGGTGGTGGGCGAAGGAAACGGGCTGCGCATGCTGGAGGTGGGTCATGCCGGGGATGATGGTGTCCACGTGCGCCTCGGCCTTGTCCAGAAGGCCCGTCAGGAAGTCCCTGAGCAGGCGCAGGATCTCCTCGAGGGAGTCCCTGACGTAGAGCCTGAAGTCCGTGGCCACCTGGTCGTTGCGGCTCCTGGCCGTGTGGAGCTTGCCCCCCGCCTCGCCGATCCTCCTGGTGAGCTCGTCCTCGATGTTCATGTGGACGTCCTCGAGGGCGGGGTCGAACTCGAAGACCCCCTCCTCGATGTCGTTCAGGATGGCCCCGAGGCCGTCGACGATGGCGTCCCTCTCGGCGTCGGTGAGGAACCCGACGCTGTGGAGCATGCACGCGTGGGCAATGCTCCCCTCGATGTCCTGGGCGTAGAGGTTCGCATCCACGCTGACGGACTGGGTGAACTCCTCAACGAGGGCGTCCGTCTCCTGGCTGAACCTGCCCGACCACGGTTTTTCCTTCATTTCTTCATCCGCCCCTGCATCTTGAGCCTCAGCGCGTTGAGCTTGATGAAGCCCCCGGCGTCCTTCTGGTTGTACACCTCGTCTTCCCCGAAGGTGGAGAGCTCGGGGTCGTAGAGCGACTTCTTCGCCCTGCGGCCGGTGACGATGCAGTTGCCCTTGTACAGCTTCACCCTCACGTCGCCGGTGACCCCCTTCTGGGAGTGATCGATGAGGGCCTGGAGCGCCTCGCGCTCGGGGGCGAACCAGAACCCGTTGTACACCATGGTGGCGTAGCGGGGCATGAGCTCGTCCCGGATGTGCATGACCTCCCGGTCCATGGTGATCTGCTCGATGGCCCGGTGGGCGATCTTCATGATGGTGCCGCCCGGCGTCTCGTACACGCCGCGGGACTTCATGCCCACGAAGCGGTTCTCCACGATGTCGATCCGGCCCACGCCGTTCTTGCCGCCCAGCTCGTTGAGCTTCGCCAGGAGCTTCGCGGGGGAAAGCTTCACGCCGTCCACGGCCACCGGGTCGCCGTCCCTGAAGGAGATGACCGCTTCGGTGGGCTTGTTGGGCGCCTTCTCCGGGGACACGGACAGGACGAACATGTCTTCCGTGGGCTCGTTCCAGAGGTCCTCGAGGATGCCGCCTTCGAAGGAGATGTGCAGGAGGTTGCGGTCCATGCTGTAGGGCTTTTTCTTCGTCACCGGCACCGGTATCCCATGTTTTCTGGCGTAGTCGATCATCTTGTCCCGGGAGCGCAGCGTCCACTCGTCCATCTTCCAGGGGGCGACGATCTTGATCCTGGGGTTCAAGGCCCAGCAGGTGAGCTCGAAGCGCACCTGGTCGTTGCCCTTGCCCGTGGCGCCGTGGACCACGGTGTCGGCCTTCTCCTTCGCCGCGATCTCCACGAGCTTCTTGGCGATGAGCGGCCTGCCCAGCGTGGTGCCCAGGAGGTAGAGCCCCTCGTAGGCCACGTCCGCGCGGTAGGCGGGGAACACGTAGTCCCTGACGAACTCCTCCCGGAGGTCGTCGATGTAGATCTTCGAGGCCCCGGTCTTCTTCGCCTTCTCCTCGAGCCCGTCGAGCTCCTCGGCCTGGCCGAGGTCGGCCGCGTAGCAGATCACCTCGTACCCGAACTCGTCCTGGAGCCACTTGAGGATGACCGAGGTGTCGAGCCCGCCCGAATATGCCAAAACCACTTTTTTCGCTGCCATAATCATTTCACCCCTTCCGAGTGTGACGTTGCAGAAAATCCATGATCGCTTCCTGGATGAAGAGCCTGTTTTTCGCCTGGTCCCACACGATGGACCGCGGCCCCTCGAGGACCTCCTCGCTCACCTCTTCGCCCCGGTGGGCGGGCAGGCAGTGCATGAACACCGCGTCTTTGTCCGCGCGCGCCATGAGGGCGGCGTCGACCATGAAGCCCGCGAAGGCCCGCTGCCGGAACTCGGCCTCGTCCTCCTGGCCCATGCTCGCCCACACGTCGGTGTTCACCGCCACGGCCCCTTCGGCAGCCTCGGCGGGGTCCCGCAGGACCCGGACCTTCGCCCCCAGGTTCCGGGCGATGCCCAGGATGACCGTGTCGGGGTCGTACCCTTCCGGGCACGCCAGCGACAGCTCGAAGCCCAAAAGCTGGGCCGCCTCGATCCAGGAGTTGGCCATGTTGTTGCCGTCGCCTATCCAGGCGATCTTTTTGCCTTCCAGGCTGCCGAAGCGCCTGAACACCGAGTAGCAGTCCGCGAGCACCTGGCAGGGGTGCCCCAGGTCGGTGAGCGCGTTGATCACCGGGATGTCGGCCCAGTGCGCCATCTCCTCGACCCGGTCGTGGCCGAAGGTCCGCATGACGATGCAGTCGCAGTAGCCCGAGAGGATCCGGGCCGTGTCCCTCAAGGGCTCGCCCCGGGCCATCTGCGAGCCCGCGGCAGTGAGCACGATGGGGTGCCCGCCCAGGCGCGCCACCCCCACCTCGAAGGAAACCCTCGTCCGCGTGGACGCCTTCTCGAAGAGCAGCACCACGGCCTTGGACTTCAGGCTGGGAGGCGGGGTGCTCCGGCTGTACAGGAGGGCGTTCTGAAAGATCGCGTCCGCCTCCGCCCTGGTCAGGTCCAGTATCGACAGGAAGTCCCGGTGATCCATTATAAGCCTTTCTCCTTCAACAGTTCATGAATGATGGCAAGGGCTTCGTCGCACTCGTCGCGGGAGATGACCAGCGGCGGCACGAGCCTCAATATCCTTCCTTGAATGACGTTGAGCAGGATCCCCTTCTTCAGGCCGTCGAGGGGCAGCGAGGCTATGTCGCCGTCGAGCTCCACGCCGATCATGAGGCCCCTGCCCCTGACCTCCCGGATGGCCGGGTGATGGGACTTCATCTCGTTCAGGCTTCGCATGAGGTATTGCCCGGCTTCGCGGCCTTTCTGCGGGATGCCTTCATCGATCATGACCGAAAGCGTGGCGAGGCAGGCGGCCATGGCCAGCGGATTGCCCCCGAAGGTCGAGGCGTGGGACCCGGGCGAAAACGCTTCGGCCACGCCGGGGCGCGCCACCACCGCACCCACGGGGAACCCGTTGCCCAGGGCCTTCGCCAGCGTCATGACATCGGGCGTCACCTTTTCGTGCTGGTAGGCGAAGAGCTCGCCCGTCCTGCCCATGCCGGTCTGGACCTCGTCGAACATGAGCAGGATCCCCCTTTCGTCGCAGAGCTTCCTCGCCCCTTGGAGGTAGCCGGCCGGGGGTATCCTCACCCCTCCTTCGCCCTGGATGGGCTCCATGAGGACTGCGCCCACGGTGTCGTCCAGGGCCTTTTCCAGGGCCCCGAGATCGCCGAAGGGCACGGTGAGGAACCCCTCGGGCAGGGGTTCGAAGCCCTTCTTGACCTTGTCCTGGCCTGTCGCGGTGAGCGTGGCCAGGGTCCTGCCGTGGAAGGAGCCCTCGAGGGTGACGATCTTCGGCCCGCGCTTGGACAGGGTGCTGCCGTAGCGCCTGGCCAGCTTGATGGCCCCCTCGTTGGCCTCGGCGCCCGAGTTGCAGAAGAACACCCGCGACTCGAAGCTCACGTCCGCGATGAGCCCGGCGAGGGTCTCCTGCTTCCTGATGCGGTAGAGGTTCGAGCAGTGGAAAAGCTCCCCCGCCTGGAGCCTCAGTGCCTCCACCACGTGCTCGTGCGTGTGCCCGAGGTTGCACACCGCGATCCCGGCCACCATGTCAAGGTAGTCCCTGCCGGAATCGTCCCACACCCTGCACCCGTGACCCCGCTCGATGACGACCGGGAGCCGGGAATAGGTATCCATCACATATCCCACGTTCAAGCTCCTAACGATTATTCCTTGACGATCTGGGTGCCGATGCCGGAATCCGTGAACAGCTCCAGAAGAATGGAATAGGGGATGCGGCCGTCGATGATGTGGGCCTTCTTGACGCCGCCCTCCAGGGCCCTCATGCAGCACTCCACCTTGGGGATCATGCCCCCCGTGACCACGCCGCCCGAGATGAGCTTCTGGACCTGGGAGTACTTGAGGCTGGAGAGAAGGTTGCCGTCCTTGTCGAGCACGCCCTGCTCGTCGGTGAGGATGATGAGCTTCTCCACCTTCATGTGCCGGGCGATCTCCGCGGCCACGGTGTCCGCGTTGATGTTGTAGGTGAGCCCGTCGTCGCCCACGCCCGACGGCGCGATGACGGCCGTGAACCCGGACTTTTCCACCGCGTCGATGATCTCGGTGTTCACGCCGGTGACCTCGCCCACGTGCCCCATGTCCACGGAGGTGAGGCGGCCGTCCCTGTCCCTTTTCGAGTGGAGGAGCTTGCGTGCCCGGATGAGGCCGCCGTCCTTGCCCGAAAGCCCCACGGCCTTGCCGCCGTCGGTGTTGATGAGCTGGACGATCTCCTTGTTGATGCCGCCGGCGAGCACCATCTCCACCACGTCCATGGTCTTCGCGTCCGTGACCCTCTTGCCGTCCACGAAGCTCGACTCGATGCCCATCTGGTCGAGCACGGTGTTGATCTGGGGGCCGCCCCCGTGCACCACCACCACCTGGATGCCCACATAGTGGAACAGCACTATCTGCTGGGCGAAGATCCGTTTGAGCTCGGGTTTTACCATGGCGTGGCCGCCGTATTTGACGACGATCCGCTTTCCTCTGAAGTCCCGGAGATAGGGGAGCGCCTCGACGAGCACCTTTGCCCTGGTAATCGCTTGTTCCATGACGGTTCCTTCTCTTCCCCTTCCTTAACACCCGCTCCGGAATAATTCCAGCATTATTGAAGAAGTGGTTTTTTTACTCGATTTGAGAGAAAAATGGAAGGGGAAAAACCGGATTTTAAGGACCGTGCCGGGCACCCCTCTTCCTGAATAATCCCTCTCCCGCGTTCATGGCTCCCCGCCTGAAAAACCCTGGGACCCCTTCTTCGTCCCCTGACACAAGTCCTGTTACATCACCCCAAAACCCCGAAGGGTTTGCATGGGGGAGGAAAGTGGTTTACAATGCTGTACAAACTTTCCTGCGGGCATCGGGGATATGAGCACGGTGACGATGTCCGCGGGGCACATATTTGTACACCGCTTTCCGGACGCAGGCAGGACCGGGGTGCGGCACGCACGACAGGTTAGGACATGAAGACGCCAGTTTCCACGACGGACCAGGAAGGCGCGGCACCGGGTGCGAAGAACGCCCCCCGGAGGAATCGCGAGGGGATGCTCGAGCCCCTCGCCCATGCCGAGAAGACCATCGAGCTGCTCCACGAGGCCGAAATCAGCGGGACCAGCGACGAGCAGACCCTCGGCGCCATCACCCACGCCCTCAAGGAGCGCGTCAAGGAGCTCAACTGCCTCTACAGCATCTCGGGCATCGCGGAAAAGCACGGGTTCGACCTGGACATCATCCTCGAGCGCACCGCGGAGATCATCCCCGGGGCCTGGCAGCACCCCGAGATCGCCTGCTGCCGCATCCGCCTGTGGGACAAGCTCGTCAAGAGCCCCGATTTCCGGGAAACCCCGTGGCGGATGGCCCAGCCCGTCGTGGTCAACGCCCGGGAAGAGGGCCTCGTCGAGGTCTTCTACCTTCGGCCCGCCCCCTTCATGGGCGAAGGCCCGTTCCTCCCCGAGGAGCGCAGCCTCATCAACGTCATCGCCGAGCGCATCGGCAAGATCGCAGAGCGCAAGGAGGCCGAGGTGGCCCTGCGCAGGAGCGAGTCGAAAAACACCGCCCTCCTGAACGCCATCCCGGACCTCATGTTCCAGGTGGACAGCCGGGGCACCCTCACCGGGCTCCACACGGGGTCTTTCTCCGGGCTCAAGGGCCTCGAGCAGAGGCTCGTGGGCAAAACCATCTATGCCCTGGCGGACGAGGAGGGCCTCCTCCCGCGGCGCTTCATCGACCACACCTTGAGCTCGATGAAACGCACCCTGGAGTCCGGGAACCCCCAGATGTTCGAGGAGCACACTTCCATCAAGGGCAGGGCCAGGGACTACGAGGTGCGCATGGTGGTCCTGGGGCAGGACGAGGTGCTGGGCATCGTGCGGGACATCACGAGCAAGAAGCGCCTCGAGCGCGAGATCCTGGAGATCAGCAACCGGGAGCAGCGCAGGATCGGCCAGGACCTCCACGACAGCCTCTGCCAGCACCTGGCCGGCATCGGGTTCATGGGCAAGGTGATGGAAAAGAAGGCCTCCTCGCGCATCCCCGTGGAGGTGGCCGACGTCCGGGAGGTCGTGGACCTCATCGACCAGGCCATCACCCTCACCAAGGGCTATGCCCGGGGCCTCAACCCGGTGGAGCTCGAGGCCGAGGGGCTCATGGTGGCGCTCACCAAGCTCGCCGAAAACGTGCGCAGGCTCTTCGGCGTCACGTGCACCTTTTCCTGCGAGCCGCCCATCTTCATCCACGACAACGAGATGGCCACGCACCTCTACCGGATCGTGCAGGAATCCATCAACAACGCCATCAAGCACGGCAAGGCCAGCATCATCACCATCACCCTGGAAAAGAAGGGGCCCACCGGCCTCCTCACCGTGAGCGACAACGGCCTCGGCGTGGGCAAGAGCCCGGGCAGCGGCAAGGGCATGGGCCTGAGCATCATGCGCTACCGCGCCTCCATGTTCGGCGCGTCCCTGGACATGAGGAGCCGCGAAAGCGCCGGCACCGAGGTCATCTGCTCCTTCGGGCTCTGACAGGGACGCGACATGAACGGGAAAGAAAGAATGACCAGCATGGGGAGGGAACGAAGAGATGTCTCGCATTAAGATCCTGATCGTGGACGACCACCCGATTCTCCGCAAGGGCCTCGCCATGGTCATCAACCAGGAGCAGGACCTCGTGGTGGCGGGCGAGGCCGAAGACGCGCAGACGGCGCTGAAGATGATCGACTCCGTCAAACCGGACCTCGCCATCGTGGACCTGTCCCTGCCGGGCATCGACGGCATCGAGCTCATCAAGACCATGAAGCTCAAGCACAAGGACCTGCCGTCTCTCGTGGTGTCCATGCACGACGAGTCCATCTATGCCGAGCGGGCACTCCGGGCGGGTGCCAGGGGCTACATCATGAAGCAGGAGGCCGTCGAGAAGGTGCTCGTGGCCATCCGCAGGGTCGTCAAGGGCGAGATCTTCGTGAGCGACAAGATCACCACGAAGATGCTCGAAACCCTCATCCTGAGCGATGACAAGAAGGTGAGCTCACCGGTGGACCTTTTGAGCAACCGCGAGCTGACGGTCTTCCGCCTCATCGGGCAGGGCTTCAAGACCAGCCAGATCGCTTCCGAGCTCCACCTGTCCGTCAAGACCGTGGAATCCTACCGGTCCCACATAAAAGACAAGCTCAAGCTCGACACCGGCACGGACCTCATGAAATACGCCATCCAGTGGATGCAGAACGCGGTGTAGAACCGGCAGCCCCCACCGCAGGGAGCAGGCCCGACCCAGGGCGGCAGGCCTTCCAGGCGGTGTTGGCCCTCTCGCCCTTTTCGAAACAAGGGTTTGCCCCTATGTTAGAATAGGGTTTCCCCCTAGTTTAAATTCAGCTTCTCCCTGATTGCCAAACCTGATTTTATCGGGCTTTATATAGGTGATTTTTCCCATGCCAGACAACGGTGGGGTGTGAGGGTCTGCGGCATGCGCCTGGAAGGTCCGTGCAGCTCCTGTGCATTTTGCCTGGGATTACATGGAAAAAATGCTGGGCATCAGGGTTCGAAAGACAACTTACTTCATAGGAGGGAAAAAAGCGTATGTCGGTTATTGACGGGGTCATCGAAAAGGTCAAGCAGCTCGATCCCAACGAGTTCGAATTTCATCAGGCAGTGGAGGAGGTTCTCGAGAGCCTCAAACCCACCACGAAAAAGCATCCCGAGTTCGTGAAGGCGAAGATCTACGAGCGCATCGTGCAGCCCGACAGGATGCTCATCTTCCGGGTGCCGTGGCTCGACGACAAAGGCGAGGTGCAGGTCAACCGCGGGTTCCGCGTGCAGTTCAACAACGCCATCGGCCCCTACAAGGGCGGGCTCCGCTTCCACCCCTCGGTCAACCTGGGCATCCTGAAGTTCCTGGGCTTCGAGCAGATCTTCAAGAACTCGCTGACCACGCTGCCCATGGGCGGGGCCAAGGGCGGTTCGGACTTCGACCCCAAGGGAAAGTCCGACAACGAGGTCATGCGCTTCTGCCAGTCGTTCATGCGTGAGCTCTTCCGGCACATCGGCGCCGACGTTGACGTCCCCGCGGGGGACATCGGGGTGGGCGGCCGCGAGATCGGCTACCTGTTCGGCTACTACAAGAAGATCCGCAACGACCACACCGGCGTGCTCACGGGCAAGGGCCTGCCCTACGGCGGCAGCCTCATCCGCCCCGAAGCCACCGGCTACGGCTGCGTGTATTTCGCGGCCGAGATGCTCGCCACCCGCGGGCTCGACTTCAAGGGCAAGACCGTCGCGGTGAGCGGCTCGGGCAACGTGGCCCAGTACGCGGTGGAAAAGGTCAACGAGCTCGGCGGCAAGGTCATCTCCCTGTGCGACTCCAGCTCGACCATTATCGACGAGAAGGGCATCGACAGCGACAAGTGCTCCTACGTCATGGACCTCAAAAACGTGAAGCGGGGCAGGATCAGCGAGTATGCGGACAAGTACTCCTCCGCCTGCTGCTACGTGGGCGAGAGCATCTGGGACGTCATCAAGAACCAGGGCGTGAAGGTCGACGTGGCCCTGCCCTGCGCCACCCAGAACGAGATCGAGGGGCACCACGCCGAGGCGCTCATGAAGAACGGCTGCGTGTGCATCTCAGAAGGCGCCAACATGCCCTCGACGCCCGAGGCCATCAAGATCTACCAGGAATACTACGCGCTATACGGGCCGGGCAAGGCCGCCAATGCCGGCGGCGTCGCCACCTCGGGCCTCGAGATGAGCCAGAACAGCATGCGGCTGTCCTGGTCGCGGACCGAGGTCGACGCGCGGCTGCGCGAGATCATGAAAAACATCCACAAGACGTGCATCCAGGCGTCAGAAACCTACGGCAAGAAGGGCGACTACGTCACGGGCGCCAACATTGCCGGCTTCCTCAAGGTCGCCAACGCCATGCTCGCCTACGGCGTCGTCTGATCAGCCTTCACCGGGGGCGGCGTGAGAGCCGCGGGCCACGGCCCGCAGCGCACGCCGCCCTCTTCTTTTTACCGGTCAGCCCGAGAAACAAAATCACAAGGCCCCGCCGTGTTTTTACGCTAGGGGGGCGGAGATACTTTTCAGGGCCTGAAACAGAGCACCTCCTGGGTCACGATGTCCGCGTACAGGGAGCAGGGCGCGCCTTTCACGTCCCGCACGTCCACCACGTGCGCGTACTTTTCCATGTCCGGGAAGAGCTCAGAGAGCCTGTTGCCCGACTCCGCCAGGGGGGCCGCGCTGAAGAAGGACCGGGACGCGTCGGGGAAGATGGCCACGTAGAAGATGTCCGTCTCCACGAGGTCCTGGAAGAAATGCGTGCCGTAGGAGAGCTCGGGCATGAGCTGGCCCCCGATGTGGGCGAGCTCCACGATGACGCTGATGTTGTTGATCTCCGAGAACCGCACGGGAACGCCCAGCGAAGGCGTGGTGGTCCCCCACCTGCCCGGGCCCACGAGGACCGTCGAGAGGGCTTCCCTGCTGCCGATCTGCCGGTTGATCTTGCCGATGAGGCGGGCGATGTCGTACTTCTCGGAGAGCTTCAGGGCGTGGTACCCGTCCGGGTCCACCATGATGACGCGCTCGACGGCGAGGTTCGTGCTGCCCCCCATGAAGTTCCCCTTCGAGCGGAAGAGCACCTTTTCCCCGGGCACGTCTTTGGGTATCCTCACCCGTTTGCCCTTTCCCTTGGTCTGGAGCGGGCGGCACTGGACGAGGTTGATGGCGTAGGCGCTTTCCCCGGTGTAGTTCACGGTGAACTCGATGTCCACGGGATAATCGTAGGCCTTCTCGAGGGTCTTGAGCAGGGAGCGCATGGTCCGGGGCAGGGTGCTTTCGGCAAGGAGCTTCTCGAAGGTGATGATCCACCGGTTTGAAGACCCGGCCGTCCCCCCGCGCTCGTCCGCTTCACGGTCGAAGGTGGCCACGAGGTCGAGGTCGACCCCGAGCTCGCCGTCGAGCACCTTCGATGCCGGGACCGTCTCGAAGGAGTTGCGGGCGATGTCGAGCACGTCCACCTCGTGCTGGGAGTACTTCCGCACGTCCCCCATCTCGCTGTAGGTCTTCACCTGAGGGGCGTCCAGGGCAACGGTCCGGGGGTAGTCGTTGTCCACCCGGTTCACTGCCCTCGTGCCCAGACCCAGCACCAGACGGATCATGCCCGCCTTGGGGTCCATGTCCTTGAGCCACGGGAAGGTGTTGTAGGAGATGCCCACCCCGGCCATGTCGGGGAAGAAGTAGTCCCCCCGGTACGAGCCCGAGACCCTCTGGACCAAAAGCGCCATCTGCTCGTCCATCTGGTCGAGGCCCCGCTGGAGGCGGTAGGCCAGGGCGTCTTCGTTCATCATGCTCGAGTACACCCGCTTCACGGCCTCGCGGAAGGCCTTGAAGCGCTCCTCGGGGCTGCCCTGGTTCACGAGGAAGATGCTCTCGTACTTGCCCGCGAAGGCGTTCCCGAAGGCGTCCTCCAGCAGCGAGCTCGACCGCACGATGATGGGGGACTGGCCGAAGTACTCCATGAGCCGCCAGAACTGCTCCTCGATCTCCTCGGGGAAGTCGCCCTCGAGCATGGCGTCGTGGAGGACTTTCGCCACCTCGAAGTAGCCCTCCTTCGTCTTCTGCTCCATGCGGAGCTTCCACCAGCCGTTCTCCACGATGTAGGTGTAGAAGACGTCGGAGCCGATGTAGAAGGAGTCGTGGGGCTCGAGGAGCGAGGGCCAGTCGAAGGAGTTCTCCGTTTCGAGGATCTTCCGCGAAAGGAGCATGCCCACGGCCTTGCCGCCGATGTAGCCCGTGCCGATGAGCCGGGACTTGACGGCGAGGGTGTCGTCCAGGGTGAAGGCCTTGCAGGCGAGGTCCAGGATCCTGTCCTCCCTGCCTATCATGATCTCGCAGAGGTGCCTGAGCATGCGCTCCTGCTCCCCCTTCTCCCCGTCGGGGCCGGCGATGTTCACCACGGACAGGAAAAGCCTGTCCCAGTAGTCGAGGTTCCGCCGGCTCTCCTCGGTGTCGCGCTGGGAGATGTAGGTGAACAGGCGCCCCATGTCCACCGAGCTCGTGATGGGCAGGAAGGACGTCCCCTCCGCCTTGTGGGGGAGGAACATGGTGGGCTTGTGGCGGCCCATGACCTTGAGGGGGTGGACGTAGACGCTGCCCGAGACGTTGTAGACGTCGATGAGGAGCTGGGTGGTCTCCCTGATCCGGGCGATGGTCTTGAAGGAGTGCCAGTTGTGCATGAGCGCGAAGTAGGCGATGGTGTTGAGCTGGTAGAGGTAGGGGCAGGTGATCCGGAAGAAGTTGCCGATCATGAGGTCCGTGGCCCAGGCTGACAGCAGGTCGGAGAGGCAGTCGAAGACGTAGAACACGTCCTCGCCCTCCTGGGTGGCGATGGTGTACACCTGGGAGGAGAAGGCCTCGAACCCGCCGAAGGCGTCGAGGCGGTAGGTGACCACCGCCGGGTTGTCCTCGACGAGCGGCTTGTGGCCGGCGAAGCGGATGTACACGACCCTCCTCGACTCGGACAAGGCCCGGTTCACGAAGGGGGTGACGAAGGAGAGGTAGTCGTCGATGCTGTCCACCTGCAAAACGACGTTGTCCCCGGTCCTCAGTGCGTCGATTGCCGTGTCGAGGCTTTCGAGCCCCGTGCTCACCCGTGCCCGTGCGACCAGTTTCGGCATGGCGTCTCCTCCTTCAGTCCTTGTCCGGACAGGCTTCCCCCGCTGCCCGAGCGCTTTTCGCGTCGTGGAGCAAGCTTCCCTTTCCCGGGCGCCCGTGTCAAGGACAAAGAGGGCGCCACCCTCATCGTCCCGGTGGGGCATCGAAGAGAATCCGCTCTCGGCTCTATCGAGAGGGAGAAAATTATCCATGCTTTTCATAATTTTTCAATTCCCGGCGCGAAAGCGATCTGCCTTTCCGCCGAGCCATGCCGCACAGATGCTCGATTGCCCCCCGTCGTCTGGCGTGGCATGCCTTATGCTTCCCTTGGTTCCATGCGCACTCGTGCGCCCCGGGGCCGCAGCCCGGAGACCAGGAGGAGGGGACAGCTGCCGTGACGCTCTGTAATTTCATGGAAACGCTCAGGATGAACGAGAATTCCGTCGCCCGTGACGTGGCCGGGCACATCAGGCGGGCCCCCGAAACCACCCATTACCGTGACCTCCCGGACCAGGAGCTCTTCACCAGGGTGCACCGGGTCGTCTCTCACCTCTACACGCGCCCGGACCCTCGCCTGTACGAAGACGGGCCGAAAAACTCCCTGGGAGCCTGGTACTCGAGGCTCGGCCAGGAGAGGAGCCGTCAGGGCGTCCCGCTGGGGGAGGTGGTGGTGGCGCTGTCGTTCATCAGGAAAAAGATCATGAGGTGCGTGGGCGAGAGGATGCTCCTCGACGAGGGCATAAGCGACGGCCAGGCTGCCAGGCTCTACTGGAGCGTCAGCCTTTTCTTCGACGCCGTAGCCGGGGCCGTCGCGGAAGGGTATCTGAAGGAGCCGGTCCGAGAGACCTGCCTGACGGAGGCCTGCGAGTAGGGCCGGGGGTTATTCCGCGTGCTCCCTGGGCTGGGGACCGGGGACGATGTCGGCGATGTCGGGGTCGACGAGGTCGCCCGGTTCGTTCTTCCTATCGGACCTGATTTCCTTGCGCTCGGTCTTTTTTGCCTCTTTGGCGATCTTCTTGCGCCGCTTGGCCTCCTCGCGCTCTCTTTTCTTGAACGTGTTGGCGGACTTTGTAGCCATACGTGCCTCCCGGCAGATTCGCCACCCGATTCCCGGGCCCTGCCCCATCCCTGGTGCCAGCGCCGCTGTTTGGGTGAATTCTGGAAAGACCCTGTGGACAGGGAGGCGGGGCCGCCCGCCTCCCGCAACAAGCTTCAGGACTTGGTTACATTCGAGGCCTGGGGGCCCTTGTTTCCCTTGACGACGTCGAAGGTGACCCGGTCGCCCTCGTCCAGCGCGCGGAATCCTGCCTGATTGATCGCGGTGTGATGCACGAAGACATCCTCGCCGGTTTCAGAAGTGATGAACCCGTACCCCTTTTCCCTGTTGAACCACTTCACTGTTCCGTTTGCCATTGGCAGTCCTCTTTTTCCAGAACCCCGCGGGCATACACGGGGCCCCGTTTTGCGGTATTTCTGAACGTGAAGATATCTTCTTGAATTGTTGCCTGGAGAAACTCGTATCTTCCTTGAACCGTGTGCAGCAGGATTCAAATCAGAGATATTTTCGTGTTTCAGATGAACCGCAGAACTAATCCAGAACAGACCCCCTGTCAAGACAAATGTGCCCCTAAGCCCGCCCGGCACCGCAAGGAGCGAGGACGAAGGCGCGCGGGCGTGACTCTTCTGCCATTGACAGGCCTACCCCCGGCGTGCGATATTCCCGCCTACTACCCGCTGGGGGCATGAAATGGGAATGGACGGCATCAAATCGAATTTCAAGGTGATCCTGATCGCGGTGGGGGCACTGTGCCTCGTCATCTTCTTTTTCCAGAACTTCGAGATGATCTCGTTCCAGTTTCTCTTCTTCCACATCCTGGTTGCCCCCAAGTGGATCGTCCTGACGATCACCTTCCTCCTGGGTTTCGTGTTCGGGTACATCTTCGCCAAAAAGAAGACCTGGGCCGACGTGAAGAGGGACGAGCCCCTCGTCTGAAGAAAGCCCCGGGAGTCGCATTTTGAAGTACGGGGGTCCAAAAAGGCTCCCCCGGCCGGGGTTCATCACATCCTGCCCACTATCGCCTGCGCGAACTGAGAGCACCTGAGCAGGGTGGCGCCCTGCATCTGGCGCTCCAGGTCGTAGGTCACCTGACCATCGGAGATGGCCTGTGCTATGCCCTTCCGGATGAGGGCGGAGGCCTCCTTCCATCCCAGGTAGTCGAACATCATGCCGCCCGAGAGGATGAGCGAGCCGGGGTTGATCTTGTCCTGGCCTGCGTACTTGGGTGCCGTGCCGTGGGTGGCCTCGAACACGGCGTAGGGGATGCCGATGTTGGCCCCCGGGGCCATCCCGAGCCCGCCCACCTGGGCGGCCAGGGCGTCCGAGATGAAGTCGCCGATGAGGTTGGGCACCGCGAGCACGCTGTACTCCTCCGGCCGCAGGAG
>JAKLDU010000002.1:47542-67805 GCA_022703355.1 Deltaproteobacteria bacterium | reverse complement strand
AGGAGCTCGAGAACAAATACTACGAGAGCCAGAAGCTCGCGGCCGTCGGCCAGCTCTCGGCGGGCATCGCCCACGAGGTGCGCAACCCCCTGTCGTCCATCAAGATGAGCCTGCAGATCCTCGAGAAGAGGCTGCAGCCGGAGGGCAACGACCTCAAGCGGTTCAAGATCGCCCAGCGGGAGGTGGAGCACCTCGAAAAGCTCGTGAGCGACGTGCTCATCTATGCAAAGCCGCTCATCCCCAGGATGGAGCCCTCGGACATGAAGGCGGTGGTGGAGGGGTCGCTGGCCATGGTGGAAAAGGCCCTCGCCGAAAAGGAGATCGAGGTCATAAAGGAGTTCCCCGCCGGTGCGGGGGAGGTCTCCGTGGACCAGGCCATGATCAGGCAGGCCCTCATCAACATCTTCCAGAATGCCGCGGACGCCATGGACAAGGGCGGCAGGCTGCGCATCTCCCTCGCCGAGGGCGACGACCGGCTCACCCTCGAGGTGGAGGACAACGGCTGCGGCATCGACGATGAGGACCGCCCACACCTGTTCAACCCCTTCTTCACCAGGAAGAGCTCCGGCACGGGGCTGGGGCTCACCCAGGTGAAGAAGATCATCGAGCAGCACGGCGGAGAAATCGAGGTCAGGAGCAAAAAGGGCGAGGGGACCTGCTTCGTCATCACCCTGCCCCGCGATGCCCGGTGACAGGACCGGACAAGTTCGCAGAGCATAAAATGGAGAGGGAAAAGGCAAAGGTTATGGCAAAGATTCTCGTGATCGATGACGACAGCTCCATCCGCGAAACCCTCGACCTGTACCTGACGGAGGAAGGGTACCTGGTGGAGACCGCGGCCACCGGAACCGACGGGCTCAACAAGTTCACCCAGAAACCGCCCGACGTGGTCATCCTGGACATCAGGCTCCCCGACGTGAACGGCTTCAGGATCCTCGAAGACATCCGGGAAGAGGACGAGAACGCCAAGGTCATCATGATCACCGCCCACCACGACATGGAGTCGACCATCAGGGCCATGAAGGAAGGGGCCTTCGACTACATCCACAAGCCCGTGGACGTCAACGAGCTCGACATCGCCATCAGGAAGGCAACCCACGCCCTGGAGATGGAGAAAAAGATCAAGGGCCTCCTGGTGGAGTCCTCCCGGGACTTCAAGGTGGGCGACATCATCGGCATCGGCCCGAAGATGCGGGAGATCTTCAAGACCATCGGCGTGGTGTCCCAGAACAGGACGCCGGTGCTCCTCCAGGGCGAGTCCGGCACGGGCAAGGAGCTCATCGCCAAGGTCATCCACAACAACACCGCCGCCGACGAGCCCTACATCGGCATCAACTGCTCGGCCATCGTGGAGACCCTGCTCGAGTCGGAGCTTTTCGGCCACGAAAAGGGCTCTTTCACCGGCGCGGTCACGAGAAAGCCGGGCAAGTTCGAGCTCGCGCGCTACGGGACGGTGTTCCTCGACGAGATCTCCGAGATGTCGCTCAACCTCCAGGCAAAGCTTTTGCGCGTCCTCCAGGAGCGCGAGTTCGAGCGGGTGGGCGGCAAGGACCGCATCAAGGTCAATGCCCGGATCATCGCGGCCACCAACAAGGACCTCAAGGTCATGATCCAGGAGGGGCTGTTCCGGGACGACCTCTACTACCGGCTGAACATCGTGACCATCACCATCCCCCCCCTGCGTGAGCGCCGGGAGGACCTCAAGCCCCTCATCGACTACCTCATAGCGAAGATCAACCTCGACCTCCACAAGCATATCGCCGGGGTTTCCGACGAGATGTTCCACATCTTCAACCAGTATTCCTGGCCCGGCAACATCCGCGAGCTCGAGAACCTGCTCGTCCGGGCGGCGGTGGTGGCCAAGGGTCAGGTCCTCGTGAAGTCGGACTTCCCCGAGCTGCAGGAAGCCGCGGCGGCCAGGCCCCCCTCTTCCCCCGGGGCGGACCCGTTCACCGACGCCGGCGGGAGGGTCCTCACCCTGGACGAGGTGGAGGAGCGGCACATCCGGAGGGTGCTCAGGGACACCAAGAAGAACAAGGGGGAGATCTGCGACATCCTCGGGATCTCGCGCCCCACCTTCGAGCGCAAGCTCGAGAAATACGGCATCCAGTTCGAGCGGGAATAGCCCTGCGCGAAGGCAGGGCAGCGGCTTTTCTCATGGGGCGCCCGGACGCTTCGAGCGGCCGGTCCGCCACCCGCCGGAAGGAGCTGCTTCCCCGTTCATGTTATCCCCCGTGGGGGCGAGCATGCCCGGCGGAGACCTCAAAAACGGGGGGCCCGGGTTATTCCCTCGTCCATTTTATCCCGAACTCGAGCTCTTCCTCGCCCCCCTCCCTCTCGTGCTCGATGCTGAATGACGCCCCCGCGGGGACGGAGACCCTTTCCCCCCCGATCCGGATCGTGAACCTCCTGCCCTGCTCCAGGGCATCCGCCAGCCTGCGCAGCCGGGAGGCGAACCCGGATGCCGTGTATTCCCTTTCCACTTCGCGATCTTCTTTTCCGGTCATGTCTTTCCCCCTTCCCGAAGGGCGCCCCGCTTCGACGTTTCATCGAACGGTTTGAACGTTCCTTTGAACCGGGCCGCGGGTTCCGCCCGGGACCCCAGAACCCACCATTCAGTTTCTCTCTCCCTTTCCTGCCTTATATCCTGGTGTTACACCATTCTTCCCCAATCAGACCCCTCTTGGCACGCTTCTTCCTATACTCATCTCAGCTGCTCAACCAAAACAGCAAAAAAAAGGAGGGTCCTTACCATGAAAAGAACAGTTCAAACCGCTATCGTCGCCTTCTTCGTCGTCCTCATCACCGCCGGCTTCGCCTTCGCCGCCAACGCCACCTCCGGCGCCGGGAACTTCCCCTTCTTCCACCTCGGCTGCCTCATCATGGGCGGACTCACCATCGTCTCGCTCAAGTACCGCTACCAGGGCATCTACCTCTCAGAGGCCGTGGGCTCCTTCGCCCTCTACGCCGTCCTCGTCGCCCTCTTCACCGCACCCGTCATCGGCGCCGTGAAAAACCTCGTCAGCTGATCCGGCAGAGACCCTCTCGAACTTCCCGTCCCCCCCTCCCGCTCAGGGTGGGGGGGACTTTTCTTCCACCCGGAAGCCCTGACCAGAACCCCCAGCCCGCGGCCCAGCCTCATTCCCCGGCGGAAGGCTCCTTCTCCTTTCTGTTGAAGCTGTTCATGGCCTTTACGTGACCGTCCCTCAGGCACATCTCGATGGCGGCCGTTCCCGTCTCGAGCTGCTTCCTCACGAGGGGCAGGTCTTCCTCGGGAAAGGCCTCCAGCACGTAGTCGCTCGGGTCCATCCCGTCGGGGGGCCTGCCGATGCCGCAGCGGATCCGTATGAACCCGTTGTCGCCCAGGGCGCCCTGTACCGACTCCAGGCCCCTGTGCCCGCCGGTGCCCCCGCCCACCTTCACCCGCAGGCTTCCGGCGGGGAGGTCCATGTCGTCGTGGATGACGATGAGGTCTTCCGCTTCGATGCCCAGGCCCTTGAGGGGGACGCCGCTCAAGTTCATGTAGGTGCAGGGCTTTGCAATGGTGACCGGCACCCGCATGATCAGGCCCTTGCCGCTGGCGAACTCCCGGGAGGTAGCCTTCAGGGAGATCCGCCACTTCCGGCACAGGAAGTCCGCAACGAGGAATCCGATATTGTGGCGGGTAAAGGCATATTGCCGGCCGGGATTGCCCAGCCCGTAAATCAGCTTCATGCGTCACCTGAGAAAGGAATGGACTTTCCTCTTCCTTATTCCGGGCCTCGGACCCCTGTCAAGGGGACTTTCCCCGGGGGAAGTCAGGGGTGGGAAAGACACGAAGGCCCCGTTTCCGGGCAAGTATCTCTCCACCGGCCTGCCCGTCTTCGAGAGCCCGGACTCGAGCCCGGCTGCCGGCCAGGCGGGTCCGACCAGAAGGAGGGGTCGATCCGTGCGTTTGCTTCGACGTTTCATCGAACGGTTTGAACGTTCCTTTGAACCGGGCCGCGGGTTCCGCCCGGAAACCCAGAACCCGCCATTCAGTTTCTATCTCACTTTCCCGCCTTATATCCTGATGTTACATCATTCTCTCCCAATCAGACCCCTCTTGGCACGCTTCTTCCTATACTCATCACAGCTTCTCAATCAAAACAGCAGAAAAAAGGAGGGTCCTCACATGAAAAGAACAGTTCAAACCGCTATCGTCGCCTTCTTCGTCGTCCTCATCACCGCAGGCTTCGCCTTCGCCGCCAACGCCACCTCAGGCGCCGGGAACTTCCCCTTCTTCCACCTCGGCTGCCTCATCATGGGCGGACTCACCATCGTCTCCCTCAAGTACCGCTACCAGGGCATCTACCTCTCAGAGGCCGTGGGCTCCTTCGCCCTCTACGCCGTCCTCGTCGCCCTCTTCACCGCACCCGTCATCGGCGCCGTGAAAAACCTCGTCAGCTGATCCGGCAGAGACCCTCTCGAACTTCCCGTCCCCCCCTCCCGCTCAGGGTGGGGGGGACTTTTCTTCCACCTAGAAGCCCCGACCAGAACCCCCAGCCCGCGGCCCAGCCTCACCCCCCGGGCAAACAGGCCGCCGGTCTTACAAAGGAACAGGCTTTCATGCTTTGTCCCTCATCCCACGGGCAAACAGGCAGCCGCGATCCTCAGGAACCCGCCTGAACCCTCATGAGGTCCCTCACCCAGCCCCGGGCCGCAGGGGAAACCGGCCCGAAGGGGATGGGCCTCCCGGCCAGGAGGTCGACGAATTGCTTGAGCATTCTGCCGGTGGCTCCCCAGACGAAACCGCCTTCGATCTCGAGGTAGTAGATGTTGATGCCCCGTCCCAGGAAGGTCGTCCGTTCCGCCATCCACGCCTGGTCGCTCAGGACTCTCGCCAGGGAAACGCTGAGCAGGACCTCGGACTCCGAGTTGATGCGGAAGTCGTAGGGAAAGGGCACCGCCCCCACCACCGGGGTGATGTGGTAGCCCAGGATGGAGATGTGGTCGTCCAGGAGCCCGAGGACCTCCACGTCCTCGGGTTTGAGGCCGATCTCCTCCTCGGCTTCCCGCAGCGCGGTGTGAAAGATGTCCCTGTCGGCGGGTTCGGACCTGCCGCCGGGAAACGAGATCTCGCCCTTGTGGTGCACCACGTTCATGGACCGCTTCGTCAGAAGGATCTCGGGCTCGCCTTCCTTCCAGCACAGGGGGAGAAGCACCCCGGAGGGCTTCAGGCCGTCGAAGGGGAGCGTCCTGCGCTCCCGAGCGCCCAGGGTGTCCCGGATGCAGGCCTTCAATGTCTCTTTTTCACCAAGTATTTCAAGGATCTTTTCATTGCACATGGATCCATCGTACCACAGACCGGGCCCCATGAACAGGCTTGACCATGGAGTCCCTCGGTGTATATGATAGCGCCATGAAGAAGTTACCCAGGAGCCTGTCCAGATACATCGTCCTCATCCGGGACCTGCTCGACGAGGTGAACGCCCTGCTCGCGGACACCCTCGAGAAGGACCCCGCGCTGGACTGGAAGGACAGGGCGGACACCTTGCTCGTAAAAGTCCTGGGTGAAGACCACCCGTACGTCGGCGAGTTCCTTTCCATCGAGTTCAGCACCTCCTTTCTGGAGGAGCCGGGCGAGACCGTGGTGGAGGAGACCTGCCGCCTGGGCCTCGAGGATGCCCGGTCGTTCCTGTCTTCCCTCATCGACGAGCTCGAGTCGGAGAGCACCAGCACGCCGGGCCTCATGGACATGGAAAGCCTGTTCGCCGAGATGAGCCGCTACGTCTCCGCATACGTGGGAGACGCGTCCATGCGGGACCGGCTCTACTGCCGGATCACCAGGCTCCGCGACGGCATGATCTCGGGCGAGATCTCAGGCGCCGAGGTGAAGAACCACATCGAGAACATAGGCTACCTCGATGCGGGCCTGTTCGAACGGATGGTCCCTTTCCTGACCTGGTATTACATGCAAAGAGTGGGGTTTAACGGGGCGAGGAACAATTAAGTCTGATTTGCCTGCCTGTTATTCTCTTTATATATCATCGTACGAAAGGAGTTTTGTATGCCGAAAATCGAGCGGGCATTGATCAGTGTTACCGACAAGGGGGGGCTTGTTGATTTCGTCAAGGGACTTGCGTCGTTCGGGGTCGAGATCATCTCCACGGGGGGCACGGCCAAGGTGCTCAAAGAAAGCGGCGTTGACGTCGTGGAGATCTCCGACTTCACCGGCTTCCCGGAGATGATGGACGGCCGGCTCAAGACGCTCCACCCGAAGGTGCACGGCGGCATGCTCGCCCTGCGGGACAACCCGGAGCACGTGGCCGCCATGAAGAAAGAAGGCATCAAGCCCATCGACATGCTCGTGGTCAACCTCTACCGCTTCGAGGACACGGTGGCCAGGGGCGCCTCCCTCGAGCACGCCATCGAAAACATCGACATCGGCGGGCCGGCCATGGTGCGCGCGGCGTCGAAGAACTACCGGTTCGTGTCCGTGGTCACCGACCCGGCGGACTACCCGAAGATCATGGACGAGATGAGGGCCTCCGGCGGAAGCGTGAGCGAGAAGACCAACTTCAACCTCGCCCGGAACGCCTTCTCCCTGACCGCCCGCTACGACGCGGCCATATCGAACCACCTCCAGTCACTCGACGTCGAGGAGGGCGAGTTCCCGCTGACCTACACCGCCCAGTACCGGCGCAGGCAGATCATGCGCTACGGCGAGAACCCCCACCAGAAGGCGGCCTTCTACACCGACCTCTCCGTGAACCAGCCCTCGCTCGGCGGCGCCGAGCAGCTCTGGGGCAAGGAGCTTTCCTACAACAACATCATGGACGCCGATGCGGCGCTCGACCTCATCCTGGAGTTCGAAAAGCCCGCGTGCGTGATCCTGAAGCACTCGAACCCCTGCGGCGCGGCACAGTCCGACACCTCGCTGGCCGAGGCCTACGTCAAGGCCTTCGGCGTGGACAAGGTCTCCGCCTTCGGCGGCATCGTGGGGCTGAACCGGACCATGGACGCAGACACCGCGAAGGCCATCGGCGACGTGTTCACCGAGGTGGTCATCGCGCCGGACTACACGAAGGAAGCCCTGGACATCCTCATGCAGAAGAAGAACATCCGTCTCCTGAAGATCCCGGAGATCGCGGCCGGCCGGTCGGCCAAGAAGCCCCTCCTGTACACCCGCAGGGTCGTGGGCGGCCTCCTGCTCCAGGAGCGGGACTTAGGCGACGTCGACCTTTCGAAGGCCCAGGTGGTCACGAAGAGGGGCCCCACCCCCGACGAGATGGAGGCGCTGAAGTTCGCCTGGAAGATCGTCCGGTACGTGAAGTCCAACGCGGTCATCTACGCCACGAAGGACCAGCTCGTAGGCGTGGGCGCGGGCCAGATGAGCAGGGTCGACTCCTCCCGGCTCGCCATCATCAAGGCCGGCAACGCGGGCCTTTCCACCAGGGGGACCGTGGTGGCGTCCGACGCGTTCTTCCCCTTCCGGGACGGGATCGACGAGGCGGCGAACGCAGGCGCCACGGCGGCCGTCCAGCCCGGCGGTTCGGTGCGGGACCAGGAGGTCGTCGAGGCGGCGAACGAGCACGGCATGGCCATGATCTTCACCGGCATGCGCCACTTCAGGCACTAGGGGGTTCTTCGTGAAGGTCCTCGTGGTGGGATCCGGCGGCAGGGAGCACGCGCTGAGCTGGAAGATCGGATCGAGCCCGCTGGTGGACGAGGTATTCTGCGCCCCCGGCAACGGGGGCATCGCGGCCGACGCCATCTGCGTGGACATCCCGGCCGAAGACATCGCCTCTCTCAAGAAGTTCGCCAAGGACAACGCCATAGAGCTCACCGTGGTGGGACCCGAGGCGCCGCTGGTGGCGGGCATCGTGGACGCTTTCCAGGCCGAGGGCCTCCCGGTGTTCGGCCCGGTCAGGCGAGGCGCCATGCTCGAGGGCTCGAAGATCTTCTCCAAGGAGCTCATGGAGAAGGCCTGCATCCCCACCGCGGCCTGCGGGGTGTTCACCGACGCGGAGGAGGCCCGGGCCTACGCCCGGAAGGCCCCCTTCCCCACCGTGGTCAAGGCCGACGGGCTGGCGGCCGGCAAGGGCGTCATCGTGACCGGCTGCGCCGACGAGGCCTGCACGGCCATCGACGAGATCCTCGTGAGAAAGGCCTTCGGCAGCGCGGGCGCCTCCATCGTGGTGGAAGAGCGGCTCGTGGGCGAAGAGGCCTCCTTCATCGCCATCTGCGACGGCGAGCACATCGTCCCGCTGGCCTCCTCCCAGGACCACAAGCCCGCGTTCGACGGGGACGAGGGCCCCAACACCGGCGGCATGGGGGCCTGCTCCCCGGCTCCCGTTCTTTCCGGCGACGCGTACGGCAGGGTCCTCGACACCATCCTCTACCCCCTGGTGGGGGCCCTGAAAAAGCAGGGCATCACCTACCGGGGCGTGCTCTACGCGGGCCTCATGATCACCGACAGGGGCCCCTACGTCCTGGAGTTCAACGCCCGCATGGGCGACCCCGAAACGCAGCCCCTGCTCATGCGCCTCAAGAGCGACCTCGTGCCGGTCCTGTACGAGGTGGCAAAAGGCGGGAGCATCAAGGGCATGGAACTCGCGTGGGAAAACGGCCCGAGCGTGTGCGTGGTCATGGCTTCCGGCGGGTACCCGGGCCCCTACGAAAAGGGCAGGGTCATCACGGGCCTGGCGGATGCGGGCAGGGTCGAGGGGGTGAAGGTCTTCCACGCGGGCACGAGGCTTCAGGACGACCGGGTGGTCACCTCCGGCGGCAGGGTGCTGGGCGTCACCGCCCAGGCCCCCGACCTCGAGGCCGCCATGGGCAGGGCCTACCGGGCGGCCGGCCTCATCTCCTTCGAGGGGGCCCATTACCGGAAAGACATCGGGCACAAGGCCCTGAGGAGGTTGTCATGAAAGTAGCGGTGCTCATGGGGAGCAAGTCGGACCTGCCGGTCATGGAGGAGAGCGCCGCCATCCTCCGCCAGTTCGGCGTTTCCTTCGAGATGCGCATCCTGTCGGCCCACAGGACCCCGGACGAGGTGGCTTCGATCGCCCGCACCGCGCGGGAAAACGGATTGTCCGCCATCATCGCGGGCGCGGGCATGTCCGCCCACCTGGCGGGCGTCATCGCCGCCCACACGACGCTGCCCGTCATCGCCGTGCCCATCGACGCCTCCTCCCTGGGCGGTCTCGACGCCCTGCTCGCCATGGTCCAGATGCCCCCGGGCATCCCGGTGGCCACCATGGGCATCGGCAAGGCCGGGGCGAAGAACGCGGCCCTGCTTGCCTTGTCCATCCTGTCCCTCGCCGACGCGGGCATCAGGGAAAAGCTCGACCTCTACCGGTCCGACCTGAAGAAGGCCGTGCTCGAGGCGGACGAGGGCGTCAGGAAGCTCTGAGATGCTTGTCACGAAGGACGCCCATGAGGCGGCGGCCGCCCTCGCCGGCACGCCCGGGGCGGTGATCGCCTACCCCACGGAGACCTACTACGGCCTCGGCTCGCGCATAGCCGACGGGGCGGGCATCGGGCGGATCGTGGCCATCAAGGGCAGGGAAGCGTCGAAGGGCATGATCGTGCTCGTGTCGAGCATGGAAGAAGCCCTCGCCCTGGCCGTGATCGACGCCCGGCAGCAGGGCCTGCTGGGGCTTTTCTGGCCCGGCCCCCTGAGCGCCCTGCTCGAGGCCCGGCCCGGCATGCACCCCCTGCTCGCGCCTGGCGGCCGCGTGGCGCTGCGCATCTCGCCCCACCCCCTCGCCCTGGCCCTGGTGCGCGAAGCGGGCCCCGTCACCTCCACCTCCGCCAACCCCTCGGGCCTGCCCCCGGCGACAGGAGCGGCGGAGGTCGTCTCCTTCGGGCTCGCCCTGGACGCGGTCCTCGACGGGGGGAAAACCCCGGGGGGAAAGCCCTCGACCCTCGTGGACCTCACCGTCTGGCCCCCCAAGTGCCTGCGGGAGGGCGTGGTGCCCGCCCGGGCCGTCAAGGAAAAGGCCGCGGGCCTGTGAGCCGGCGCGCATCCCCGCCCCGGGTCCGCTGCTGAACCAGGGGCTGCTCCTGAACCAGGGGCCGCCCGGCTCCCGGGACCCGGGCGGGCAAAAGATTCGGAAACGCCGGCCACCAGGGGCACTTCTCTGGCGATGGTGCAAAATCTGTTTCCCGGCACCTGCTTGTGTGTTACTATTCCCGCAAAATACCGCATTGAAGTGCAATGGAAAACAGCAGGCAGCCCTTGCGGTTGCCGCCGTTCTGCGACGGCAAGCTCACCGTGATCGGCAAGTGGCTCTTCGACTCCCATTGCGAGCATCGTTTGAAGGGTGACTACGGGCAGATTCTCATCTGCAGAAAATTCTGAGGAGCAGGGAAGGCCCGGGGATGAATGGCAGGCGATATCCCTGTTCGGGACAGAGCGTGTCCAAAGGAGAACCCTATGAACGGATCGATAAGATCGGCCCTTGCGGCAGTGTTGAGCGTGGCGCTCGCGGTGTCGGTCGCTGCATGCGCATCGACCCCCAGACCGTCCGGTTTCCTGGGCGGCCATTACCAGGACCTGCAGCCGGGACCGGAAGGCGGGGTCAAGATGCGCTGGATAAAGCCGGGACAGGACTTTTCAAAGTACGACAAGCTGATGATCGACCGCGTCGTATTTTATTTCGCCCCTGATTCCGAGGACAAGGGCATCGACCCCGAGGTGATGAAAGAGCTCTCCGACGCCTTCCACGAAGAGCTCGTCAACGCCGTGAAGGACCGGTACCCCGTCGTCGGCGAGCCGGGTGCCGACGTGGCACGCGTGAAATACGCGCTGACAGGGCTCAGGCAGAGCAGGCCAGTGGTCAGCGGCGTCACGACGGTCATTCCCGTGGGGCTGGCGGTGAGTGCTGTAAAGAAAGGGGTCACGGACTCCTGGTCCGGCTCCGGCGCAACGGGGATGGAGGTCCTCGTGCTCGACAGCGTGAGCGGCGAGGTGATCGGCGCAGGCCAGGACGAGCGGACAGCGGGGTTCACGGAAAGATTCACCAGGTACGGGTCGGCCAGGGACTCCTTCAAGTTCTGGGCGGGCAGGATGAGGGCAACAATGGATTCCCTGCACGCAGGGAAGCCTTGAGCGGGCACTCGCACTGGCATTCGTCAGCAGGACCCGGGTGTTCGTCTTTGCCGCGGTCTCCTGTGCCCCGGGAGCCCTGGCAATGAGCCGTGCCGGCTGCCCCAGGCCCCCCCTTTCCAGGGTTTGTCTCTACAGGCCTGCACGGCGACGGGGCGCCCCGCTTTTCCTCCCGACGCCCGTTTCCGGCACCGTCCCGGGGCCGTGACCGGTCGCCGGGAAGGCAAGCACGGCCTGAGGCCCTTCAAGAATTTCCTTTTCACGACGAGCGTTCCATGGTACTTCATCGGGCAAGCCGATGTAACTTTTCCGCGCATCATGCGCGGTGCATGCCTGCATAACCAGCGTTCACCAATGAGACCATCCAAAGGGCGGCGAGTGCGCCACACGAGTCGGCGCACCCTCGCGTGCGGCATGCGCCCGGGGTGCGGCGTGGAACGGACCCGCGGGCTCCACGCGCGGGCGTGGTGCCCGGGTGATGGCTGGAGACGTTTGTTTCTGTGAGAACAGGACTGGTGTGCGCGATGACTGAAAAGAATGAAATATTTCGCATACGCTTCGTCGGGGACAGTCCCGGGGACCGTCTGGTCTACGGCGAGGCCCCGGACCAGGGGGGGCTGCCCCGCAAGGCGGAGGAATGCGAGGGGGTCGCCTCTGCGCTTTCCCTCCTCGATGGCGGGGCAGGACCCTGCGACCTCGCGGAGCAAGAGGCCCTGCGGCTCGCCCTGGAAAGGAAGCGCCGGGCGGAGGCCCTGGGCATGCTCGCCGGGGGGATCGCCCATGATCTCAACAACATCCTCCAGCCCATCCTCATCAATGCCGAGCTCGTATTTGAAGCCCTGCCCGAGGGGTCGCCCGAGCGGGAGCTCCTGGGCCAGATCATCGAGGCGGCCAGGCTGGGCAAGGACATCACCGGCCAGATAAAGACGTTCGGCTCCGGGGAAAAGGGGGCCCGCGGGCCGGTGGCCATCGAGCCCCTGCTGCGTGGCGCGCTGAGGATCATCTCCCGTTCGCTGCCCCCCGGTGTCGAGCTGAGGCAGGCAATCGAGCCCACGCCCTCCCTGGCGGGGATCGCGCCGGCGCAGTTCCACCAGCTCCTGGCCAACCTCTGCATCAACGCGGTGCAGGCCATGGCGGGCGGCCCCGGCATCCTGACCGTGGCGCTGGCCGAGGCCGTGGTGGACACCCCCACGCCGGCCTTCGTTTCCCTCCTGAACCCCGGTGATTACGTGAAGCTCACGGTGTCCGACACGGGCTGCGGGATGAGCCCGGAGGCCCTGGGCCACCTCTTCGACCCGCTCTTTTCCGCCGGGAAGAAAAGCGCCGGGTCCGGCCTGGGCCTGGGGGTGGTGCAGGCTGCGGTCAGGAGCGCGGGCGGGTCGGTGGCCGTTTCGAGCAGGCCGGGCGAGGGGACGTCCTTCGAAATTTATCTCCCCAGGCAGCGCCTCGCACCCGAAGGGGCGAAGGCGGCGGTGCCTCTGCCGGAACACTTTGCCCCGGGCCTTCCGGCAGGGGCCGCCGGGCAGGCCATGGATAAGGAGGCTGCCCGGGGCTGCCCATAAAAGGAGCGCAGGCGCGAAATCATGGAAGAACGGAAAAGGATCCTGGTGATCGACGACGACAAGCTGGTGTGCTCCTCCCTCTCGAATGTCTCAGAGGCGCTGGGCTACGCGAGCACCCAGGCGAACACCCTGAAGGAGGGGCTCGACGCCCTCCGGTCCGGCCCCTACGACGTGGTGCTCCTCGACGTGCGCATGCCCGACGGCAGCGGCATCGACATCCTGCCCGAGGTGTGCGGGAACCGGGGGGCCCCGGAGGTCATCGTGATCACGGCCTACGGCGACCCGGAAACCGTCGACCTCGCCCTGGCCCGGGGTGCCTGGGACTACATCGAGAAGCCCTTCTCGCAGGCCGACCTGGCGCAGCTCCTGAATGACGCGCTCCTTTCCCGCAAGAACAGCGCCTCTCCCGAGGCGAGCCTCGACTTCGAGAAGGAGGGGATCATCGGCCACAGCGCCGGCCTGAAGAAGTGCCTGTCGCTCCTGGGCAAGACGCTGTCGAACGACGCGAGCGTGCTCATCACCGGCGAGACAGGCACGGGCAAAGAGCTCTTCGCCCGGGCCATCCACAACCACTCCCTGCGCGCCGGGAAGGGCTTCGTGGTGGTGGACTGCGCAGCGCTTCCCCCCACCCTGGCGGAGAGCATCCTCTTCGGCCACGAGAAGGGGGCGTACACCGGTGCTGACCGGGCCCGGCAGGGGCTGGTGACCCGGGCGCACCAGGGCACGCTCTTCCTGGACGAGGTGGGGGAGCTGCCCATGGCCGTGCAGAAAAAGTTCCTGCGCGTGCTCCAGGGGGGAAGCTTCCGCCCCATCGGGAAGACAAGCGAGGTGGAGAGCGACTTCCGCGTCGTCTCGGCGACGAACCGGGACCTCGACGAGCTGGTGCAGGGCAAGCGGTTCCGCAAGGACCTCCTGTTCCGGCTGCGGTCCGTCACCATCGCCCTGCCGCCCCTGCGGGAGCGGCCCGAGGACATCCAGGAGCTCGCGAACCACTACATCGGGCGCACCTCAAGGAAGTACGGCATGGAGCCCAAGCGCATCAGCGAGGCTTTCCGGGAGATCCTCGCGCAGTACTCGTGGCCGGGCAACGTCCGGGAGCTCATCCATGCCCTCGAGAGCGCCCTGGCGGTGGGGCACGACAGCCCCATCATGGTGCCCAAGCACCTGCCCTGCCACATCCACGTCCAGGTCAAGAAAAGCGCTGCGGCCAGAAAGCAGGGACGGCCCGGGGGCGCCCGGGGCATGGGGGACGCGGGCCTGCCCAGCATCAGGGACGTGCGCGACGAGGCGGTGAGCGAGATCGAGACCCGGTACCTCAGGGAGCTCCTGCGCCAGACCCGCTCTGACATCCCGAGCGCCTGCAGGGTCTCGGGCCTTTCCCGCTCACGGCTTTACGGGCTCCTCAAAAAGCACGAGATCTCCTAGCCCCCGGCACGCAGCCTACAGGCGACGGCACGGCCCGGTTCGTCCATTACGGCTGTCCAGTCCCCCGGCGCGCTGCGTACAGGCGTGCTCACACCTTGTTATTACATCATATATCTTGTATTTTTCACTTTCCGGTGGTATAAAATGAGCTGCACGCGAGAGAAACGTGCGGCGTGCACGGATAAGCCTGTACGCCAAAATCTCATGGAGGAGGTACCCATGAAGAATACCTGCACATATCTTGTCCTGATCCTGGGGGCGCTTTTCGCCCTGGCGCTGGCATCCTGCGGGGATTCCGACAGCGACAGCGAAAACACCGGGAAACTCTCCCTCTCCCTGGCCGATGCGCCGGCTTCCGAATACCAGGCGGTCTATGTCACCGTCACCGAGGTCCAAGTGCACCGCTCTGGCGACGAGGAAGGCGCGTGGGAGACCATCCTCACCCCGGGCGAAACCTTCAACCTCCTGGAGCTCGTCAACGGGCACGCCGCCCCCCTGGGCGTGGCGGACCTGCCCACGGGCACCTACACGCAGATGCGCCTCGTCCTGGCCGAAGAGGATGGCGACTCGTCCCTGAACATTTTGGACGAGCACCACCCGTACGCGAACTACCTCATCGACGGCGCGGGCGACTACCACGAGCTCAAGGTACCCAGCGCCTACACGTCGGGGCTCAAGCTCGTGCACACCTTCGAGGTCGAAGCGGGCCGCACGGTCGGCCTCATCCTTGACTTCGACGCCGGCCGCTCGGTCGTGAAGGCGGGCAACAGCGGCAACTGGCACCTCAAGCCCACCATCAAGATCATCGACACCCTGAATCTCGCCGTCGTCACCGGGACGGTGGCGGACCAGGTGGAAGATGCGCAGCTGCCAATCCCCGGCGCGACGGTGAGCGCCCAGGTCTACGACCCCGACACGGACGAGATCTTCGTGGCCGCGTCCACGGTCACCAAACGCGAAGGCGTCGACGTCGGCGACTACCTCCTGTACCTCGAACCGGGGACCTACAACCTCGTGGTCACGGCAGACGGGTATGCCACGAGCTGCAGGAAGATCGAGGTCGACTACGACGACGACGCGACGGAGGACTTCATCCTGGACAACGCCCTCCCGGTCCTCGTCACCGTGGACCTGACCCTGCCGGAAGAACCGGTGGGGGCGGCCACGGTGGAGTTCAGGCAGGAGTGGGGGTTCGACCCGGAGGAGATGATCCTCGTCAAGTCGGTGAACTACGCTTCCAGCACGGTGGACACCGTGTCCCTGCCGGGCGGCGTGAGCTACTTCGCTTCCGCCCTGTACGACGGCATGACCCGCGACTGGGGGGGCGTCGTAGAGACCGGCGACACGGTCATGTTCAATTTCCTCATCGAGTAGCAGCCATCCATCCGAAATGAAAGAAGGCGTCCCCCGGACCCGGCGGGACGCCTTCTTTTTCGAACCGTGGTGCGGCACCGTATGCGAGCCTGCGCCCCCTTTTTGTTCCTTCGGCACCTGAACGCTTTCGCCCCGGAGTCCCGTCAAAGAGGACCGGTCCTGTCTCATGGGACTCCACGCGCGTTTCGGGCACGCGGCATTATCCAGGGTGGCCTCGTCAACTTCACGGTTATATTCTTCCTTTCTCTGCCACACCAAAACGGCACACCAATTGAATAAGCCGGGTGCGGGGCAAGAACCCACCCCGCATGCAGGTGGGGCAACACCGGAATCCCCGGGCCCCCTGAGACCAGGAAACCCGGCGGTCGAGATCACCGCCACCCTCTTCGAGCTCACGGAGCCGGTGGACAGGCAGATCTCGCCGCCCTTCGAAAACCGGGCTCCGGGCGTCTCCACACCGATCACACAGGGTTCGGGAAAGGGAATGAATTATGGCGAACAGACATGATTACTCGGAGCTTCAGCGGTACCTTCGAAAAATCAGGCGCTACCCCCTCCTGCTGCCCGACGAGGAATACCCCCTCGCGAAGCTCTACCGGCAGGGGGACGCTTCCGCGGGCCAGAAGATCGTCCACGCCAACCTGCGCTTCGTGGTCAAGGTCAGCCAGAAATATTTCAACAGCGGCCACAGCTACCTCGAGATCGTCCAGGAAGGGAACCTCGGGCTCATGAAGGCGCTCACCCGGTTCGACCCGGACCGGGGGGTCCATTTCATCTACTATGCCGTGTGGTGGATCGAGGCCTTCATCAAGGATTTCATCCGCAGGAGCTCCACCATCAGGGCAGGCGCCCTGAAGCACACGAAGGATCTCCTCTCCCTGGACGAGACCATCACGGGCGACCCCGGCGAGACTGACCGGTGGGTGGACTACCTCACGGACGACTTCGACCTGGAGTCGCTCTATTCCGGCAGGGAGATCTCCCGGCGGGTGTCCTCCCTCTTCCGGCAGGGCTTCACCATGCTCACGCGCAGGGAGCTGTTCATCATCCTCAAGAGGTTCTACTCCGACCCGCCGGCAACCCTCGTGGAGATCGGCTCCCAGCTGAGCCTGAGCCAGGAGCGGGTGCGTCAGCTCCAGGTGAGGTCGCTCCAGAAGATGAAGCAGTTCCTCGAGGACCGGGACATGCCCACGCTCAGGTCCGACGACCTGAGGCCACTGGGCAGCGACGACAGGACCCGCCGCCTGGCCGGTCAGTAGAGGGGCCGCCGGGGGGCAGGCCGGGAAAGACGGCGTCATCACCGCGCTCAACCGTGAGAACTGGAAGAAGCAGCACGGGAGAAGCGCTTGTCCCCCCGCAACCCCCGGCCCCAAAAAAAGCACCCGGCGCACCTGCCCGCCGGGCAGGGACAACCGGGTGCCACGGGGAAACCCCCAGTGCAAACCGACCTCCATCATCAGCACATCAATCAAAGCACAACGGAACAGGAATCCTTTTTCGTGCGCCCTGTCAGGGCTTCCGCCCGTTCGCGCGCACACCTGGGCCGTCAGGGCGGTCCTCGGGCGGAGGCACTCTCAAAGATGCGGGGAAATTCTCTCGGTTCATTCCATTATATTCATATAATCCAGTGCTCGAATGCCACAAATCCCGCCCGAGGTCAACCAGAATGTTGTCCCGTGAGCACCCCGCGCCACTGCCCCACGACCGGGTGCCCCCGAACGGGAACAACCCTGCCGGAAGCTTTTCCGCCCGCAGGGTGCGTGCACGGGGCCAGTCCCCATATTTCATCCCGCGCCCGGGGAGGGGCGTGCCGCAAAAAAGAGGATTCGGACATCATGGTACAAAATTAGCCCTATCAATCCTCGTTGCTTCATTTTTGCATCATCATGTCTCCCTGCCCGGAGATATTCTCTTCTATTTTCATGTCATTATCTGCTCTCCTCCTTGGCACCTTCCTTGCTTTGCCTCTCGCAACAAAATACACGGAGGGTTCCCCGCGGGCGGACCCGGGGGCAAAAGGCTGTCATAAGCGCCCGGGGAAATACGAAGTGCTGGATTTTGTATTGAATAGCGGTGCAGACAGGGCTATTAATCTTGCACAGATTCACGCGGAGCACCGGCGCCGGGACACAATGGAGCGCTTCCGGTCCGCAAGGGGAGCCATGAACCCGAATGGAGGAGAAATGAAGGTCAAGAACCCGATCACCGCTTCCGAGAGGAGCTACGTCATCCTGAAAGAAAAGAACGTGCAGATCTCCAAGTACTTCGGCGAAGACACGTTCAGCCTGAGGGTCATGCAGGAAAAGCTCGCCAAGGGCACCTACCGGCGTATCCTCGCGACCATCACCGAGGGGCGGAAGCTGGATGAGGAAACCGCGAACTCCGTTGCCCACGCCATCAAGGAGTGGGCCATAGAGAAAGGCGCCACGCACTACTGCCACTGGTTCCAGCCCATGACCGGGTCCACGGCCGAAAAGCACGATTCCTTCATCGAGTTCACCGACACGGGCGAAGTCATCGAGCGGTTCACCGGCAAGCAGCTCATCCAGGGCGAGCCCGACGCGTCGAGCTTCCCCAGCGGCGGTCTGCGGACAACCTTCGAGGCCCGGGGCTACACGGCCTGGGACCCCACGAGCCCCGCCTTCATCATTAAGAACGGCCTGGGCACCACGCTGTGCATCCCCTCGATCTTCATCTCCTACACCGGGGAGGCCCTGGACAAGAAGACGCCGCTCCTGCGCTCCATCAGCGCCATCAACAAGAGCGCCATGGGCCTGCTGCGCCTCCTGGGCAACACCGAGCCCAAAAAGGTCTTCGCCACCCTCGGGGCCGAGCAGGAATACTTCCTCATCGACCAGGACTACTTTTTCAACCGGCAGGACCTGGTCCTGGGCGGCCGGACGCTCCTGGGCGCAACGCCCCCCAAGGGTCAGCAGCTCGAGGACCAGTACTTCGGCGCCATCAAGGAGCGGGTGCTTTCCTTCATGCACGACGTGGAGGAGGAGCTCTACAAGCTCGGCATCCCCGCCAAGACCAGGCACAACGAGGTGGCCCCCAGCCAGTTCGAAATCGCCCCCATCTACGAGGAGGCGAACCTCGCCGCGGACCACAACCAGCTCGTCATGGAGACCATGAAGCGGGTCTCCGCGAGCCACAAGCTCAGGCTCCTGTTCCACGAGAAGCCCTTCGCGGGCATCAACGGCTCGGGCAAGCACCTGAACTGGGCGCTTTCCGACGACCTGGGCAACAACATGCTCAACCCGGGCAAGACCCCCCACGACAACATCCAGTTCCTCGTGTTCCTCATGGCCACCATCAGGGCCGTCTACGTGCACGCGGACCTGCTCCGGGCGTCGGTGGCATCCGCGGGCAACGACCACCGGCTGGGCGCCAACGAGGCTCCCCCGGCCATCATCTCCGTGTTCCTGGGCGAGCAGCTCACCCGCATCCTCAACGACATCGAAAAGGGCAAGGTCACGAAGGCAACGGACGAGGCCATCATCGACCTGGGCGTCTCCAAGCTGCCCGTCCTCTCCAAGGACAGCACGGACCGCAACCGGACCTCGCCCTTCGCCTTCACGGGCAACAAGTTCGAGTTCCGGGCCGTGGGCTCCTCCCAGTCCATCTCCTTCCCGGCCACCATTCTCAACACCATCGTGGCCGAGAGCATCGACATCCTCGCTGGCCGGATCAAGGCGAAGGCCAAGGGCGGCAAGGTCGCCCAGGCCGCCCTCGACGTGGTGAAGGAGGAGATCGGGTTCGTCAGGCCCATCCTCTTCATGGGCGACAACTACACGAAGGAATGGGAGAGGGAAGCCGCGAAGAGGGGCCTGCCCAACAAGAAGACGAGCCCCGAGGCCATGAAGGACATCAAGTCCGACAAGGCCATCAAGGTCTTCTCCGCCTACGGCGTGCTCTCGCCCGTCGAGGTCAGGTCCCGCTACCACGTGCGCCTCGAGCGCTACATCAAGGAGGTCGACATCGAGGCCGCGACCCTGTGCGGCATGGTGCAGAGCCAGGTGCTCCCGGCGGCCCTGTCGTATCAGAAAAGCGTCGCCAAGGCCTTGAAGTCCGCAATGGACGTCATCGGGGATGCAAAGGAGCTCAAGCCCCAGAAGGAGCTTCTCAAGACGGTGGCGGGCCTCGTCAGCGACACCCAGAAGCTCGCATGCGAGCTCAAGAAAACCCTGGACAAGGCAAACGCCATCGCCGACGAGGAAAAGAAGGCGGCCTTCATCTGCGCCGAGGTCAGGAAGGCGATGGGCAGCCTCAGGGAAAAGGCCGACTCCCTCGAGCTCTACGTGGACAACGAGTGCTGGCCCATCCCCAAGTACTGGGAGATGCTCTTCATCAGCTAGGCTTCAAGCTTTTTTACGGTCACACCGGGAGGCGGCGGGTCACCTCGCCGCCTTCCTTTCTCCTGCGGCTCCTCACCCCGCCTGCCCCGTCCCTCCGGATCTCTGGGGGAAAAGGGCCGCCGGGCGGATGCCCTTCCATCGCTCCCCCACCGGGCAGGCCCGCATGCACTCGATGCAGTTGTCCACGTCGGTGATGAAGGTCTGGCCGGTCTCCACGACCAGGTCGCGCCGCTTCGTGTGCTCCAGGAGCATCCGGATGAAGCCGGGCCATTCCCTTAAGCTCGCCGGCGGCAGGCGCTTGAGGCCGTAGGACCAGTAGACGAAGCAGGGGTCCACGTCGTAGGAGCCGTTTTTCAGGGCGCCCGAGGGGCAGGCCCTCACGCACTCCCCGCACCCGGTGCAGAGGCCGAGGTCCCGCGGCGGGTCGGGCTCCAGGGGCGCCTGGGTGATGACCGCGCAGAGCCTCTGGT
>JAKLDU010000002.1:0-47532 GCA_022703355.1 Deltaproteobacteria bacterium | reverse complement strand
CGAACTCGGGGGTCAGCAGGAGGTTGTTCCGGCCGATAGTGCCCATGCCGCAGCTCAGGGCCGCGTGCTTGAGAGAGAGGAAACCCACGGCGCGGGTCTGGCGGAGCTTCTTCCCGGTCCGGGGATCGGCCTTCACGATCTCCACGGGCTTGTCCGCCGAGACCGGCAGGGAGAGATGGCCCAGGCGTTCGAGGAGGCGGCCCACCTTTTCGGCCGCAGCGTCCAGAAGGCGGGAGGTCTGCATCTTGCTCCTCGTCCAGAGCATGATGTCCGGCGCGTACACCGCCCCCAGGGAGTGGGCCACCGCCATGACGATGACGCTCCGGGCGCCGGGCATGAGCGCCGAAGCCGGCCGGGGGGGATACCCGAGGGTGAGGTTCCTGGCGTCCGCGATGCCTGCGAGGTCGATCCCTTCCTCCTTGAGCAGGCCCTTGATGAAGGGGGCATCGACGGGCTCCTTTTTCCCGGGGAGTTCCTGTTTCATGTGCCTTTCAACCTCCTTGAACGTGAGGGCCGCCCGGAGCGGTCACCGGCTCAGGGCCGCGGGTATGCCCGACTCGCAGGGCACCCCGGTGGCGCACAGGCCGCAGCCGTAGATGAAGATGTGATACTTCGCGGTGCAGTACCGGAGGGAAGAAGCGACCTTCCGATAGCAGGCCTCCTTGTCGTGGCCGTGTCCGGCGGTGATGGCCCCGGCGGGGCAGCGGGAAGCGCACTTGAGGCAGGTCACCCCCCGGTGGTGGAGACAGTGGGCGTGGATGTTTTCCGGGCGGGTGCGGTTTGGCTCCAGCCGGAGGTTGACCACGAAGCTGCCCATGCGGTGGGCGCTGCCCTTCTCCGTGATGAGGAAGTCGTGCATGCCGAAGGTGCCCAGCCCGGCGGCATAGGCGACGTGGCGGTGCGACCAGGGCGACGCCCAGCCCACGGCGGGATAGCGCTTTTTTCTGAACAGGGGGGTGACGTCCGGGGCCACCGCGAGGATGCCCCGGCCCATGAGGTCGGCCACGATCTCCCCGACCATGGTCTGGCTGAAGATCTCGCCCAGGAGGCGGCACTGGGCCCACCGCTCCGAGACGTGCACGGTGGCCGATGCATTGTCGTCCCTGGTGCTCTTCGTGAAGGGCAGGACGAAGGAGACCACGCTGAGGTCACCGGGCGCGGGGGGCTCGACGCCATTGTTCTCCGCCTGCCACGCCATGATCTCCCAAGGGGTGAAGTGGTGGGGGCCGATGACGTGCTTGAGTTTTTCGAAGATGGGGTCGTCCCCCCGGACGAAGCCCACGAGGGGTTCGGTGAAGATGGGCTCGCCGTAAAAGGGGTATTCGAGGGCGTTGTCCGGGTGGCGTGCGACCTTGTCCCCGAGGGCCCCGGCGAACCACGCCCCGTCAAGGGCGGGGGCCGCGGCCTGCCTGTTCAGGACGGGCTGCTTCGGGAAGAACAGCCCGCGCATCTCGCCCAGCGCGTTTTTCATCCCCCCGATGTCCGTCAGGAACGAAAAGCGGCGGTACCGATCCCTCATCCTCCGGCGTCTGCCCATGCCATCCCCGTTTTCCCGTCGGGAAAGCGATTCAACAAGCGAAGATCGAATAACAGGCCCCTCCACAAAGGCATTCCCGGCATCGACTATAAGTTCTCCGGAAAAGCGTTGCAAGGGAAAAGCACGGGGCCGGCCGAGCCGGGAATTCTGTTGGCCCGGTCCGCATCAGGGTGTATACCCGGGGAATGGGGCCGAGCGTTGTCAGATCTTGTGCCGTAATCCTCGCTGCCGCCTCCCTGCTCGCCTCTTCGTGCCTTTCCCGGGAAACCCAGTACGACCTTGCCGCGGGCCGGGACCCCCTGCCCGACTGGCGCATCGCTGCCAGGGCCAGGGCCGCGCACGGCCCCTACGTCTCGTGGAAGATCGACCTCATGAGGGGGCTCATCGAGGGAAGCTCCCTCCTGTACACGGCAATGGGCCCTGTGGAGTACCGGGTCGACGGCGAAGCCGGCCCTTGCCTCCTCATCATCCACGGCGGGCCGGGGGGCTACGACCAGACGAAGGCCCTGTTCCGCGACATGCTCGGCAAGGGATTCCGGGTGATCAGCTTCTCCAGGCCGGGCTACCTCCGCACCCCGCTGGAGGACGGCAAAACCTTCGAGGAGCAGGCGGACCTCGCGGCGGCCCTGCTGGACAACCTGCACGTGCGGCAGACAGCCGTCCTGGGCTACTCGGCCGGCGGCCCCGTGGCGATCCACCTTGCCGCCCGGCACCCCGACCGCGTCCGGGCCCTCATCCTCGAATGCGCGGTCACGAAAGAATGGACCGTGAGCCCGGAAAACTTCCGGGAAAAGCTTTTTTTCGGCTACCTCATGTACAGCGACCCCTTCCTCTGGGCATCGGACATCACGGGCCGCCTCGCCCCGAGGCTCGTGGGCATGTCCACCATCGAGATGGAAAGCACCCTTGGAAAGCCTGAGGCGCGAAAGCTCATGGACAGCATCATGCAGGACGACCGCAGGGTGGCCGTGCTCGTGGACATGGTGAAGAGCATGAGCCCGGAGGAGCTTCGCAGGGACGGCATGGACAACGACGTGATAGAGCTCCGGAAGGTCGGAGACCTCCCGCTGAAAAGCATAACGGCCCCCACCCTGATCCTCCACGGCACGAGCGACGCCGACGTGCCCGTGGACCATGCCCTGTTCGCCTCCTCAAAGATCCCGGGCTCCGAGCTCCATCTCGTCAAGGGGGGCTTCCATGTCATGATCCTCACGGACTCCATCGACGAGATCACGGCCACGCGCCTGTCATTCCTGAAAAGCCACGCACCGGAATGAGAACCCCGGATTGACTTCGGGGGGCGCGCGTAGTAAATGCTTGTTTATAAAGTGCTTCCTTTGGTTCGAGGGGTTGATGCGTTTTCCGGGAAAAAAGGGCGTGCCGACCGTGAAAAAGGGCTCCCCGGTGATTCGGGCTGCGGGCCTTGCCCTGCTTGCGCTCTTTGTTCTGGCCCCTGCCCCCCCCTGCCTGGCCGAAGACGGCCCGCCCGCGGGTTCCCGCCCGAAAATCGCCCTCGTCCTCAGCGGCGGCGGCGCCCGGGGCGCAGCCCACGTGGGCGTGCTCCAGGTCCTCGAAGAGCTCCGCGTCCCCGTCGACTTCATCGTGGGCACGAGCATGGGTGCCGTCGTGGGGGGCATCTACTCCACCGGCGCCACCACCGGCGAGCTCGCGAAGCTCTCCACCGCGATGGACTGGAAGGAGATCTTCACCGAAAAGATCCCCCGCGACAAGAAGTTCTACCGGCGCAAGGCCGACCGGGGGAACTACCTGGCAACCATCAGGGTGGACGCGCAGAAAGGCCTGGTCATCCCTTCGGGCATCGTGTCGGGCAAGAAGCTCGACCTCGTCCTGCGCTCCCTCACGCTCGGCGCCGGCAGCGATTTCGACGCCTTCCCCGTGCCCTTCCGCTCCGTGGCCGCGGACATCGAGACCGGCGAAATGGTGGTCCTGGGCAAGGGCGACCTGGCGAAGTGCGTAACCGCGAGCATGGCCATTCCGGGCATCTTCAGCCCGGTGGAGATCGACGGCCGCATGCTCGTGGACGGCGGCGTGTCCCGCAACCTGCCCATCGATGTCGCCCGCGACCTGGGCGCCGACGTCGTGATCGCGGTGAACATCAGCACCCCCCTCTACAAGCGCGACAAGCTCAGCAACTTCTTTTCCATCTCCGATCAGACCATGGGCTTTCTCACCACCCGCAACGTGGACGACCAGGTGAAGACCCTCAGGCCCTCAGACATCCTCATCACCCCCGACATGAAGGACATCACCACCATGAGCTTCGCGAGGATGGAAGACGCCATCGCCATCGGCAGGGACGCCGCCCGGGCGGAGGAGTTCCGGCTGTCGCTCCTGGCGCTGAGCGAGCCCGAGTACCGGGCGCACCGGGAGGCCCAGCTCCTAAGGTCGCACCGGCCCCGGCAGATCGATTTCGCGGAGGTGCAGCAGAAGGACATCCTCAAGGCCGAGCTCCTGAGCGGTTACCTCAAGGAGCGGATCGTGAAGGCGCGGGGCAAGCCGCCCAGATCGGAGGACCTCTCCGAGGCCATCTTCGAGATCTCCGACCGGGCCGACCTCGAGAACATCGACTTCTCCCTGGTGGAAAAGGACGGCAGGCAGGGGATCCTGCTCTTCGCCAAGGCCCGCGACCACATGCAGCACAACATCGAGCTGGGCCTCCAGCTGAGCGACAACCTCAGCGGGAACAACTCCTACGACCTCCTCCTCAAGTACACCCTGTCGCGCATCAACTCCCTGGGGGCCGAGTGGAAGAACTCCTTCAGGCTGGGCGAGAAGCGCGGCGTGTCCACGGAGTTCTACCAGCCCCTGGACTCCTCGGCCTGGCGCATGTTCGTCGCCCCTTATTTCGAGTACGAGGCGACCCCCTTCTACCTCTACAACGGCTCGGACAAGATCGCCGAATACCAGCAGAAGGACACGAACCTGGGCGCGGACCTGGGCATGCAGCTTGCGGAGTACGGCGAGTTCAGGCTGGGGCTCGTCACGGGCTCCACGGAGATCGAGCTGGAAACGGGCGAGCCCTCCCTGCCCCGGCTCAAGTCCGACACCGGCGCCTGGAAAGCCTCCCTGGTGCTCGACACCCTGGACAACCTGAGCTTTCCCTCCCGGGGGACCCTGGTCCGGACCACGTTCACGGCCCAGAGAACCGGCCTCGGGGCGGACGAGAACTGCCATCTCGTCAAGGCCACGGCCCTCAAGCCTTTTTCCTGGGGGCGGGGCACGCTCATCCTCAGGGGCAGGTACGAGTCCGTCCTCAGCCACACCGATGAGACCCCCCGCTACTCCTTCCTGGGCGGGTTCCTCGACCTGTCCGGGATGGAGCCCGGCCAGCTCTTCGGGGAGCAGCTGGTGCTCGGGGAGTGCATCGTGACCTGCAGGCTGCTGCGGGAAAAGGTGTTCGGCAACGACCTGTACGCGGGATTTTCCTACGAGATGGGGAACGCCTGGAGGGACCGGTCCGACGCGGACACGGGCGACCTGCTCCAGGCCGGCAGCGTGTTTTTCGCCGCCGACTCCCTCATCGGCCCGGTCTATCTCGCCTACGGCCACGCGGAGGGCGGCTGCAACGCCTTCTACTTCATCATCGGGTTCTACTACTGAAGGGGGTCAGGAGGCTGCCCCGGACGGCTCCGGAGGCGGCTCCTCGGCCGCGGGGTTCAAGATGGCATACAGGGCCCCGAGGCAGGCGCCCGCAACCAGGCCCGCCCCCATGGCGGTTCCGGACGTGCTCTGCGAGAGCAGGGCGATGAACGTGCCCACGAGCAGCCCCGCTCCGGCCCCCACGAGGGCCGACGACAGTATTCCCCCCGCCCTTTCCGCCCGCGGGTGGTCCGCTCCCAGCGAAGCGCAGGGAACCGCGGTCAGGGCCAGGCACAGACACAAGGTTAAAAGCAGACTCTTCATGGCGCCCCTCCGGTAACAGCTTTCTTCCTGCCGACGGCGTCACTTGATGACGGGCAGCTTGGAATCGATCTGCAGCTCGACCATCTTGTTCACGGTGCCGTCCACCTGGAGGAACCGTGCCGCGATCTTCGCGTTCAACGCCTTGTCGATCTTCCTGCCGTAGGCCTTCCTGAGTTTGACCTTCCCGGCCTGGTTGTCGAGCGTGCGGTTCATGAGGTCCCGGGCCTTCTCGTCGGTCATGTTCTGGAAGTTCTGCGAGTACTCTTTCACGATGGCGATGCCCACGTCGGTGAACTTGCCCAGGTCGTGCTCGTAGTCGTTGTAGATGGGCCAGAACACCTTTTCCTGCTCGGCCGTGAGCCCCATGGCCTTGGAGACGATCGCTTTCTTCTTTGCCCTGAGGTCCGTCCTCATGAGCTCCACATAGGTGTCGAAGCTCATGTTCCCTTCGCCCGGGGCCTGCCCCCCGACCGCGGGCCCGCCCTGGTCAACGTTTTCCGGGCCGGCGGCGAAGGCGAACCCCCCGCACAGCACCAGCCACGCCCCGAGCAGCACAACCATCGAAATCCTCTTCATGAAAACCTCCTCCGTATGAATATCGTTTCTGTTCCTGCCAAATATACCCGTTTCACTTGAGCTGACAAACCTTTCTCCGGGAAGCGGCCGCCGCGGCCCCGCGCGGGCCCCGGGGGATCACCCCCGGTTCTCCCGGCGCCTTGCCCGCGCCCTGAGGGAAACGATCCGGTCGATGAGGGTGCGGTCGAAGTACGGCGCCCCGATGGCCGCCAGCTCGGCCCTCAGCCCTGCATCGGTCCGGTTCGCCCAGGTTTCGTACAGGGAGGGCGCGATCCGCCTGAACGCGTCGAGGATCTCCGGGTCGAAGTGGGTGCCCCGCCCCTGTTCCATGATCTCCATGGCCTTCGCGAACCCGAAGGCCTCCTTGTAGGGGCGCTTCGAGGTCAGGGCGTCGAAGACGTCCGCGATGGCGAAGACGCGGGCCACCCGGGGTATCTCCTCGCGCCCGATGCGCTCGAGGTAGCCCGTGCCGTCGTACTTCTCGTGGTGGCTGCCCACCACCAGGGCCGCCTCCCGGAGCCACCCCGAGCGCTTCACGATGTCCAGGCCGTGCCGCACGTGCCTTTTCATCTCCTCGTACTCCCCCGGGGTGAGGTCAGAGGGTTTGAGCAGGATGGCGTCGCTGATGCCGATCTTGCCCACGTCGTGGAGGAACGCCCCCTTGATGAGCGTCTGGATCTCCCCCTCGCCCAGGCCCATCTCCTCGGCTATCCTGACGGCGTAGATCGTGACCCGGAAATTGTGGGCGTCCGTGTCGTTGTCCCGTTTGGCGACGGCGCTTCCGAGGACGCTGAGGATCTCCAGGTTCGCGTGGAGGAGGTCCGCGGACAGGTTCGAGACGCGCCGGAGCAGCCTGTTGATGACCGGGTAGAGGATGAGGGTGGTCAGCAGGACGATGCCCGCGGCCACGAGCCCGGTGGTCAGGGCGGCCATGCGGGCCCGGTGGAGGAAGGCCGGGGAGATGGCGTACACCCCCTCGATGAAGCCCGCCCGCCTGTTCCCGCTGTCCCTGAGCTCATAGCCGATGTGGATCACCGTCTCCCCGGAGACCCGCATGCCCCTGCTCCATCTGCCCCGCTTTTCGAGGGCCGCCTGGTCGACGCCCGCCGCCACGGCCCGGGCCACCTCCCCGAGGTGCGCAAACGAGGGGTCGGTCTTCCCGGCCACCTCGCGGAAACCCGGGTCGAGGACGCGCACGATGACGAAACGGCCCTCCGAAGGCCTGGCCCTCCCCGACATCCCCCGGTCCAGGAGCCTCTGGATCCGGGCATGGTCCCCCAGGCCCGGGCTGTCGAGGTTTTCGATGACGGCCCACCGCAGGCGCTCGGTCGAGATGGCCACCTGCTCGAGGACCCGGTCGTTTATGCTCCCGAACTGGACGAAGAGCACGAGGGCGGCCAGGAGAAGGGAGGTGCACACCCCGGCGAAAACGAGCCGGGAAATGAGCGCCCGGTGGATCGGGGACCCGCCTGCTCTGCCCGTGGGAGGGGTCATCTGTCCCCCGTGCTCTCCGGGGGGGAAGGCGTGTCGCCCGCCACCCCCCAGCCTCCCCCCATGGCCTTGTAGAGACCGACGAGGTCGGTGAAGAGCGTGCCTTCGGTCTGGGCGAACGAGATCTCCGCGTCGAAGAGGCTGCGCTCGGCGTCGAGGACCTCGAGATAGCTCGTGTAGCCGTTGTCGAACCTGGCCCGGGCTATGCGGGCATAGCCGCGCAGGGCGTCCACCTGGCTCTTCTGCTCCTGGAGCTGCTCCCGGGTTTTTCTCTGGTTCGTCAGCGAGTCGTCCACCTCCCTGAACGCGTTCTGGATGGCCTTCTGGTAGGACAGGAGGGCCTCCTTCTGCACGGCTTCGGCGATGATGTTCTGGCCCCGGATGGCGCCCCCGGCGAAGATGGGCAGCGTCGCGCTCCCCGAATAGCTCCACATCCGCGAAGACCCCGAGAGGAGATCCGAGAGCTTCGAGCTCGACCACCCGTAGGCCCCGGTGAGGGATATGCTCGGGAAGTACAGGGCCCGCGCCTCGCCGATGCGGGCATTGGCCGCGACGAGGTTCTGCTCCGCCTGGCGGATGTCGGGCCGGCGCTCCAGGAGCTCCGAGGGCAGGCCGGGAGGCACCGCGGGCACGGCGAGCTCTTCGATGGCCTTCCCCCGGGGTATGGGCCCCGGGTTCCTGCCCATGAGGACGCAGAGTGCGTTTTCCTGCTGGGAGATGAGCTTCTCGATGTTCGGGATCCGGGAGGTGGCCTGGTAGTACTGCGATCTCACCTGGTTGAGCTCCAGGTCCGAGACGACCCCGCCCCGGGCGCGCTTCTCGAAGAGGTCCATGGTGCTCCTCTGGCCTTCGGCGGTGCGTTTTGCGATGATCAGCTGGCTGTCCAGGTCCCTGAGGGTGACGTAGCCCCCCGCCACGCCGGCGGCCACGGACAGGGCCACGGCCAGTCTCGCCTCCTCCGTGGACAGGAGGTCGGCCCGGGCGGCCTCGCCTGCCCGCCGGTAGCGGCCCCAGAAGTCGAGCTCCCAGGAGGCGCCCAGGACGGCCTGGTACTTGTTGCGCGGGTTTTCCAGGAAGTTCGACAGGAGCGAACCTTCCTTCTCCGAAGAGCGGACCCTGCCCCCCTCGCCCGATGCTTGAGCATGCGGGAAGAGGTCGGAGGAGGTCACCATGAGGCGGCCTTCGTACTCCTGAATCCGCGCGGCGGCGATGGCGAGGTCCTTGTTTTCCTCGAGGGCCCCGGCGATGAGCCCGTCGAGCACCGGGTCTCCCAGCTGCCTCCACCAGGCGGCGTTCGCCGCGTCCCGCGCTTCGCCCGCCTGAGTGCGCCACGCCCGGGGCGCATCCACCGCGGGCCGCTCGTAGTCCGGCCCCAGGGCGCACCCCGACAGGATCATTGCCAGCAGCAGCGCTGTCAGCCCCTTATGCATGATTCTTCTCCTCCTTGGCGGGGGCGTCCCCCTCCCCCCGGCGGGCGAGCCGCTGGATGAGCGTGAACATCACCGGGATGAGGAAGATGGCGATGCCCGTGGCCGCGAGCATGCCCCCGATGACCGCGATGCCCATGACTCTCCGGGAGATGGCGCCCGCGCCCATGGCCGTCGCCAGGGGCACGCAGCCGAGGATGAAGGCGAAGCTCGTCATGAGGATGGGCCTGAGCCTCAGCCGGGCCCCCGCCAGGGCCGCCTCCGCGATGGGCTTGCCCTTCCCGTGCTCCACCTTGGCGAACTCCACGATGAGGATGGCGTTCTTCGCGGCCAGGCCGATGAGCATGACGAGCCCGATCTGGGCGTAGATGTTGTTTTCCTGCCTGCACAGGAGGAGGGCGCCGTAGGCCCCCATGACCGCGATCGGCGTGCCCAGGAGGACGCTGAAGGGCAGGGCCCAGCTCTCGTACTGGGCGGCCAGGATGAGGAAGACGCACAAAAGCGAGAAGCCGAAGATGACGAAGGGGGACACCCCTTCCCGGGCCTTCTTTTCCTGGTAGCTCATGCCCAGGTAGTCGAAGCCCATCTCCCGGGGCATGGTCTGCCCGAAGACCTCCTCGAGGGCGTCCATGGCCTCGGTGGTGGTGTAGCCCTCGGCCGCGTTGGCATTGATCTGGGCGGCGCGGTACTGGTTGTAGCGCATGGTGAACTCGGGGCCGGTGGTCTGCCTCACCGTGGTGAGCGCGGAAAGCGGGACCATGTCGCCGCTGGCGTTCTTCACGGAAAACTGGCGGAGCTCTTCGGCGTCCGTGCGGTACTCGCCCTCGGCCTGGATGAAGATCTGCCACTGGCGGCCGAAGCGGTTGAAGTAGTTCACGAACACGCCCCCCATGAAGCACTGGAGGGTCTTGTAGACGTCGGAGAGGTTCACCCCCTGCTTGAGGACCTTGTCCCGGTCCACGTCCACGAACACCTGGGGCACCGAGGGCTTGTAGGTGGTGGTCGCCCCGGCGATCTCGGGCCGCTTTTTCGCCTCCTCAAGGAACTTCTCCACGTTTTCCGAGAGGAAGGCGATGTCCTTGCCCGCCCGGTCCTCGAGGATGAAGGTGATGCCCCCGGAGGTGCCGACGCCGGGGATGGCGGGCGGGGAGAAGGCCATGCCCTGGGCCTCGGGGATCTTGCCCAGGAGGGCCAGCGAGATCTTCCCCTTGATGAACCGGTACCACTGCTCGATGTGCCGGTTGCGCTCGCCCCAGTCCTTGAGGGTCACGAAGAAGAAGCCGCTGTAGGTGTTCTGGACCTGGCTCACCAGGTTGTAGCCCACGATGGAGGTGCAGTACTCCACGCCGGGTGTGTCCATGATGAGCTCCTCGGCTTTTCTGACCGCCGCGTCGGTGCGCTGGAGGGACGAGGCGTCGGCCAGCTGCACGGCGGCGTAGACGTAGCCCTGGTCCTCCTCCGGCAGGAAGGTGGCGGGCAGGCGCAGGCCGAAGAGCCCCGCCAGCACGACCATGGCAAGCAGGAAGGCCAGGCTGAAGCCCGTTTTGCGGATGAGCAGGCCGCAGACGCCCACGTACCTGTCCGTGGCCCTGCTGAAGGCCCGGTTGAACCAGTCGTAGAACCTCTGGAGCGGGCCGGAGGCCTCTTTCTTGGGGCGGAGCAGCAGGGCGGAGAGCGCCGGCGAGAGCGTGAGCGCGTTGAAGGCGGAGAGCAGGACCGAGATGGAGATGGTCACGGCGAACTGCTGGTAAAGGCGGCCCGTGATGCCCGGGATGAAGGCCGTGGGGATGAACACGGCCGCGAGGATGAGCGCGATGGCCACCACCGGCCCGGACACCTCCTCCATGGCCTGTATGGTTGCCTCTTTCGGGCTCATGCCCCCCTCGATGTGGTGCTCCACCGCCTCCACCACCACGATGGCGTCGTCCACCACGAGCCCGATGGCGAGTACGAGCCCGAAAAGCGAGAGCGTGTTGATGGAGAAGCCGAAGAGCGGGAAGAGCATGAAGGTGCCCACCAGGGAGACGGGCACGGCCAGAAGCGGGATGAGCGTGGCGCGCCAGCCCTGGAGGAAGACGAAGACCACGACGATGACGAGGGCCAGGGCGATGAAGAGGGTCACCACGATCTCGTGGATGCCTTCGGTGACCGACAGGGTGGTGTCGAGGGCCACGGCGTAGTCGAGGTCGGCGGGAAAGTTCTTCTTGAGCCCGGCCATGAGCTCCCGGGTGCCTCTGGCTGCCTCGATGGCGTTCGTCCCGGGCATCTGGTAGACCGCGATGACCGCCGCGGGCTTGCCGTTGAGACGGCCCGCGAGGTTGTACGCCTGGGCACCCAGCTCCACCCGGGCCACGTCCTTGAGGCGGACGATGGAGCCGTCGGGGTTGGCCCGGATGACGATGTTCCCGAACTCCTCCTCGCTTTCAAGCCTGCCCTGGGCCCGGACCGCGTAGGTGAAGTCCTGCCCTGCGGGCACGGGCTCGCCGCCGATCTTGCCCGCCGGGTTCACGGTGTTCTGGGCGGTTATGGCGTTCGAGATTTCCGGGATGGAGACGCCGAGCTTGGCGAGCTGGTCCGGCCTGACCCAGAAGCGCATGGCGTAGCGGCCGGCGCCGAACACGGTGACGCTCGCGATGCCCTTGACCCGGGTCATCTGGTCGTTGATGTTGATGTAGGCGTAGTTGGCCAGGAAGACGCCGTCATAGGTGCCCCGGGGCGAGTACAGGGCGTAGATGATGAGCGGCGCGGACTGGGACTTCTGGACGGTGACGCCGTAGCTGCGCACGTCGGAGGGGAGCTGGGAATCGGCCTGGCTCTGGCGCATCTGCGCGAGCACCTGGTCGGTGTTCGCCTCGGTCTTGATGTCGAAGTTCGTGGTGAGCGTCATGTCCCCGTTGTTGGTGTTGACCGAGTACATGTAGTTCATGTTGTCCACGCCGGACATCTGCTGCTCGATGGGGGTGGCCACCGACTGCTCCACCGTGATGGCATCGGCGCCGGTGTAGCTCGCGGTCACCTTGATCTCGGGGGGCACGATGTTGGGGAACTGGGAGATGGGCAGCCCCGCCAGGGAAACCAGTCCGACGATGACCATGAGGATGGCGATGACCATGGCCACGATGGGGCGGTTGATGAAGAACTTCGACATGGGGCCTACTCCTTCCCGGCGGGGGCGGGGGGCTGGGCGGCGGGCAAGGCGACATCCCTTTCCGGGGCGGCCGGGCCGCTCGGGGCCCCTCCGGCGGACGGGGCGGGGCGGGCATAGGGCGTGGGGTTCACGGCGATGCCCTGCTTGATCTTCTGCGTGCCCTCCACCACCACCTGCTCCCCGGGCTTGAGGCCTTCAAGCACCATGACGAGACCGTTTTCCTTCCAGGCGGTCCTGACGGTGCGGATGTCCACCTTCCTGTCCGGGGTGACCACGCCCACCTGGGTCTTGCCCTGGAGCTCGATGAGGCACTTCTGGGGGATGACCATGGCATCCTTCCACGTGGCGAGCACGGCGCGGACCTTGGCGAACTGGCCGGGCCTGAGGAAGCTGTCCGGGTTGGGGAAATGGGCCTCGACCTTCAGGGTGCCGGTCTTCACGTCGATCTGGCGGTCCACGACGGCGAAGGCCCCTTTCCGGGGGTAGACCGATCCGTTGGCCAGGACGAGCTCGAGCCGGGCGTTCCTCAGGTTGCCGCGCGCGTACTGGGCCGCGTTCAGGTACTCCTTTTCGCTGACTGATATGTAGGCCTTGATGGGGTCGACCCGTGAGACGGTGGTGAGCTCCTCAGACGACTGGGGGCTGACGAGGTTGCCGATCTGGGCCTTGGCGATGCCCGCGATGCCGTCGATGGGGGAGGTGATCTTCGTGAACTCGAGGTTGAGCCGTGCCTTGTCGAGCTCGGCCTTCGCGGCGTCGACCGCTGCCTTGGCCGACCGCTCCGCGGCCACGGCGTCGTCCAGGTCCTTCTGGCTCAGGGCGTTCTGTGCGGCCAGGGGCTTGACCCGTGCGAGGTTCTGCCTGGCCTGGTCCCACTTGGCGTTGTTCAGGGCGAGCTGGGCCCGGGCTGAGTCGAAGGCCGCCTGGAAGGTCCGGGGGTCGATCTCGAAGAGCACCTGCCCCTTCTTCACGAGGTCGCCTTCCTGGTAGAGCTGCCGGGTGAGATAGCCCTGGACCTGGGCGCGGATGACGGCGTTGACGCTGCCGTCGAGGGTGCTGACCCACTCGAAGGTCACGGGCACGTCCTGCCGGATCACGGGCGTCACCGTCACCGGGGGCGTGGGCATCCGGGGGGTCTTGCCTTTCCCGCACCCCGCCAAGAGGAGCGCCGCAAGACAAACGCACGACCACACGAAAAGGGCGCGCACGCTTTCCCGAGCCCCGGCCCTGTAAGCTCCCTCGAATCCATTCTTCATGGCAACCCCCGCGATACGTTCGTTCAAGTTCACTCGAATTGCATCATGCCCCGCGCCATGAAACTGCCCCGCTTCGGCCGGCATGAATATATTTCATTATAATAACTGCATTCCATGGCCCTGTGAAGGGCAAACAGGGGTCGGCCGGACTTTTCGGAACGCATCCCGGGAAGGTCGGCCTCATGAAAAAAGAGCCCTCTGCCAAGGGACAAACTCCGGAGCTCCGTGCTGCCGATCGATGCGGAAGTGTTGTCGCACCGCCCGCCGCGGCAAACCCCGGGGCCCCCGGCCGCCGGGGCAGTCCGGCGCGGCCCGGCATGTTCCCTTGACCTCGTTGACCGCTTCTCCTATATTCAAGGCTATGCACACTCCGGAACATCTGGTGATCAGGCCTCCGAGCGAGGCGAGGAGCCTGCTGGTGAGGGTCGTGCGCGGGTGCGACTGGAACCGCTGCAGCTTCTGCGGCATCTACGACCTCTTCGGCACGCCCTACTCCACCCGCTCGAAGGAAGAGGTCCTCATGGACATCGACGCGCTGGCCTCCCTGCACGGCGACATCTTCACCACCGCGTTTCTTGGAGACGCCAACCCCCTCGACCTGCCCGCTCAATTCCTCGTGGACGTGCTCGAGCGCCTGCGGGAGAAGTTCCCCCGGCTCACGCGCGTCACGGCCTACGCCAGGGCCTCGAGCCTCGCGAAGAAGACCGAAGACGACCTCCTGGCCATCCGCGAGGCCGGGCTCGACCGGGTGCACGTCGGCCTCGAGAGCGGTTCGAACCGGGTGCTCAAGCTCCAGATGAAGGGCACCAGCCACAAGCAGCTGGTCGAGGCGGGAAAAAAGACCATGGCCTCGGGCCTGGAGCTCAGCTACTACTTCCTCCTGGGCCTGGGCGGCCAGGACCTCTGGGAGGAGCACGCCCTGGAGTCCGCGGCCGTGTTCACCGAGGTCAAGCCGCACTTCATCCGGGTGCGGAGGCTCTTCATCCACCCCATGTCGAAGCTCGCCGGGAAGATCGCCGCAGGCGAGTTCCGGGAGCAGACCCCCGAGGGAACGGTGCACGAGCTCAGGTCCCTCATCGCCGCGCTCGACGCCGAGGGCACCACCTTCACCTGCGACCACGCGAACAACTACCTGCCCGTCCACGGCCTGCTCAACCGCGACAGGCAGGCCCTCCTGGACGTCATCGACTCCTTCCTGGCCCTGCCGGAAGACCGGCGCATCGCACACTACCGGTCCGTCCCCTCGGTGATCTGAGGGCGGCCGCCGAAGCGCCTCCGTGATCGCCCGGATTTCATGGGGTCTCCATCATGTGACTGCACGGGACCTTTAGCCGAAGCGCCCCCGTGATCGCCCGGATTCCAGGAAGTCTTGAGCCCCTCCTCTGTACGCTTCCGGATGGCGGGCGACCCGGGCGCACGCGCCTCCCCAATTTTTTTCTTGACTTGTGATGGCCTTTCCCTTTAAAGCTTCATGTCTATGGCACCAGTACACATCACAACTACAATGTTCGGGTTCTTCTTTTTTGACTAGGTCTGCCTGCGAGCGCTTTTAAGATCTGATCGAAAAAGAGGAGAAAAAAAGCCGTAGGTGGACCGGGTTTCGTCTACCTGCGGCTTTTTTTATGTGCGCAGCACGGAGCACCGGGGCTGGCGCATGAGAACGTGAAACATTAGAAAGGGGGATTCGGTTATGAAGAAGATCATCGGGGTACTGACCATCGGGGCACTCGCCGCGGTTCTTTCCCTGGGGGCCCTGCCCTCGGCTGCTGCCGCGAAGGACATCAAGGTGGGGGCGGCCATCAACCTCACCGGCCCGGCCTCCACCTTCGGCAAGTACCACGCCAAGGGCCAGCAGGACTACTTCAGGTACGTCAACGAGGTCAAGGGCGGCGTCAAGGGCAGAAAGATCCAGATGCTCACCGTGGACACCGCCTACAAGGCGCCCGAGGCGGTGGCGGCCGTCCGCAAGTTCGCCATGCAGGAGCGCGTCGACATGATCGCCACCTGGAGCGCGGGCGAGGGCATCCAGGCCAAGCCGCTCCTCCAGCAGTTCAGGATCCCGGCCATCAACTACTCGACGGCCTGGGAGATCCTCCAGGCCCCGGTGGACTACCTGTACCTGCCCTTCGGCAACTACCGGCTCGACTGCCAGGCCGTGCTCGAGTACATCAAGGCCGTGCACAAGGGCCCCGGCGCCCCCAAGGTCGGCCTGCTCACCTACAACAACCCCTACGGGCGCTCCATCCACGAACCGAGCAGGGAGTACGCGAAGGCCAACGGCATCGAGATCGTGTCCATCGAGGAGTTCCCCCCCCAGACGGTCGACCTCACCACCGAGCTGCTGCGCCTCAAGCAGAAGGGCGCCCGGTACGTGTTCGTCCAGGTGCTCCCTGCGGCGCTCATCTCCACGCTGAAAAGCGCCGACCGCATCGGCTACGACCCCCAGTTCATCGGCACCTGGACCTCCACCGACCCGGACTTCTTCAAGAACGGCAAGGGCCTCATCAAGGACCGCGTGAAGATGCAGTTCTGCGGCGGCCTGCCCTCGGACGGCACCCCGGGCGTCAAGCTCATGGAGTCCGTGTGGAAGCGCTACAAGACCGTCAACGCCTTCGACACCTCGTACTGGGAAGGCGTGGTGGTGGGCATGATCATGGAAAGGGCCTTCATCCGGGCGCAGGAAAAGTTCGGGACCATCACCCCGGAAAACGTCAACAAGGCCCTCGAGACCTTCAGGAACGAGGACTTCGGCGGGCTGGTGCCCAACGTCACCTACTCGAAGACCGACCACGGGGCGTCGTTCAAGGGCAGGATCGTCCAGGTCCACGAGAACGGGACCTTCACCCCGCTCACCAACTTCTTCACCCCCGGCAGGGACAGGATCAAGCTGCTGAAGGTCAAGTAAGGGAGAAGCAGCCGTGCACCAGGCGCCACAGTCCATCACCCGCCCCGCCACCTTCGCGAAGAGGGGGTTCCGGGGTATGTGCCCGGCCCCCCGGGTCCACGCCTCCGCGGGCGTGACGGTAAAAGGGAAGGGGGGCATCACCAATTGCGGCGGTGCGGCCGCACCTGCCCCCGCCTCCGCGGGCGTGGCGGAAAGCGGCAAAGGGGGCGCCGGGTGAGGGCGTTCAGGGGACAGCCGCGGATATTCTCCGCCGGGAAGATGGGGGAGCGCAAGGCCGAGCTTCGGGTCACCGGCCTGTCCCTGTCCTTCGGGGGGATCCACGCCGTCAGGGACGTGAGCCTGAACGTCTCCACGGGGGAGCTCGTCTCCGTCATCGGGCCCAACGGCGCGGGCAAGACGAGCCTGCTCAACTGCATCACGGGCTTCTACAAGGCCACCTCCGGCACCATCTCGTTCAACGGCCGCGATATCACCTCCCTGCCCACCCACCGGCTCACCGGCCTGGGCATCGGCCGGACCTTCCAGAACATCGAGCTCTTCCCGGGCATGACCGTGCTCCAGAACATGCTGCTGGCCCGCCACACCCGCTCCTCCTACAGCTTCGGGCTGGCGTGCCTCTTCTCCCGCTCCGTGCGGGACGAGGAGGTCAGGCACCACGAGATCCTCGAGGAGATCATCGACTTCCTGGAGATCCAGCACGTGCGCAAGGAGCTCGTGGGCGCCCTGCCCTACGGCATGCGCAAGCGGGTGGAGCTCGGCAGGGCGCTCGCCTCGGAGCCCAGCCTCCTCGTGCTCGACGAGCCCTTCGCGGGCATGACCCTCGAGGAGAAGGAGGACATGGTGCGCTTCCTCCTGGAGCTCCACGACGGCTGGGGCCAGACCATGATCCTCGTGGAGCACGACATGTCCATCGTCATGAGCATCTCCGAGCGCATCGTGGTGCTCAACTTCGGCGAGAAGCTCGCCGAGGGCAGGCCCGGGGAGATCCAGGACCACCCCGAGGTCATCAGGGCCTACCTCGGGGACGCGGCGGGAGACGACCCCGGCCCGGCCGGGTCGGGCGAAGAGGCCGCGGAGGGCTGATCATGGCGGGCAGGGGCGTGAAGATCACCAGGATGACGGCCGGGCACCTCGACGCACTGGAGGCCTGCACCCTGCCCCAGGTCCTGCTCAGGCAGGCGGAGCTCCTCGGCCCCGGCGCCGCCGCCATCAGGGAAAAGGCCTACGGGGTCTGGAAGACCTACTCCTGGCGGGACTACCTGGGCTTCGTCAGGCACGCGGGCCTGGGCCTCAGGAGCCTGGGCATCAAAAGGCACGACAACGTGGGCATGATCCTGAACAACCACCCCGAGTGGCTCTTCACCCAGCTGGGCGCCCAGGCCTTCGGCGCGGTGACGCTGAACCTCTTCACCTCGGCCGTGGCGGGCGAGCTCGCGGGGGCGCTTTCGCGCATAGGCGCAAGCTTCGTGGTCGTCCAGGACCAGGAGCAGGTGGACAAGCTCCTGGAAAAGATCGACGTGCTCAAGACCGTCAAGGCCATAATCTACGTGGACCCCACGGGCATGCGGGGCTACGACGACCCCCTCCTCGTGAGCTTCAAAGACCTCCTCGACCTGGGTGCGCGGCACGAACAGGAAAACCCGGGCCTCTTCGAGGAGGAGGCGGGCAAGGCCAAGGAGGACGACGCCGCCCACATGATCATGACCTCGGGCACCACGGGCGTCTCGAAGCTCGCCATGCTCAGCCACCGCAACTACACGGCCATGGGCAGGAAGTGGATCGAGTCCTCCCCGGTGGGCGTGGGCGCCAACTGGCTGTCGATGACGCCCCCCGCCTGGATCGTGGACCAGATGTGGGCCTTCGGTGTGGCGCTCATGGGCGGCATGACCATGAACTTCCCCGAGACCCCCGAGACCGTCTCCTCGGACTTCCGGGAGATCGGCCCGCACCTGCTCATCTCGTCGTCGCGGTTCTGGGAGGATTTGGCCTCGAGCATCCGGGTCAGGATGAACGACGCGGGGTTCGTCAACCGCGCCCTGTTCGCACTCGCCGAAAGGATCGGCGGCAGAGTGGTGGAAGGCGAGGAGAAGAAGCGGCCCGCGGGCCCGGCCCTGAAGGTTCTCCACGGCCTGGCCCGGGCGCTCGTGTTCAACCCGCTCCTCGACCGGGTGGGCTGCTCGCAGTTCGTGAGCGCCTACACCGGCGGCCACCCCATCTCGCCTGACGTGATCCGCTTCTTCCGCGCCTGCGGGTTGAACCTCAAGCAGTGCTACGGCATGACCGAGACCTGCGGCATCTTCCAGGTCCAGCCCGACGGCGAGGCCAAGCCAGAAACCGTGGGCACGCCCCTGCCCGGCACCGAGGTGAGGATCTCCCCGGACCAGGAGGTCATGGTGAGGTCGAAGTCGGTGTTCTCGGGCTACTACAACGACTATCAGTCCACCGAAGACGCCTTCGAGGAGGGCTGGTTCCTCACGGGCGACGCGGGCTACCTCGACGCCGACGGCCACCTCGTGATCATCGGCCGCAAGCAGGACATCATCCGGGACAAGGAGGGCAACGCCTTCTCCCCGGACTTCATCGAGACCAGGCTCAAGTTCTCGCTCTACATCAAGGAGGCGGTGACCTTCGGCGAGGCGCGGCCCTACATCACCGCCTTCATCAACATCGACCAGGGCAACGCGGGCAACTGGGCGGAAGCGCGCATGATCCCCTACACCACCTACACCGACCTCTCCCAGCGCCCGGAGATGGAAGGGCTCATCCTCGAAGAGGTGAGGAAGGTCAACGCCCAGCTCCCGAAACCCATGAAGATCAGGAGGTTCATCCTCCTCTACAAGCTCCTCGACGCGGACGACGAGGAGCTCACGCGCACGGGCAAGGTGCGCCGGCGCTTCGTCTACGGCCTCTACCTCCCCCTCATCGAGGCCATGTACTCGGACAAAAAAGAGGTCCCGGTCAAGGGCAAGGTCAAGTACCGGGACGGCCGGGAGGGGGTCATCGAGACCGTCGCCCGGGTCATCACGGTGGAATAGGAGCACGAATACCATGGAATTCTTTCTGCAGCTGCTCATCAACGGACTGAGCGTGGGGCTTCTCTACGGGCTCTCCGCCCTGGGCTTCGTCATGATCTTCAAGTCGTCCTCGGTGCTGAACTTCGCCCACGGGCAGCTCCTGGCCATCGGCGCCTTCTTTTTCCTCGTGCTCGTGTCCTGGCTCCAGCTCCCGGTGGCGCTCGCCTTCCTCGTCACGCTGGCGGGCTCCTTCGTGCTCGGCTTCACGGTGGAGCGCATCTTCCTGCGGCCCCTCATCGGCGAGCCGCTCATCTTCGTCATCATGCTCACGGTGGGGCTCTCCTCCATGTTCAAGGGCCTGCTCCTCTTCTTCTTCGGCGGCAACCTCCAGACCTACCCGGACTTCCTGCCCGCCTCCCTGGGCATGCAGTTCGGCGGCATCACCATCGCCCCGGTGTACGTGGCCTCGTCCCTCATGGGCGTCACCTTCCTCGTCCTGTTCGGCCTCTTCTTCAAGTACTCGCCCCAGGGCATCTTCATGCGCTCGGTGGCGGACAACCAGACCGCGGCCCTGTCGCTGGGCGTGCACGTGAAGAAGGTCTTCGCCCTGTCCTGGGCCATCGCGGCGCTGGTGGCCTCCATGAGCGGCATCGTGCTGGGGGTCATCAACGGCATCAACGTGCACGAGATCTCCTCTATCGGGCTCAAGGTCTTCCCGGTGGTGATCCTGGGCGGGCTCGACTCCATCGGCGGCGCCATCATCGGCGGCATCATCATCGGCCTGCTCGAGACCTTCACGAGCGGCTACCTCTCGCCGTCGCTGCGCGACGTGATCCCCTACATCGTGCTCGTGGCGATCCTCCTCGTCAAGCCCTACGGCCTCTTCGGCCTGGTGGAAATCGAGCGGGTGTGAGGACATGAGAGCGCCCCGCTTCCACCCCTGCGGCAACTACAAGGAGGTCTACGCCCGTGAGCTGGCCCTCTTCGAGACCGACTTCGGCCGGCTCTGGGCTTTCGTGGGCATCGCCGCGCTCTTCTGCGTGGTGCCCTTCGTCTCCCCTCCCTACCTCCTCTACGTCGTCAACACCACGGGCATCGCGGCCATCGCGGCGCTGGGCCTGAACATCCTCGTGGGGTTCACGGGCCAGATCTCGCTGGGCCACGGGGCCTTCTTCGGCGTGGGCGCCTACGCGGGCGCGGTGCTCGCCACCACCTGCGGGCTGCCCTTCCTCGTCGCCGTGCCCGGGGCGGGGATAGTCGCCGCGCTGACGGGCATGGTCTTCGGCATCCCCTCGGGCAGGCTCAAGGGGCTCTACCTCACCATCGCCACGCTGGCGGGCCAGTTCATCATCGAGTACCTCCTCGTGCACTGGGAGGCGGTGACCAAGGGCACCATGGGGATCATGCTGCCCGGGGCGAGCCTGTTCGGGCTCGAGATCAACACCGACCTGCGCTTCTTCTTCGTCATCTTCGCAAGCCTCACGGCGCTCACCCTCATGGCCTCGAACCTCATGCGCACGCGCTACGGAAGGGCCTTCATCGCCATCCGGGACAACGACCGGGCCGCCGAGGGCATGGGCATCCCCATCTTCTTCTACAAGCTGCTTTCCTTCGCGGTGAGCTCCTTCTACGCGGGGTTCGCCGGCGGCCTGTGGGCGTACTACATGCGGAGCATCTCCACCGAGCCCTTCACGCTCGGGCTCTCCGTGGAGTACCTCGCCATGGTCATCATCGGCGGCCTCGGGAGCATCCCGGGCTCCATCTTCGGCGCGGTGTTCATCACGGGCCTGAACGAGAGCCTGCGCTTCGCCACGGACGCGCTGATGAACTTCCCCGGCTTAAGCGGCTACGGCCTCAACATGGCGAGCTTGAGAGAGTTCGCCTTCGGTCTGGCCATCGTGCTCTTCATCCTCATCGAGCCCAAGGGGCTCGCCGAGCTCTGGCGGATAGTCCGCTCGTCCTTCCGGCTCTGGCCGTTCTCGTATTGAGGTGGGTGCCGTGGAAAACGAAAAAGACGACACCCTGCTCCTGGTCAACAACATCAGCGTGGTCTACTCGGACGTGATCCAGGTCCTGAAGGGCGTGTCGCTCAAGGTGCCCCGGGGCCAAATCGTGTCGCTCCTGGGGAGCAACGGCGCGGGCAAGACCACGACGCTCAAGGCCATCTCAGGGCTCCTGAAGCCCGAGAACGGCAAGGTCACCGACGGCGAGATCACCTACGACGGGGCGGGCATCCAGAACCTCTCGCCGGAGGAGATCACCCGCAAGGGCATCATCCAGGTCCTCGAGGGCAGGCAGCCCTTCAAGTACCTCACGGTGGAGGAGAACCTCCGGGTGGGTACGGCCACCAGGCCTTTGAAGCCCTACAAAAAGGACCTGGAGATGGTGTACCACTACTTCCCGGCCCTGACGAAGCGCAGGAAGACCATGGCCGGCTACTGCAGCGGGGGCGAGATCCAGATGGTGGTCATGGGCAGGGCGCTCATGGCGCACCCGAAGCTCCTCCTCCTGGACGAGCCGTCGCTGGGCCTGGCACCGCTGGTGGTGAAGGAGATCTTCCGCATCATCAGGCTCATCAACGAGGAGCAGCACACCACCATCGTGCTCGTGGAGCAGAACGCCAACATGGCCCTTAAGATTGCCCACTACGGCTACGTCATGGAGAACGGCCGCGTGGTCATGGAGGGCGAGGCCAAAGACCTCACGGAGAACCCGGATGTGAAAGAGTTCTACCTGGGCGTGGGCGCAGGCGGCACCGCCCGCTCCTACCGCGACGTGAAATCCTACAAGCGCCGGAAGCGCTGGCTGTAGCCCGGGGAGGGAGATATGGGCGGCTATTTCGACAGGCTCGAGACGGTGTCCCGCGAAGAGCGGCGGGCGGAGCAGGACCGGAAGATCGCCGGGATGGTCGAACTCGGGTACGAGAAGTCCTCCCGGGTGAAGAGGATCCTGGATGAGCGGGGCCTCACGCCGGCCGACGTGCAGGGTGTGGACGACCTCGTGAAGCTCCCGGTCATCAGCCGCGAGCGGGTCGTGGCGCTCCAGGCGCAGCAGCCCCCGTACGGCGGGCTCGAGGACCCGGGCGCACCGGTGGAGCGCATCTTCACCTCGCCCGGCCCGGTGTACGAGCCGCACCTGGGCTCGAGCGACCCGCTGTGGGCCAGGGGCTACAAGGCCGCGGGCTTCGGCCCGGGCGACGTGGTGCTCAACGCCTTCTCCTACCACATGGTGGCCGCCGGGCTCACCTTCCACGGCGGGCTCACCAGGGTGGGCGCCACCGTGGTGCCCTCGGGGGCGTCTTCCGCGCAGCTCCAGGTGCAGCTCATCAGGGACCTGCACGTCACGGGCTACACCGGCACCCCGAGCTTCCTCATGGCCATCATCGAGAAGGCGGGCGAGCTGGGCTTCGACTTCGCCCGGGACTTCTCGCTGAGGCGCGCGAGCTTCGTGGCCGAGCCGCTCCAGCCGAGCCTGAGGCAGCGCTTCGAGACCGAGTTCCTCATCGACACCTACCAGATGTACGGCGCCACCGAGGTGGGCGACGTGGCCTACGAGTGCTCGGAAAAACAGGGCTGGCACCTCTGCGAGGAGGTGATCGTGGAGATCGTGGATCCCGCCACGGGCGCGCCTGTGGCGGCGGGGGAGCTGGGCGAGGTGGTGGTGACCCGGCTGAACCCCGTCTTCTTCCTCCTGCGCTTCGGCACCGGCGACCTCTCGAGCCTGGTCGAAGCGCCCTGCCCCTGCGGCAGGACCTCGCGGCGCCTCTCGGGGATCGCGGGCCGGGTGGGCGACGCCGTGAAGGTCAGGGGCATGTTCGTGGCCCCCAGCCAGGTCAGGCGCGTTGCCGAGAGCTTCCCGGGCCTGGCCGTCGAGCTTGTGGTGACCCGCAAAGGCCACCGGGACTTCCTTCTGGCACGGCTCGACCCCCGGGGCGGGGAGAAGGACCTGAAGGGCCTGAAGGCCCGCTTCGAAAAGGTCTTCCAGGAGACCTGCACGGTGAGGGTGGACGAGGTCGAGTTCGCCCTGCCCGGGAGCTTAGCCCCGGACGCGAAACCCCTCCGGGACGAGCGGGAGTGGAAATAAGCGCCCTGCGTGAGCCTGCCGGAACGCTTCTTTCGGGACCTGCCCGCTCTCCTCAGAACCCTGCCTTCACCATGCGGAGCATGAGGCCCCTCGCCCACCCCATGCGCATCAGGAAGGCGAAGAAGCCAAGGTAGGCGGCCGGTGATATGCGCTTGAAAAGCCAGATCAGCCTGGCCGACGCCTGAGGGAGCACGTACACCCTGTCCCGCCTGACCGCGTCGAGCACCAGGGCCGCGACTTTCTCGGGCGTCCACCGGGCGTTCGCCATGCCCGTGGTGGAGCAGTGCCGCTGGAAATCGTCCGTGAACCGCATCTTTTCCAGCAGGTTCGTCCGGACGAAGGTCGGGCAGAGCACCGTCACCCCGATGCCATAGGGGGCAAGCTCGCTCTTGAGCGTTTCCGAGAGGGAGATCACCGCGGCCTTCGACGCGTTGTAGGGAGCCATCTCCGCCGACGAGATGATGCCCGCGGCGGACGCCACGTTCACGATGTGGCCCTCCCCCTGCCCCTTCATCCCCGGGACGAAGGCGTGGCAGCCGTACACGACGCCCCAGAAATTGATGGACATGACCCATTCCCAGTCCGTGATGGGGACGTCGCCCATGAACCCCGTGGATGCGACGCCCGCGTTGTTGATGAGTAGGTCCACCCTCCCCCACTTGTCGAAGCAGCGGTCGGCCATCCTCGTGACCTGATCCGCTTTCGACACGTCGCAGAAAAATGCCTCGGCGCTGCCTCCCGCCCCGTTCACCATCCCGACGGTCTCCTGCAGCCCCGCCTCGTCGATATCCGCCAGGACCATGTCGCACCGCTCTCGCGCGAAAGCGAGCGCCAGCTCCCTCCCTATCCCCGATGCAGCCCCGGTGATGACCACCTTTCTTTCCCGGAGATTCTTCATTCCCATTGCAAGACCCCCTCAATCGTCCATGAGATTCCTGGAGTTGCACAAAATCGCCTCATAGGACGGCGTATACTGGTACAGGACCGGCATCCCGCTCAACCCCATGCCCTTCAGCTCGCCGCAGATCCTGTGCCCATTGCCGATATCGAGTCTCGCCGCCCCCAAGCCGATCGTCTGACGGTACCGGATGGGGTTCAGGTAAAGGTTCGCCCTGAGGGGTATGCCGCCCAGCACCGTGTGGATGATGTACTTCGTGACCCTGCCCCGGGAGGTCCGGGGGTTTCTGCCCCTGAGCGTCAGGATCCGCTCACCGTTTTCCGCCACGGTGCACGCGGTGTTTCCTCCCTCCTGCGTGAAGGTGATGTCGGCCAGGAACTTCGGGTACCCGCAGGTCTCGACCCCGCCCCGGCGAGCCCGCTCGGAGGTTACGGGCAGGTGGATGATGTACGCGGTGAAGCGGTTCTTCAGCACAGAGAGGAGCGGGGCTACCCCCGGGACAGGCCTCCTGCCGTAGGAGATGAGGGCGCTGACGCTGAACTCGTTGTAGGGGCCGATGTCCGTTCTGCGGTACTCGAAGGCCGAGAACGCCACCAGGCACCTGCCCGGGAACGCCTCCACGGGGTGCATGTCGGGCAGTGGGAGGAGCTTCCTCACCTGCCTGGTGGAGGCCGTGCAGATGGCGCTCATGGCCATGCTGTCGTAGTAGAAGATCGGCATCTTCACGTCGTACTCCCTGTTCTCGCTCTGCACGATGCCCTTGAAAAAATCGTTCCTGTCCGGTGCGTACCTCTTCATGCCCGTGCCTCCTCCATGATCGTCCCGATGAAGCTCATCATTCTCAGCCCGCCCATGCCCAGCAGGCACCGGGCCTGCCTGGCGTCCCTCATCCTCTTTTCCTGGCCGTAGTCCTTCATGTACCCGTTGCCCCCGAGGAGCTGCACGCCTTCGGACGTCGCGGCACAGGCCAGTTCGCTTATGTGGAGCGCGGCCGCAAGGGCGGACCCTTCCCCGCCGAAGGCCGCGCCATTCCCGGCAATGCCGCAGCCGGCCAGGCAGCACCGGCTCACCTCGATCTGGACGGCCATCCGGGCGAGCATCATGCGGACCCCCGACCACTCCTCGAGGTACCTGCCCCCCTGCCAGCGCTGACGGGCATAAGCGAGGGCCTCCCGGAAGGAGCCCTCCATGATGCCAAGAGAGATGGCCGCGGCGCCGGCGGACATCCGTGCCTGCATCGTGCGGAAATACGCCCCGCCCTGCCCTTCCGCCCCCAGGAGCAGGGCGGGCACGGCGTCGAGCTCGATGTCCACGGCCTGGCAGGCCTGCATGCCGAGGGTGAGCACGGGGTCCGACTTTTTCACCCCGTCCAGAGAAAGGTCGACGAGATACCAGGAGAACTTCTCGCCCCCCGGGCGGGCGCCGGGCACGACCGCATGCCGGGCCATTCTCCCGAGCGCCACGAGCGGCAGCCTGCCGCTGAGCTGGTTCACGCCTTCGCCCGCCACTGCCGGGAGCTCGATCTCGCCGGGCCCGCCATAGACCTGGAACGCCAGGGGCGAGCCTTCCCGCCCCGAAACGAGTCGGCAGACCTCCGCACAGTCCCCGCGGTCAACGGCTGCGGAAATGATCTCCAGGGCCGCGGCGTGGGTGAAGAGTATCCCCGCCATGCCCGCGTCCACGGCGCTGATCCTGCTCAGCATCCCCGCCAGAACGGACGCGTCGAGGCCGGTCCCGCCCCACTCCTCCGGGAGGTTGACGCTCAGCAGCCCGGCCTTCCGTGCCGCCTCCACCGCCTCCGCCGCATCCAGGGCGTAAGGGAACTCCCGCTCGTGCACGTGCGCGAGCAGCTCCTTCTTCGCAAAGCTCTCCGCCAGGTCGTTGAACGCCTCGAGCTCACCGTTATGCATCGCGTGCGCCTCAATTCTCACCGTTCACCTCCCGAACCCTGCTCGAACACCCCGACACCGGGCATCACCTGCGCGATGTGCCGGGAAAAGAGATTGATCCTGTTGACCTCGTTCGTGCCCTCGTAGATCTGGAGGAGCTTTGCGTCCCGGAAGAGCTTCTCGGCGCCGAGGTCGTGCCTCGTCCCGTCCGCGCCCATGAGGTCGAGGGCAAGGGAGCAGTTGAGCATCGCCAGGTCGCTGCAGGTGAACTTCGTCAGCGAGCCCAGCCCTGACATGTGCCGCTCGTCCTCGGGGCTGGTCATCTCGAAGTTCATCTTCCGGTAGACGTGGCTGACGATCCCCAGGCGGAACAGGGGGGAGACGAACAGGGTGAAGAACCACCCCGGAGTGACGAGCGTGAGATAGAAGATCGCCTTGTTGAAGAGCAGCCTGATCATGCTCAGCAGGCCCGCCGCATAGGTCGCCTCCATGTAGATTGCCCGGGACGACACGGCGTTCCGGTAGAGGTCCGCGATGACCAGCTGCACCCACTCGTGGTTGATGAGAGCCTTTCCCGCGACCTTCTTTTCCGCGGCATAGCGGACAGCAGCCTCGCAGGCGGCCCGGGCGATGCCCGTGGAGATGGCGGCCACCCCGGGCTGGGTCACGGCGGGGAACATGTCGATGAGCTTGAGCCCGGCCTGCCGCGCCGTGATGCCCAGCCGCCGCACCTGCTCCCGGTCGAAGCACACGTTTTCGTCCGGCACGAAGCAGTCCTCGAAGATCAGCTCGCTGGCCACACAGGCCTTCTGCCCCATTTTCCGCTCCTTGTGGCCGAAGGTGAATCCCCTCATCCCGGTCTTCACCGCGAGCATGACGATGGTGTCCGCGGGCTTCAACACGTCCTCGTAACAGATGAGCATGTGCCAGGTGCTCAGGTGGCCGGAGGAGATGAAGACCTTGCTCCCGTTCACCACGTAGCCCCCCGCGGTCTTCGTCGCCTGCGTCCTGACCTTCGCACCGGGGAGAAGCGGGGCCTGCACCTGATCGGTCCCGGCGTCCGGCTCGGTCCACGCCAGCGAGATGGTGCAGGGACGGCCCCGGTCATTCTCTTTTACCACGTCCCGCAGCACCCGGTTCGTGATATCCATGTTGCACGACGAGCACAGCACGGACACCCCCAGGTAGTGCGCGCCGATGAGGTTCGCCAGCCCCGCGCAGGCGGAGGACACTTCTTCCATGAAGGGGTACAGGGACAGCATGTTCATGCCCTTCCCGCCGTACATCTTGGGGATCCAGAGTGTGAACAGCCCCCATTCGTTCGCCTTTTTCAGGAAGTCCCGGGGCAGGTAGTCGTTGTCCTCCATGACCTTCAGGTCCACCTCCCCGGACATGGGCTTCACGACCAGGTCGTTGAACCTCCGGGCGAGCTCCAGGGCCCGGTAGAAGTCCCCCCTGATCCAGACGGGGAGACGGTGCATCGCCTCGATGCTGTTGAGCGTCCCGGTGAAACCCAGGGGGGCGCGGGGATGTCCTGTCGCCTCGGGTGTGGGTGCCTGCACGGTGAGTTCCCTCCTTTTTTCAAATTGTTTCAGCCTGCATGCCGGTAAAGTAGGCCGCGGCCCGGTCCGTGTCGACCGGGTTTATAAATCCGGGCGCGTAAAACGTGCACTCCCCTTTTTTCTTGCCGGCCGGCCCGGGGTCCGGCCCCCGGAAAAGCGCTGCAGGGCGGGCGATGGCACCCCTCGACCCGGCCCGGCACCCGGCACCCGTAAAAAGCGCCACAGGGCCTCGGGGATGGCCGGGTTTATAGATCGGAACTTTCAGGGCCCTTCGCCTGGTGCTCCTGGCGGAACTCCGAGGGTGTCTGGTTCGTGTATTTCCTGAAGCTCTGGTTGAAGGTGGACTTGGAGTTGAAGCCGACGTCGAAGCAGACGGTGAGGATATTCCTGTCCGGATCGCTGGCGAGGATCTTCTTCGCCTCCTCGATCCGGTAGGAGTTTATGTAGCGGCGGAAACTGGTGCGGAGCCTTTCGTTCATGAACTGGGACAGCTGGTGGGGGGTGATGGAGAGCTGCCGGGCCAGGCTTTCGAGGCTCAGGTCGAAGTCCTTGTAGATGTGCTCCTTGCCCATGAGGTATCCCAGCCGGTCGTTGACGAGTTCGGTGTCGAGGCCCTTGAGGAGCGAGCGCTCGTACCTGGTTTTCTTGATCTCGCTCTCCACCAGCCGGTAGAAGTCCGGATAGCGCATGTTCGAGAAGAACATGGAGAGGTTGATGAGCGTCACGAGCGCCCCGCCGGCGACCAGGGTCCGGTCGGAGCCGAGAATGAAGCCCAGGGAGATGAGGACGATGGACACCAGCGTGGAAAGGAAGGCCGCCAGGATGATGCGCGCCTGCGCCCGGATATTCCGGCTGTTCAGGACCGTGAGCGCCAGCTTCGTCATGACCAGAAAGCAGGCGAAGATGAAGACCACCCCGAGGGCCAGGATGACGGTTGGCCACTGGGTAAGGGGCGAGCTGACGTACCCGGCCAGCCAGTCCCTCCTCGTGCCTGCCGGGAGAAGCTGATAGAGGAGCCCGCACAGGACCGCCAGGGCCGCGGGCACGAACTGCGCCTTCAGCTTCGCCGGCACCGGCTGCCCCGGGTTCAGCAGGGTATGGTGGTAGAGGTAGTTCGCCGGCCCGATGAAGAAGAGCGCCGACAGGGAGAGGAAGAAGACCAGGGGGTATTCCTGGACGGTGCCCCGCGCCTTGAGGACGACGATGAGCTGGATGAGGCTGTTGCCTGTGAAAACCAGGAAATTGAGGCAGTGGGAAAGGCCGGGGTCTTTCCTGAAAAGCTGGGCGAGGGCGAAGACGAGGGAGAACCCTGCCCCGAAGGCCACGAAATCCACCAGGAGTGCAAAGAATGCGTCCGGCAAGAAACCTCCCTGCATAGCTGCCGATCCCTCCGGAGAAGGGCTCATGTAAGACAATATTATAATACAGGCTTCCGCCCCGGGCCACACAAAAGAGCGGGGCCGCGGGAGCTTCCCGCTTTTCCACCGGGAAGTTCCCGGACAGCGCAGGCCCGGGGGTGAGGTCCCCGCGGAGGCCCCTGTCGAAGGCGACCGCACATCGGGCTTGAAAAATCCCCGCGCTCATGCACTATATGAATATTCCGAAGGGTTGCATTCCCAAAACCCATGGGCAAGGGAGGAAAAGCGGTATGGAAAAGAAGGTGCTCATCTACGGCAAGGGCGGCTGACCCTACACCGATCAGGCCAGGTCGGCCTACGGGGAAAGGGCGCAGTACTTCGACGTGAAGCGGGACCGGGACAAGCTCGACGAGATGCTCGAGCTTTCCGGCGGCAAAAGGCAGGTCCCCGTGGTGGTGGAGGACGGCAGGGTGCAGGTGGGGTACGGGGGGTCCTGAGGGGTCTGAAGGCCCATGGTCATGGGCCTTGTCTCCGGGCATCCGGCCGCACCCCGGGGAAACGGCCGTACCGGGTGCGCGCGTGCTGCCGGGGCTCCCTACTTCTTTCCTTCGAGCTTTGCCCTGAGCACGTTCGACAGGGAGAAGGACACCACGCGCCGGGGGGTGATAGAGATCTCCTCGCCGGTCTTGGGGTTGCGCCCCCTCCTCTCCCGCTTGCTCCTCACCGACCATTTCCCGAAGCCGGACAGGGAAACGTCCTCGCCTTTCTCGAGGTTCTCCTTGATGATCTCGAGAAAGGTCTCTACGCCGTCATAGGCCTCTTTGTGGCTGATACCCAGGTTCATGACAATGTTTTCGACTATGTCATTCTTTGTCAACGCGTCCAAGGAAGTCTCCCTTTTCAGAATTATTATCCATAAATATAATCGATAGTTGGCGATGCGGCAATGGGTAAAATGCATTTTCTTCAAAGTTTCTTGATATTTATGTGAGAGGATCGCCGGAGCAGCCCGCAAAGCCTCTCCTGGAGCCCTTCGAGGGCATCCGCCCCGTTTTCAGGAAAGGCCGGGGACCCTCCTGATGAGGGTCTCGAGGTACCTCGATTTCACCTGCCTGCTCGCCAGGGCCTGCTTGAGCGGGGGCAGCCCGAGGATGACCCCCAGCACCCCGGCGAGGACGCGGTGGCTCCACAGGGTGTGGGTGTCGAAGATCAGGTGCTGCAGGGTGCCCCGCTCGATGGCCATGAGGACGATCCGGTGCGCCCCGTTGAGGGGGGTGATGACCCTGGGCTCCCGGGAAAGGAGGGCGACGGCCCCCCGGGCGCAGGCGCGCACGCACAGGCCGCACCCCAGGCACCGCCCTTCGTCCACGCACGCCTTCTTCCGCGCGTCCCCCCCCGGCCCCGGCGCATCGGCGAGCCCGACCGCGCCCACCGGGCAGGCCCCCACGCACAGGCCGCACCCGGTGCAGAGCTCCCCCCGGACACTGGGCATGAAGTTCGTGGTGTGCACGGGGATCTCGCCGGGGAAGCGCTTCATGGCGAGCAGGCCCTCGCAGCAGCACGGGCAGCAGGAGCACAGGAAGCTCGGCCGCTCCCGCACGTTCTCGCCGAGCTGGACCAGGCCGTGTTCGTATGCCTGGGCGAGCAGGTCGAGGCACTCCCCCGCATCCGCCTGCCGGGCGAAGCCGTGCCTGACGAGTGAGCCCGCTGCCGTGCCGAAGGTCATGCAGATGTCGAGCGGCGCGGAGCAGGCCCGCCCCAGGTGCGCCATCTTGTGCCGGCAGTAGCACAGCCCCACGGCCCGGAAGGGCGCCTGCCTGATGATCTCGGAGGCGCGCTCGTAGGGCAGGACGTGCACGCTGTTTTCCGGGGACAGGGCCGGCTCGTGGACGAAGGGCCTCCCGAGCCCGGTCTCCCCCCGGACAAAGAGGTCCCTCACGAAGCCCTCCTCCACGTTCAGGTACTGGTAAAAGAGCTCGCTCAAGGCCTGCTGGTCGATGTCGTTGCGCACGCGCATGAGGGAGAACTCGAAGAAGCCCGCCATGGGCGGAGGGAGGCAGTACGTCGTGACGCCCTCGCGTTCGAAGTCCACCAGGACCGCCCTGTCCGCAAGCGCATCGAGGGTCTTTCGGGCCTCGCCGGGCCCCGTGCCCCAGGCCCTTGCCGCCCGCTCCGCGGTGAAGGGCCTGACGGGCAGGCGGGACACGAGCCCCGCCTCCTGCTCGGACATGAGCACCTTCAGGATCCTGAACAGGAGTTCGGCGGGCGGGGCGCCCTGGGGGAAGCGGTTCAGCCTGTCCGCCAGGAGCGCGTAGCCTGACCGGAGAGCTTTGTGCGCCATATGAAATATGTACCCCCCGCCCGGGCAGAATCAAGGGCGTGCCCGGGCTTAGGCCTGCGTGCGGCCCCGAGAAGGCGGGGACCACATCGGCGGGACGGAAGACGACCGGGGCAGGGGTTCCGGCGGGCGGCCTCCCGGTCCGGCAGGGCGCCTACGCGAGGAAGTCCGGGACGAAGAGCTCGTTGAAGAGGCGCAGGAAGGCCGAGTCGGTGAGGCAGGAGATGAAGTCGCGCACCACCTCGCCGGGGGTGAAGTCCCGGCGGTAGCTCTCGTCGAGCCTGTCGAGGAAGGAGGCGCGGATGACCGAGTCCTCCCTGCCCTGCAGGACGTCTTCGAGGAGCTTCTGGAACACGAGGCGGTACATGGTCCGGATCTTCGTGGACTCGGTCTTGACCCGGGGATTGAGGTAGATGTTCTCGTAGTTGAACTGCTTGAGCCTCTCGAGGGCGGCGTAGACCTTCTTCGAGTAGCCGATCCTGCCGCCCCGGGAGGATCCGATGATGTCCTCCACCAGGGCGTAGACGATCTTGCCGTTGGTGTCGCCGAGGACCGCCGACGCCTCCTTCGGGATCTGGCCCCGGGTGACGATCTTCAGCGAGATGGCGTCCTCGATGTCCCGGCCGATGTAGCTCACCGTGTCCACGATGCGCACGAGGCACCCCTCCGGGGTCATGGGCAGCGGGCTCTTGCCCTGCCGGGTGAGCTCGATCTTGTGGTCGAGCTCACCGAAGGAGGCCCCCGGCCCCACGGTCACGGAGGGCTCCATGTCCTCGCCGTTGTGGCAGAGGATGCCGTCGAGGACCTGGAGCGAGAGGTTGAGCCCCCTGCCCCCCTTCTCGATGCGCTGGAGGGACTGCATCGCCTGCACGTTGTGGAGGAACGGCCCGATGCCCGCCTCCCGGCAGAGCTCGTCGAGGTAGCGCTCGCCGTCGTGGCCGAAGGGCGGGTGCCCGATGTCGTGGCCGATGGCCACGGCCTCGATGAGGTCGTCGTTGAGGCCCAGGCGCCGGCCGATGGTGCGGGCGATGCGGGACAGGAGCTGGACGTGGATCACCCGGTGCGAGATGCCCTGGTGCCCCACGAGGTAGAAGACCTGGGTCTTGTCGATGTACGAGGTGTAGGCCTGGGAATGGAGGATCCTGTCCACGTCGATGGAGAAGGCGTCCCTCATGTCCCACGCGGTGGAGCGCTCGCTCCTTCTCCGCGATGACTGGGCCGGGTGCGTGCCTTTCATTCCCTTTCTACGACGAGATCTTCGAGAACTGCGCCACGCGGTCGAACAGCCCCACGAGGCCCTTCAGGAGGGCGATGCGGTTGGCCTTCACGGCCTCGTCCTCACTCATGACGAGCACCTTGTCGAAAAAGGAGTCGACCGGCTCCTTCAGCCCCGCCAGCAGCTTCAGCGCCGAAGGGTACTCCCCCCTGAGCGCGTGGGCGATGAAGGGGGCCTCGGTCTCCTGGAACCGGGCGAAAAGCGCCTTCTCCTCGTCCTGGGCGAAGAGCTCCGGTTTGACCTCGCCGGTTTCGCCCGCCTTTTTGAGGATGTTCTCCACGCGCTTCGAGGCCGCGCAGATGGAGCCGAACCACGGCTCGGCCTTCACGCTCATGATGGCCTGGGCCCGCATGAGGGTGTCCACGGGCTCGTCGAAGTCCCGCAGGACAGCCTCGATGACGTCGCCCGCGATGCCCCGGCCCTGGAGGATGGAGACGAACCGCGACCGGAAGTATCCGAGCACGTCGTCGCGCACCTGGGCGCTCTCCCGCTTGAGCCGGGGGGCCAGGTGGAGGAGCGCCTGGTCGATCAGGGCCGCGACGGAGAGCCGGTAGCCCTTGGCGAGGATGATGTTCTCGATGGCGATGGTCTGCCTGCGGAGCGCGAAGGGGTCGGACGTCCCCGTGGGGACGAGGCCCACGCCGAAGCAGCCGCAGATGGTGTCGATGCGGTCGGACATGCCCACGATGTCGCCCACCGCGCCCGAGGGCAGCTCGCTCTCGGCGGACGAGGGGAGGTAGTGCTCCCGGATGGCCAGCGCCACCTCGGGGTCGCTGCCCTGGCGGAGCGCATACTCCCTGCCCATGATGCCCTGGAGCTCGGGGAACTCGCAGACCACCAGCGAGTTGAGGTCGCCCTTGCACAGGTAGGCGGCCTGCCGCACCAGGTCCTTCTTTTCGGGCGCCAGGAGGTCGGCCAGGTAGAGGGCGATCTTCGAGAAGCGCTCCATCTTTTCATAGGACGTGCCCATGTCCTTGTGGAAGATGACGTCCCTGAGCTTTTCCGTGTAGTCCTTCAGGGGCACGCCCAGGTCCTCGGTGAAAAAGTACCTGCCGTCGTCGAGCCTGGCCTTGAGCACCCGCTCGTTGCCCGCCCGCACCACGGCGTCGTCTTTGGGGACGATGTTGCTCACGGTGATGAAGCAGGGGCGCAGGGCCTTGGGGTTCTCGAGGGAGTACACGGGGAAGTAGCGCTGGTGGTGCATCATGACCGTGACGGGCACCTCGGTGGGCAGGTCGAGGAAGGCCTCGTCGAAGCGGCCCACCAGGACGTGGGGAAACTCGAGGAGGTTCGCCACCTCGTCGAGGAGCTCCCTGTCACGCACCTCGCCCCCGAGGTTCTTCGCGTTGGCCTCGACCCCTTCCCAGATGAGGCTTTTCCGCTTCTCGATGTCGGGCACCACGAAGGCCGCCATGAGCAGGTCCTCGTAGTCCTCGGGCCGGGTGATCGCGATGGGGCCGGGGGCCATGAACCGGTTCCCGTAGGAAAGAGCGCCCGCGGTTATGTCCCCGAAGCTCACCGGCAGGACGTCGGTGCCGTAGAGGGCCGCGATCCAGTGCACGGGCCGGGCGAAGCGCACGCCGGGGTTCGACCACTTCATGGTCCTGGGGAAGGGGATGAGCCCGATCATGTCCTGGAGCAGGTCCGGCAGGAATTCCGCCGTGGGCTTGCCCGGGATGGTCCGGGTGACGCTCAGGTATTCCCCCTTGGGGGTTGAGGCAAAGCCCACCTCGGAGATGTCCACGCCGGCGGAGCGGGCAAAGCCCAGGGCCGCCTTGGTGGGGTTGCCGTCCTTGTCGAAGGCCGCCTGCCTCGCGGGGCCGGTCTTCGTCTCCACGGTGTCGGGCAGGGTCTCCGCGACGGCCTTCACCCTCAGGGCGAGCCTGCGGGGGGTGCCGAAGACCTCGGGGGCCTCGCTCTCGAGCTTCGCCTCGGCGAACCTGTTCGCCACGTGGGAGCGGATAAACGCAAGCGCCGGCGCGATGTAGCCCGACGGGATTTCCTCGGAGCCGATCTCGAAAAGCAGTGTCTTTGCCATTCCTATTCCCCTTCAGCCCTGGGCTTCAGGCTGTCCACGTAAAGCCTGGCGGCCGCCTTGGCAAGATCCCGGACCCGGGCGATGTAGGACTGGCGTTCGGTCACGGAGATGGCGTTGCGCGCGTCGAGCAGGTTGAAGATGTGCGAGCACTTCAGGCACATGTCGTAGGCCGGCAGCCCCAGGTTCGCCTCCGCGGCCCGCCCGCCCTCCTGCTCGTAGAGCGTGAAGAGCTGGAGCAGCATGGGCACGCTGGCCACCTCGAAGTTGTACTTCGACCACTGGTACTCGCCCGCGTGGTGGACGTAGCGGTAGGTGACGTCGTTTTTCCAGGTGATGTCGTACACGGAGTTCTTGTTCTGGAGGTACATGGCGATGCGCTCGAGGCCGTAGGTCAGCTCCACGCAGACCGGGTCGAGGTCGAAGCCGCCCACCTGCTGGAAGTAGGTGAACTGCGTGATCTCCATGCCGTCGAGCCACACCTCCCAGCCCACGCCCCAGGCGCCCAGCGTGGGCGACTCCCAGTCGTCCTCCACGAAGCGGATGTCGTGCTCCAGCGGGTCGATGCCCAGCTGCTTGAGGCTGTCGAGGTAGAGCTCCTGCACGTCGATGGGTGCGGGCTTGAGGATGACCTGGTACTGGTAGTAGTGCTGGAGGCGGTTGGGGTTCTCGCCGTAGCGCCCGTCGGTGGGCCTCCGGGAAGGCTCCACGTACGCCACCTTCCACGGGTCCGGGCCGAGCGCCCTCAGAAAGGTGTGGGGGTTGAACGTTCCGGCGCCCACCTCGAGATCGTAGGGCTGGCCGATGAGGCAGCCGGAGCGTGACCAATAATCCTGCAGATTTAATATCAATTCCTGGAAATCCATAACCCTCCCTCTAGCACTGGTTGGCGTCAAAATCAAGAAGCTTCGCCAGGAACCGGCCCGATTTCAGCCGCTTGTCGGTCACGTGGTTGCACACGGAAAGCAGGAACGAGGAGATCTCCCTTTTCAGGTTTTCCTTGACCGAAAGCCGCTGCAGGATCTCGCCCTCGAGCCGGCCCGCGTTCAGGAGGAACGTGGTGGCCTCCCGGGAGAGCCCGCTGGGGACCACCCGCCTGCCGATGCCCGCCCTGCCCTCCTCCTTCAGGTCGATGCCGTAGCCCAGGGAGGACAGGATGTTCAGGAGGGCCACGCACCACACGGAGAACCACTGCCTGTCCGGCTCCATGGCGGCCAGCGCCCTGCGCAGGTGCTCGAAGGTGGCGGGGCTCGGGTCCATCTGGCCCAGGTGCTCCTTGATGAGCTCGATCATGACCGTGGTGTGGGCGAGGAGCTCGAGGTTCTCCCGGATGCCCAGGTGGGCGTCGGTGAGCTGGCAGGACTCGAGGCGGTGGAGGTCGCCCTCCTTTTTGACGAACACGTCCATGCTCACCTCGCAGAAGGGCTCGAGGGTGCCGGGGAAGCGTCTGCGGCTGTTCTTGGCCCCCTTGGCGATGGCGTGGATGATCCCCCGGTCCTTCGAGAGTGCGCAGACGATCTTGTCCGCTTCCATGAAGTCGATGGAGGAGAGGATGATGGCGTCGGTGTTCAGGATGCCCATGTGCGCTCAGGAAAAGGTGTCATGTCCGCCTCTGCCGGACCGGGAAGGGCGCCTCGCTTGCCCGCCGGGGGCTGGAGGCGCGGGGGTGGTCACGTTCCTGCGGCGTGCCGCGGCGAAGCCGCGTGTGCAGCCGCCTGGGGCTGCGCCAGGGAGGACGTCTGGTACGTCGTGCTGCAGGCCCTGACGGATATCCCCGCCAGCGCGATGAGGATGACCAGCAGAAAGGCGGCGAAGGCGATGCGGAGCGCCATGCTCCTGCCCCTGGCCTTGTTCATGAACCTGGCCTTTCTCGCGTCTTCCTTTTTCCCGTAGGCGGAAAGGGTCTCGTCCATGTGGCGGAAGAGCTCTTCCTCGTCGAACTCGAACTCCTTGGCGATGACCTGGAGGAAGCCCCTGAGGAATGCCCGGGGCGGAAGCACGTCGATCTGGTCCTCTTCAAGGAACTTCAGGGTCTGGGCCGGTATCTTCGTGGTCTGCTCGATCTCCTTGAGCGTGATCTCGCGCTTTTCCCGCTCTCTCTTGAAATACTGGCCCAGTGTGAGCGTTTCCTCAGACATGGTGCTCCTCCTTGCTCTCCCTTTCCCTCTATCATGACAATTTCGGCGTGGCAATATCTCTCTGCCGGCACTCCCCGGCCCGGCCCCCCTCCGTTGGGGATTTTCGGGTGCGTTCAGGTGCCAGAAGCCAATCACGAGCGCACCCGCTCGCGGATTGTCAGGGGCTCGCAATCTCCAAGGTGCTCTTTCTTGCCACATGCGTACTCGTACGCGGATTGTCACGATTCCCGTAAGCGTTCACGCGCTCAGGGGTTGACAGACGGGTGAAAGCCCGGTAACCCCATACACCTCGGAGGAAATCTTTTCGTGCACGGAACGGACCCCGCAATCCTGTACACCACCCAGAAGCCCGGCCGCTACCTGGGGGGGGAGATCAACGAGGCGGCCAAGGACCCTTCGGCGGTCGACGTCCGCTTCGCGCTGGCCTTCCCGGACACCTACGAGATCGGCATGTCCCACGCGGGCATCAAGATCCTCTACGCCATCCTGAACGCCCTGCCGAGGGTGTGGGCGCAGCGGGTCTTCGCCCCCTGGCACGACATGGCCCGGGCCATGGAGGAGGCGGGCGCCGAGCTCTGCTCCCTCGAGGAGAAGCGGCCCCTGAGGGCGTTCGACGTGGTGGGCTTTTCGCTCCTCTACGAGCTCTCGTACACCTCGGTGGTGAAGATGCTCAAGCTCGCCCGCATCCCCGTGCGGGCCGAAGAGCGGGGCGCGGACGACCCCATCGTCGTCGCCGGCGGCACGTCTTCGGTGAACCCCGGCCCGTTCCTGCCCTTCTTCGACCTGGTGGCCATCGGGGACGGGGAGGAGATCGTCTCCCGGATGGCCGCGGTGTGCCTGGAGACGAAGGACCGCGCCGAGCGCCTCGCCGCCATGGGGGAGATCCCCGGCGTGTACCGCCCCGGCTCGGGCAGGAGCCCGGTGCGCCGGGTCCTCAAGGACCTCGACCTGTTCCCCTTTCCCTGCGCCACCGTGGTCCCGCACGTCTCCATCGTCCACGACCGCATCGGGGTGGAGGCGGCACGGGGGTGCACCCGGTCGTGCAGGTTCTGCCAGGCCGGGATGATCTACCGGCCCTACCGGGAGCGCTCCTATCAATCGCTCATGGAGAGCCTGCGCGGGTCGCTGGCCGCCACGGGCTACGACACCGTCGCCCTGCTGGCGCTCTCGATGACCGACCTGAGCCACCTCGACGCGATCATGGAGTCCCTCGTGTGCCCGTCCCGGGAGATCTCCGTGGGCGTGCCCTCGCTGCGGGTGGAGGGCCTCACGCAAAAGGTGGCGGACATCCTGTCGGCCGTGAAGAAGCCGGGCTTCACCCTGGCGCCCGAGGCCGCCACTGAGCGCCTCCGCCGGGTCATCAACAAGGGCAACACCGAGGAGGACCTCTTCCGGAGCGCGGAGATCGCCCGCAAGCTCGGGTGGAAGGCCCTCAAGCTGTACTTCATGGTAGGCCTGCCCACGGAGACGGCCGCGGACGTCGAGGCCATCTGCGACCTCTCCCGGGCGCTCTCGAGGCAGTTCAAGGGCGGGCTCACCATCAGCGTCTCGGGCTTCATCCCCAAGCCCTGGACCCCGTTCCAGTGGTGCGAGCAGCTCGGCATGGCAGAGCACGGGGAGCGCCTGAAATTCCTCCAGGCCAACCTCAGGCAGCGCGGCATCGGCCTCAAGTGGCAGGACCCCGAGCTCACCTTCCTCGAGGGCGTGTTCTCCCGGGGCGACGAGAGGCTCGCCCGGGTGGTGGAGCAGGCCGAGGCCGAAGGCGCCTACCTCGACGGCTGGGGCGACACGTTCAACCAGGGCGCCTGGGACCGGGCCTTCGAAAAGACCGGGGTCGACCCGGCCGTTTACCTCAAAGCCAGGAGCAAGGACGAGGCGCTCCCCTGGGAGTTCATCTCCATGGGCCTCGACCGGGCCTTCCTCCTGGCCGAGGAGGCCCGCGCCCTCGAAGGGCAGGCCACCCCGGACTGCAGGTACGGGGGCTGCACGGGCTGCGGCGTGTGCGGCGACGGGGTCGAAAACCGGCTCTCCGGCGAGACGGAGCCGGCGCCCCTCTACGCGAAGCCCGTCGAAGGCGAGCCCGTGCCCTACGTGGTGAAGCTCTCGAAGGAGGGCGGCCTGGGGTTCGTCTCCCCCCGGGACTTCCTGGAGACGATCAGGCGCTCGGTGCGCAGGAGCGGCCTGAACGCCGTGTACACGAAGGGCTTCAGCCCCATCATGAAGCTCAGCATGACCCCGCCCCCGCCCTTCGGCGTTTCCTCGAAGGGGGAGTTCGTCCAGCTCGACCTCAAGGGCGAGCGCGACCCGGGAGAGGTCCTGGCGGCCCTGAAAGGCGCCCTGCCCCGGAGGGTCGAGGCCCTGTCGTGCGAGCGGGGCACGCTCGGCCTGCCCCGGGCCTACGTGTACTCCTCCTCCCGGCCCTTCACCCTCGACGTCCCCCCCGGGAGCGTCGTCACCAAGGGCGACAGGCAGCTTTCCGTCGACGAGTACCTGCTGGCCCGCGACGAAACCACCCTCACCATCGCCGTGCGCGAGGGCAGGACGATCTCGCCCCTGGCCATACTCGAGAAGTTCTCCCCGGACGGGATCAGGGCCTGGGAGATCACCCGGGCGGAAATCCGGTTCTAGCGGGGGAAATTCCCCCGCACCTTGCCCTGCATCAATGTGTCGACCTTGATACAAGCCCGGAATGCTCTTATTAATTGAAGAAAAAGAATGCCCGTTCGCACCGTACGGGAGGAGTGCCCATGAACCATTCTCACCACAACGGAGACAGGGGGCCGGGAACAGGCGGGGCCGGGGAATACCGCGACCCCGTGTGCGGCATGGTCACCACCGACCCGAACGCCTATATTCACTATGAACACGAGGGGAAAACCTACTACTTCTGCAACCCCCACTGCCTGGAGAAGTTCAAGGCAGACCCCCGGAGATACCTCGACGCCTCGACAAAGGCCCAGGCTTCGCCCTTCCAGATGATGGGGGCGGTGGCGCCCCCCCACGGGAAGCCCGCGTCCGCCCCGCCCCCCGCGCCGGCGACGTCGGCGGGGGAGTACTGGTGCCCCATGTGCCCCGGGGTGAAGAGCCCGGGCCCCGCGAGCTGCCCCAAATGCGGGATGGCGCTCGAGCCCCCGCTCCGGGCGGCCACCCCCGAAGCCCCCCGGTGGACCTGCCCCATGCACCCCGAGGTTTTGCAGGACCGCCCGGGGCCCTGCCCCGTCTGCGGCATGGCCCTCGAGCCCGCGGCGCCGCGCGAAGCCCCGCCGGAAGAAGACCCGGAGGAGCGCTCCATGAAAACCCGCTTCGCCGTCAGCCTCGCCTTCACGGTCCCGCTCGTGGCCATCGCCATGCGCCACATGATCCCGGGGGTGCACCTCCCCGGCTCCCGCGCCCTGCAGTGGGCGGAGCTCGCCCTGGCAAGCCCGGTGGTGCTCTGGGGGGCGTGGCCGTTTTTCGTGCGCGGGTGGCTGTCCCTCGCCAACCGGAGCCTGAACATGTTCACCCTCATCTCGCTGGGCGTCGCGGTGAGCTTTGCGTACAGCCTCGTCGCGCTGACCCTGCCGGGGATCTTCCCCGCCTCCCTCAGGGGGCAGGACGGGCTGGTGGGCCTGTACTTCGAGGCGGCCGCGGCCATCACCACCCTGGTGCTCCTGGGGCAGGTCCTCGAGCTGAGGGCCAGGGGCAAGACGGGCGAGGCCATCCGGAAGCTCCTGGGCCTGGCGCCCAGAATGGCCCGGAGGATCGGCGCCGGCGGGCTCGAGGAGGAGATCCCGCTCGCCCTCGTGCACCCGGGGGACAGGCTGCGGGTCCTGCCCGGGGACAAGGTCCCCACCGACGGGGCCGTGCTCCAGGGGAGCAGCACCGTGGACGAATCCATGCTCACGGGCGAGCCCGTGCCCGTGGAGAAGGGCCCCGGCGACCCCCTCGTGGGCGCCACCGTGAACGGGTCGGGCTCCCTGGTCATGGAGGCCAGAAAGGTGGGCGCGGACACCGTGCTCGCCCAGATCGTGGCCCTCACCGCCCAGGCCCAGCGGTCCCGGGCGAACATCCAGCGGGTGGCCGACGTGGCGGCGGGCTGGTTCGTGCCCGGGGTCATCCTCGTCGCGGCGGCGGCCTTCGGCTTCTGGCTGCTGGCCGGCCCGGAGCCCAGGCTCGCCCACGCCGTGGTGGCGGCGGTGTCCGTGCTCATCATCGCGTGCCCCTGTGCGCTGGGGCTGGCGACCCCCGTCTCCATCATGGTGGCCTCCGGCCGGGGCGCCTCCATGGGCCTGCTCTTCCGGAACGCCGAGGCCATCGAGACCCTCGAGAAGATCGACACCCTCGTGGTGGACAAGACCGGGACCATCACCCGGGGCAAACCCGCGCTCACGCACGTGCAGGGGCTGAACGGCCGCGACGGGAAGGCCGTCGCGGGCATCGCCGCGAGCCTCGAAAAGCTCAGCGGCCACCCCCTGGCCCAGGCCGTGGTCAGGGGGGCGCAGGACCTGGGCGCAGGCACCGTCGAGGTGCACGATTTTCTCTCCGTCCCCGGCAAGGGGGTGGCGGGCACGGTGGACGGCAGGCGCGTGGCCCTGGGCAACGAGAAGCTCATGGAGGACGAGGGCGTTTCCTTCTCCCAGGCGTCGTCCCAGGCAAAGGCCCTCAGGGAGGAAGGCCAGACGGTCATGCTGCTCTCCGTGGCCGGGGAGCTTGCCGGGCTCCTGGGCGTCTCGGACCCCATCAAGCCCACCTCCTTCGAGGCGATCGCGGCCCTGCACCGGCTGGGCATCCGGGTGGCCATGCTCACGGGCGACAGCGCCTCCACCGCCCGCTCCGTGGCCGGCCGGCTGGGCATCGACGAGGTCTTCGCCGAGGTGCTGCCCGCCCAGAAGGAGTCCATCGTCCGCAGGCTCCAGGGGGAAGGCCGGAAGGTCGCCATGGCAGGCGACGGGATCAACGACGCCCCCTCCCTGGCCCGGGCCGACGTGGGCATCGCCATGGGCGACGGCTCGGACATCGCCGTGGAGAGCGCCGCGGTGACGCTGGTGAAGGGCGACCTCAAGGGCATCGTCTCCGCCATCGGCCTTTCGAAGGCGACCATGCGCAACATCCGCCAGAATTTGTTTTTCGCCTTCGTGTACAACGCCCTGTGCATCCCGGTGGCTGCCGGGGTGCTCTACCCGTTCCTGGGCATCCTCCTCTCCCCCATGATCGCGGCGGCGGCCATGAGCCTGAGCTCCGTGTCCGTGATCTCCAACGCACTGAGGCTCCGGGGCCGGGAGCTCGCCGCCTGACCCCCTCCTCCCGGCGAGCGCCCGGGCCCCTCGCAAATGGGCGTTGCAAAGGCGCGGAAAAAAAGATATTGAACATGGGGCCTCCTCGTCAGGCGAACGGTGAAGAGTATCCCGCCGCGACGAGCGGAAGGCGTCTTTGTTTAATTTGCATGGTGCAATAAAATTTTTCTTATGGAAAACCCTCCTGCCCGATCGCCTTTCCGGGGGAGAACAGACGGATGCACGCCATGAATCCTCCCAGACGGGGCCGGGACGCGGATCAGGGGGATACGGCCCCCCGCGTTTTCCGCCCGGGCGAAAGCCCCAACCCTGGCCGTCACGGCGGGAAGGCATCCGTGCGCATGCTCAGGGTGGGGGTGCTCCTCTCGACCCTGATCTTCGTCACCGTCCCCTGGCTCGACGAGTTCCTGGACCTCCCCCGCCTGCTGTTCAACGCGTCGTCCACGCCCGCGAACTTTCTTGAGGCCCTCCTGGAATCCGCGGTCATGTGCGCCACGGGGCTCGTGCTGTACCATCTGCTCTTCCGCCTCCTGGTCGCCCGGACACAGGACGAGCAGGAGAGGAAACGGGACAAGATCCTCTCGGAAATTCTCCTCAACGAGTCGCCCACGATGTTCCTGGCCTTCGACCCCGACGGCACCATCATCGTGGCGAGCGAGTTTTTCATCGAGAAGTCGGGCTACCGCCGCGAAGAGATCATCGGGAAGAACCACCTCGCCCTGCTCGTTCCTCCTCCTGAACGGGAAGAGGTCAGCCGGAAGCTCGAAGACCTCCTCCGCCTGGGCACCCCGGTCCGGGGCGAAACCCACCTCGTGACCAAGGACGGCAAAGAGCTCCTTCTGCAGTGGGAGGCGCGGGTCGCCTACCGGGAGGACGGGGAGGTGGATTTCATCTACGGGCCTGCGGTGGACATCACCGAGCAGAGGGCCCTGGAGCTCGTCCTGCGCAGGAGCGAGGAGCGCTACCGGCTCCTGGCCGAGAATATCACCGACGTGATCTGGGCCACCGACGCCGAGTTCAGGTTCACCTACGTGAGCCCCTCGTCGGTAAGGCTTTCCGGGTTCACCGCCGAGGAGGTCATGGCCCAGCAGCCGGGCGAGCCATACACGAAGGAGTCCCTGGAGCTTTTTCAGTCGTACCTGGCGAAAGTGAAGGGGTGGTTCGCGGAGGGCATCGCCCCCGAGGGGGAGCGGCTTGTGGTCCTCGAGGCGCAGCGGTACCGGAAGGACGGCTCGACCATCTGGGTGGAGATCAAGACGAACCTCGTGTACGACGAGAACGGCAGGCCCGCCGGCCTCGTGGGCATGACCCGGGACATCACCGCCCGGAAGCAGACCGAGGAGGCCCTGCGCAGGAGCGAGGAGCAGTACCGGCTCCTGGCCGAGAACGCCAAGGACGTGATCTGGGCCGTGGACACCGACATCCGGTTCACCTATGTCAGCCCGTCGGCGGAAAAGATGTTCGGCTACACCGCGGAAGAGGTGATGGACAAGCCCTTCGGCTGGGCGTACACGAAAGAGTCCCGGGACGTGAACCTGGCGCTCCTCGAACAGGCCAGGCGCTGGCTCGACGAGGGATTCGTGCCCGAGGACAAGCGGACCATGACCTTCGAGGCGCAGCGGTATCGGAAGGACGGCTCGACCATCTGGGTGGAGATCACCACGAACGTTTTGCTCGGCGAGAAGGGCAGGCCCGTGGGCATCGTGGGGGTGACCCGGGACATCTCCGACCGGAAGCGCGGCGAGGAGAGCCTCCGCCGGAGCGAGGAGATGTACCGGACCATCTTCGCGAGCACCGGGACGGCCATGGTCATCGTCGAGGAGGACGGGACCTTCTCCCTGGTGAACGAGGAGACCGAGAAGCTCTCGGGATACGCCGCCGGCGAGCTCGTGGGCAGGATGCACTGGAAGGAGTTCGTCACCCCGGAGGGCCTCGAGAGGCTCACCGGGTACAACACCCTGAGGAAAATCGACCCGGGTGCGGCGCCGAAGAACTACGAGTTCCGGGCCGTCACCAGGGGCGGGAAAATCAAGGACATCTTCGCCACGGCCTCGCTCCTGCCCGGCACGAAGCGCATCCTCCTGTCCATGCTGGACATCACCCGGAGCAAGAAGGATGCGGAGAAGCTCCGGCTCTCCCAGGAGCACCTGAGGAACCTCTTCCGGCACGCCCAGGACGTGCGCGAGCGTGAGCGGACGCGGGTGGCGCGGGAGATCCACGACGAGCTGGGCCAGGTTCTCACCGGGCTCAAGCTGGACCTGTCGTTCCTGGCCAGGAAGCTTCCCGCCGAGCTCACGGAGCTCGTCACCAAGACGAACCTCATGCTGCGCTTCGTGGACATGACCATCCAGTCCGTGAAGCGCATCACCATGGACCTCAGGCCGGGAGTGCTCGACCACCTGGGCCTGGTTGCGGCCATCCAGTGGCAGGCCGAGGAATTTCAGAAGCGCACGGGCATCAGGTGCCGCATGAGCGTCACCCCCGAGGAGATCATCCTCGAGCCCGAGCAGTCCACCACGGTATTCCGGATCTTCCAGGAGACCCTCACCAACATCTCCAAGTACGCCCGGGCCACCGAGGTGGACATCGTGCTCATCGAGCACGGCGGGAGCTTCGAGATGACCGTGGCGGACAACGGCGTGGGGATCACGAAAGAGCAGATGGAGAACCCCAGGTCCTTCGGGCTCATGGGCATCCAGGAGCGCGCCAGCTTCAGCGGGGGCACGGCGCGGATCACCGGGGAAAAAGGCAAGGGAACCACGGTGATGATCACCATTCCCATCGACCAGACGAGGAGTATCGATGATACGAGTGCTTATCGCGGATGACCACCCCATCGTGAGGGAAGGTTTGCGGCAGATCCTGTCCGACACGGACGACATCCTCGTCGTCGACGAGGCGGACTCCGGGCAGGCCGTGATGACCTGCCTCGCCAGGGGGCATTGCGACGTGGTGCTTTTGGACATCTCCATGCCCGGCAGGGACGGGCTCGACGTGCTCCGGGAGCTCAAGCAGCAGCAGCCCAAGCTGCCGGTGCTCGTTTTGAGCATGTACCCCGAGGAGCACTACGCGGTGCGCGTGCTCCGGGGCGGCGCGGCGGGCTACCTCACGAAATCCAGCGCGCCCGACGAGCTCATCTCGGCCATCCGCCGGGTGTCCTCCGGGCGCAAGTACATCAGCACCTCGCTGGCCGAGCGGCTCACCTACGAGCTCGACCGCGACGCGGACAAAGCCGCCCACGAGGTGCTCTCGGACCGGGAGTACCAGGTCATGCACAAGATCGCCGTGGGCAAGTCCGTCAAGGAGATCGCCGAGGAGCTCGACCTGAGCGTGAAGACCGTGAGCACCTACCGGACCCGGATCCTGGTGAAGATGAACATGAAGAACAACGCCGAGATCGTGCTCTACGCCGTCCAGAACAAGCTCGTGGAGTGAACGGCTTCTGCCCGGGCTTTCAGGGATTTGCCTACAGGGGATCGGACAGCCCGGCGGAATCTCCGCCCCTGGCTTTATGGACCGCGGGCGCCGTCAGCCAGAAGCCCTTCCCGGTTCCCCTTCCCGCGGGGATTCTGAAGGGCGCCCCGGCCATGTAGGATTTTTCCTACATATCAAAAAGATAATTACCTACATTCTTATGAGGCATTTGCCTCTATCCTGTCTTATAATCTTACTGTACAGGTGGATGTACAACAAGTGTTGTTCTGACCTCCTTTACGCCAGAAGAGGGGACAAGTCCTCTCGTGCTTTGTCCTAACACCTAACTTCTTCTGGCTATTTTTTTGCCCTTTTCCAGGGGGCCCGGAAACGGCGCCCCCTGCCCCCGTGAAAACCCCACCCGTGCCACAAATGCCTTGACCCGTTTTCGTATCTGGGCGATATGAAGGTGAATGCGCGTAATTCCCGCGCCGTACGGGGGGCAGAGATGGAAGAGCTGAAGGACGGGACGGACCGGTGGGGCCTCGAGAAGCTCGACCCCCATCTGCGCAGCGTGGTGGGCCTTTTCCTGAAGGACGTCCTCCAGGCCTTCCCGGGGGGGATCGAAAGCTACGCCCTCACCGGGAGCTGCCTCACGCCCGACTACGTGCCCGGCAGGTCGGACATCAACTCCGTGCTCGTGCTCAAGGAGATGTCGCCCGCCCTCCTCGACCGCCTCGCCTCCCTGGGCAGGCGCTACGGCAGAAAGGGCATGCGGGCGCCGCTGGTCATGACCTGCCCGTACATCGAGCGCTCGCTGGACGTCTTCCCCATCGAGTTCCTCGACATCAAGCTCATCCACAAAACCATCCACGGCGCCGAACTCTTCTCGGGCCTCTCCATCAGCAAGCCCCTGCTCAGGCTCCAGTGCGAGCGCGACCTCAAGGCCAAGATCATCCACCTCCACCAGGGGTACATCTCCTGCTCCGGCAACGGACGCGGCCTGCGGGCGCTCCTGAACGAGGCCTGGCCCGGGTTCTTCCCGCTCTTCCGGGCCATGCTCTCCCTGGTCAGGCTCAAGCAGGAACCCGCCCTGCTCAAGGAGGAGGTCCTCGAGAGCATGGAGTCGGCGTTCGGGATCTCGCTGGACTGCCTGCGCGAGGTCAGGGCCATGGCCCTGAAGCGGGTGTTCTGGCTCGACCGGGGCGCGGCAAAGGAAATCTTCACCAAGGTGTACAAGGTAACCCATGAGCTTTCCCTCACCATGGACCGCATCCCTTCGTAGGGCGCTCCTCACCCTCCTGCTCTTTTTGGGCCCGGCAGTGCTCTGCGCCGCGGAGGCTGCGCCGCAGAACTACGTCGTGGACGAGGCAGGCGTGGTGGACGAGCGCTTCGAGCAGGCCCTGAACGCTCGCCTGAGGGAGCTCGAACAGAAGACCGGCGCGCAGATGATCGTCCTGGTGGCCCCCACCACCGGCGGGGTGCCCATCGAGGAGTTCGCCCTGAAGCAGGCCGAGGCCTGGAAGCTCGGCCGCAAGGGCACGGACGACGGCCTGCTCCTGGCCGTGGCACTCCGGGAGCGCGCATACCGCTTCGAGGTGGGATATGGGCTCGAGCCCATCGTGCCGGACAGCTTCGTCGGGACCGTGGGCAGGCGGCTCCTCGTCCCGGCCTTCAGGCGGGGCGCCTACGGCGAAGGGATCTACGCCGCCGTGATCGCGGTGACCGACACCATCGCCCAGGCCAAGGGCGTGACCCTGGGCGCCCCCGCCGAGCCCGTGCCCCGCCCCCGGAAACAGTCGAGGGGCAACCCGCTGGGCGCCGCCTTCATCATCTTCTTCGCCTTCCTCTTCCTGGGCTCGGTCTTCCGCGGGAACCTCTCCCACCCGAACACCTGGGGAAGCTCCGGCAGGTACGACGGCCTGGGGTTCCCCGCGGGGCGCTCCCGGGGGGGGTTCGGCTCGTTCGGGGGAGGCGGCTTCGGGGGCTT
>JAKLDU010000199.1 GCA_022703355.1 Deltaproteobacteria bacterium | reverse complement strand
AGAGGCCGGGGCCTTCTACGTTATGGATCGGGGCTACCTGGACTACGCGCGCCTGTTCGCCGTGCACCAAGCCGGGGCCTTCTTTGTCACCCGGGCCAAGTCCTGCCTGGACGCGCGCCGCGTCTACTCGGCGCCAACGGATCGCGGCACTGGGGTGATCTGCGACCAGCGCGTGATGCTCGATGGCTTCTACGCGTCGAAGTCCTACCCGGAACATCTGCGCCGCGTCCGCTTCAAGGATCCCGAAACCGGCAAGACCCTGGTCTTCCTGACCAACAACACGTACCTGCCGGCGTTGACGATCTGCGCGCTGTACAAGAGCCGATGGCAGGTCGAGCTGTTCTTCAAGTGGATCAAGCAGCACCTTCGGATCAAGCGATTCCTGGGCAACAGCGAGAATGCGGTGAAGAGTCAGATCTGGTGCGCAATCTCCACCTATCTGCTGATCGCCATCGTCAAGAAGGAGCTGCAACTCGACGCCTCCCTGTACACGCTGCTACAGATCCTGTCGGTCTCGGTCTTCGAAAAAACCGAGCTCTCATGCGCCCTGCAGCCCGGAATCGCCGCTCACGTTCCGGCTGACG
>JAKLDU010000198.1 GCA_022703355.1 Deltaproteobacteria bacterium | reverse complement strand
ATTCTTTTATCAGTGGGCCGTCGAACGGCTGGGCCGGGACAGGGCCGGCAGGCACTTCGCGGCGATCACCGACGCGGGCTCCGCCCTGGAGACGCTGGCGCGGGAGCACGGGTTTAGCCGGGTCTTCCTGAACGACCCGGACATCGGCGGGCGCTTCTCGGCCCTGTCCTTCTTCGGCCTCGTGCCGGCGGCGCTCATCGGCGTCGACGTGAAGGCCCTTCTCGAGAAAGCCGTGACGATGGCCGCCAACTGCGACGCGAGCAATTGCCCCGTGGCGGGAGACAATCACGGCGCGAGGCTGGGCGCATACATCGGGAGGCTCGCGCAGATCGGCAGGGACAAGCTGACCCTGATCACCTCCCCCGGGTTGCAGCACTTCGGCGACTGGGTGGAGCAGCTCATCGCCGAGAGCACCGGCAAGGAGGGAAAGGGGATTCTCCCGGTGCTGCGCGAGGTGCCGGGCCGTCCCGGAGTGTACGGTCCGGACCGCTTCTTCGTGGGGCTGGAGGCGGCGGGGGAGCCGCTCCGTCCGGCCTTCATCCGGCAGATGGAGGAGGCGGGGCACCCCGTGGAGATCTTCCGGGTCC
>JAKLDU010000197.1 GCA_022703355.1 Deltaproteobacteria bacterium | reverse complement strand
CCGGCGTTGATGGCGCGTACTTCCGTGAAATCCTGCACGGCGTGCCAAGTCTGAAGACCGAGCTGGACGAGCTGCTGGTGCCCTGTCTGGACCGCCCGCTGGAGGATCTGGATCCGGTTGAACTGGCTATCCTGCGTCTGTCGTTGTTCGAATTGCGCAACCGCGTGGACGTGCCTTACCGGGTGGTGATCAACGAGGGCATCGAGCTGGCCAAGGTGTATGGCGCTACCGATGGCCACAAGTTCGTCAACGGTGTGCTGGACAAGCTGGCGCCACAACTTCGCGAAGCCGAAGTGCGTGCCAACAAGCGCTGAGCCAGCGGTGATCGGCGAGTTCGAGCTGATTCGCCGGTTTTTTACCAGCGCGGCCTGTGCTGTGACGGCACCGGGTGTGGTGCAGGGCATTGGCGATGATTGCGCGCTGTTGGCTCTGCCAGCCGGCGAGCAACTGGCGATCTCCACCGATACGCTGGTGGTCGGCGTGCACTTCCCGGAATCCGCAGATGCTTTTCTGCTCGCGCAGCGCGGGCTGGCGGCGGCTGCCAGTGATCTGGCAGCCATGGGTGCCACGCCTGTGGGCTTTACTCTGGCA
>JAKLDU010000196.1 GCA_022703355.1 Deltaproteobacteria bacterium | reverse complement strand
CACGATCTCCTGAAGAAAATCCGGCAGCGGCGTGGTTTGGTAGAACTTATGGCTGGACCTGTCTTCAATGATCCCTCCAGCCATATCTATCACTATCTCTGAGCCGTCGGCAATTTTATCCACGTCCGGGCAGATGAACAGGGGCAGACCGATGTTGATTGCGTTGCGGAAGAATATCCGGGCAAAGGACTTGGCCACCACTGCTTTGATCCCTGCGCCCTTGAGGGCCAGAGGGGCGTGCTCCCGGGAGGAGCCGCATCCGAAGTTCTCCCCTGCAACAACAATGTCGCCGTCCTTGACTTCTCCCGCCATCTCCGGGCGGACGCCCTCAAAGAGATGCCCGGCCAGTTCCCCAGGCTCATTTATAACCAGATAGCGACCGGGGATGATGGCATCCGTGTCGATGTCGTTTGCAAACTTCCAAGCTCTGCCCGCCAAAAACCTCAACTCCAATGTGACTGGTGTCTCTCTATCGGACCGAAGGGCATCGAACTCAGGAAGCTCTGGCCCTGCCCTATGGCTTCATAGCGTTCCCTCCCTTCGGTTGAATCTCGATCATCTGGTGCAAAGGGATGGAGAAATATATAGTTTA
>JAKLDU010000195.1 GCA_022703355.1 Deltaproteobacteria bacterium | reverse complement strand
GAGCTCAAGGCGCTGTACCAGAAGGAGGGTGGAAAGTTCGCCGATCCCATCCTCAAACTGGTGTGGAACTATACCGAGCCCGGCGAGCACGAGGCCAGCCCGCACCTGGTGGCCAGGGAGATCAACGGTTACGATTACAAATCGAAGAAGCAGATGATGACCTTCATGGATCTCAAGGATGATGGTTCGACCGCATGCGGCAGCTGGATCTACAACGGCAGCTACACGGAGAAGGGCAATATGATGGCGCGCCGCGGGGCGAAGGACGCCTCCAATAAGATCGGCATGTTCCCGGAATGGTCGTGGTGCTGGCCGGTCAATCGCCGGATCATCTACAACCGCGCCGCAGTCAACCGCAAGGGCGAGCCCTGGGACAAGGATCGCTGGGTGGTTAAATGGAACGGCAGCGCGTGGAAGGGAGATGTGGTGGACGGCGGCCCGAAAGCCGGCCCCGATGCCAAGAACCCGTTCATCATGAATGCCGAGGGTGTCGGGAAACTCTTCGCGAAGGACCTCGCGGACGGACCCTTCCCCGAGCATTACGAGCCGATGGAAACGCCGGTGGCGAACCTGTTCAGCTCGCAGAAACTCAA
>JAKLDU010000194.1 GCA_022703355.1 Deltaproteobacteria bacterium | reverse complement strand
ACCGTGGAGGACGTGGAGAAGTCGCCCATCGTGGCCGACCCGCTGCGCTTCTACGACGCCTGCCTGATGAGCGTGGGCGTGGCCGGGGCGCTGCTGTGCTCCGAGGAGGTGGCCTACAAGCTCACCGACCACCCGGTGCGCATCTGGGTCGCGGCCGGCAGCCACACCCTGCGCACGGCCGACCGGCGCCACATGGAGATCCCGCTCCTGCCCCACGAGGAGGACGACGAGAAGATCAAGAAGCACTACGCCAAGCTCAAGGGCGCTGAGGGCGACGAGCGCTACCCGGGCTTCACCGGCTTCCTGGCGGCCCGCATGGCGTCCAACTACGCCTACCGCATGTGCGGCATCCGGAACCCGCTCGAGGATCTCGACCTGGTCGAGCTGCACGACGCCTTCACCATCAGCGACATCCAGACCTACGAGGACATCGGCCTGCGGCCGTACGGCTACGGGCCGGAGTACATCGAGAGCGGCGACGCCTACCTCAAGGTGCCGAACGACGGCAGCTTCCCCAAGGAGCTGGTCGGCAAGAAGGGCCGGCTGCCCGCGAACCTGTCGGGCGGCCTGATCGGCTGCATGCACGCGGTCGGC
>JAKLDU010000193.1 GCA_022703355.1 Deltaproteobacteria bacterium | reverse complement strand
GGAACCGGTTCATGGAAGAGCTGACGGGGCTGCCCGCCGGGGAAGTCCTGGGCGTGAGCGCCTTCGACGTGTTCCCCCACCTGCGCGACCAGGGCGTGGACGTCCTGCTGGAGCGGGCGCTCGACGGGGCCACGATCGCGGCGCCGGACCTGACCTACTACGTCCCCCAGAGCGGCAAGACGGGATGGATCTCGGGCACCTACGCCCCGTACCGCAACTCCCGCGGGGAGATCGTCGGCGTCATCGCCATGGTCCACGACATCACCGAGCGCAAGCTCGCCGAGGAGGCCCTGCGCAAGAGCGAGGAGAACTTCCGCGCCATCTTCGAGACGGCCCCGGACTGCATCTTCATCAAGGACCGGGCCCTGAAGTACGTGCTGGTGAACCCCAGCGTGGAGGCCCTGTTCGGCAAGACGTCCGCGGAGATCGTCGGGCTCTCCGACGGAGAGCTTTTCGGGGAGGCCGCCGAGCGGCAAACCCGCGAGATGGACTACCGCGTCCTCGACGGCGAGATGGTGGAGGTCGAGTACAGCGACACGATCAACGGCGTGCCGGTGACCCTGCACGTCGTCAAGGTCCCCATGTTCGATGCGGCGGGCGAGAT
>JAKLDU010000192.1 GCA_022703355.1 Deltaproteobacteria bacterium | reverse complement strand
GATTCGCGAAGTTCCTTTTCCGCCTCCTTGCGTTTGGTGATATCGCGAACAACCCCCCTGAAACCGATGGGATTGCCCTGCGAATCCCGCATCAGCGAGACGGACCCTTCCACGGGCATTTTCTCGCCTGTTTTCTTGCGCAGTACCCAGTCCATTCCCTTGATGGTTTCTCCGGTAAGAAAAACCCTGTGATAGGCCTCGTAAATTTTTTGTGCATTTTCCTCGTCAACATACTGGCGGTAGTTCATGCCCAGCATTTCTTCTCTGGTGTAACCCAGATTTCTTAACGTGGATTCATTATAAAACATGTGGTTTCCATGCAGGTCCACTTCGTAATAGGCTTCCTCCATGTTGTCGAGGATAACCCGGTAACGTTCCTCGCTTCGCTTGAGTCGTTCACGGCTTTCCTTCAGTTCATCTTCCACCCGCTTACGGTCCGTGACATCATGGGCCATGCCTCTGAAACCGATGGGTCTGTGTTTTTTATCGAATATCGGACTGACCCAGGCCTCGAAATTTCTGTTGTCGCCGTCCTTTCTGATCAGATCATATTCAAAATTACGGATGGGATGGCCTGTCTTATAGACGTCCTGGAAAACCTGTTTCACCCGT
>JAKLDU010000191.1 GCA_022703355.1 Deltaproteobacteria bacterium | reverse complement strand
CCGCTTCCAACAAGGATTTGAAGGAGGAAATTCAAAAAGGAAATTTCCGGGAGGATCTATTTTACCGGCTGAACGTCGTTTCTCTGACCGTGCCGCCGTTGCGCGAAAGAAAAGAGGATATCCCTCTGCTAATCCAGCATTTTCTGGAAGTCTTTGCCGGACGCAACCAGAAAGTCATCCGGGGCTTCACACCGGCGGCGCTGGAAAAAATAATGGCCTACGGCTGGCCGGGCAACATCCGGGAGCTGATGAATGCCGTGGAAAGGGCCGTCGTGCTCGCCCGAACGGATGTCCTCGATGAAGGAGATATGGCTCTCATGACAGAAGCGCCCGGCAGGCAGGAAAATTCAACCGGAGGTGAAAAATCTTCGCAGAACCTGTCTCTGGAGGATGTCGAAAAGCGAAGGATTCTGGAGGCGCTGGATCATTGTGGCGGCAATAAGAGCGAGGCGGCGCGCTGTCTCGGAATCACGCGGAAAACCCTACGCGCAAAACTGCAGAGGTATCAGAAAGATTAGAAGGCTATCGATGAAAAGTTTAACGGATCGATTGCGCCGCAGAGGATAAAAGTTAAGCGCCGTTGGCCGTTTTCGCGGGCAGGTAGATGGAAAATGA
>JAKLDU010000190.1 GCA_022703355.1 Deltaproteobacteria bacterium | reverse complement strand
GGCGAGAGCCGCCCACCCAAAACGGGAACAGCGATCTTCATTCCGATCTCCTTCGCTCGCTTCTGTCATGCCGCGCCGGTGCCTCGGACAGCTCCACGAGGGGCGCGATGACGCGCGCCATGGCTTGTCCTGCCTCGGTTGCCGCGTAACGTTTGGTTGAGAGGATGCCTTGATCTCCGGCCTTTCCTATCGCTGGGTCGAGCGGCACTCGCCCCAGAAACGGCACGTCCATCTGCGCTGCCATCTTCTCGCCTCCGCCGCTGCCGAAGACTTCAATCGGCTTTCCGCAGGCGGGGCAGACGAGCCCGCTCATGTTCTCCACGACGCCGAGCACGGGCAGCTTGAGGTCCCGGCAGAAGCGGATGGACCGTCTCACGTTCGCCGTGGCAACGTCTTGGGGAGTGGTCACGATCACGGCGCCGTCCGCACTCCCGACGAGTTGACACACGGAGAGCGGCTCGTCTCCGGTCCCCGGCGGGCAGTCGATCACGAGGTAGTCGAGCTCACCCCAGTTCACATCCCGCAGCAGTTGCTCGATGACACCGGCCTTCATCGGCCCGCGCCAGATCACGGCGGTATCGCACTCCGGAAGCAGGAACGCGATCGACATGACCTTCAACCCGTCCT
>JAKLDU010000019.1 GCA_022703355.1 Deltaproteobacteria bacterium | reverse complement strand
CCGGCCCGTTATGCCGAACCGGAAGTCCGATTATACCAGAAACAGCCATGAATGCCCGGCCATAAATAGATTTCAAAAACTTAAGGAGACGTCGTTTCAATACCGACCGTCGCGCTCTCACCCGAATCCAGGGTCACGGTGGGGCTGCCGGCGAAGCTCACCGTCCAGCCGAGCGCGGACGCAACCGACAGGTCGAAGGTGTCGGTGGTTTCCTGGAAGTTCTGCACCGTGAAGGCCAGGCTCACCGTGGAGCCGGGTGCGCCGGCTGCATCGGCGGGTGCCAAAACCTGCACGTCCCCGGCCTCGGTCCACTTCTCGTAGGCCGTGATCGTCCAGGTCGCACCGGGGGCCAGCGAGGCCCTGTCCCACTGGAGGTGGTAGCCCGCATCCTGGTATTCGCTGTCGACGATATTGTCCAGCTGGCCGGCGACGGCCAGGTCGACGCCGTCGCTGTAGTCGCCGCCGTTGTACGCGGAGGCCCGGGAGCCCGTGCCGCCGTAGAAGCCCATGAGGCCGCTCACGCCGGGGTTCCTGAGGTATACCATGCCGAGGCTGTCGTCCCAGAAGCTCTGGGCGTCGTCGTCATCGGCGAAGTAGGCGTCGCCGCCGTGGATGAACTTCAGGTTGGTGTAGGTGGTGCCGCTGCCGTTGGTGATGGTCCACGTCATCTTGTAGTAGGCGGCCCCGTTCGTGTATTCCACCCTCTGGGAGACTCTCACCCCGGAGGTGCCGGCATCCAGCACGGTGTTGACCTGCCAGGCCGTGGGCATGGAGTTCGAAACCGGGGTGAAGGCGACGACGTTGTCCCCGGAAGACCAGTCAGAATGGTAGGAATCCGCATAGGCCAGGGTCGACCCGCCATTGTCGAAAAAGATGAGGGATCCCCAGCTGTCCCCGCTGTAATACTGGTCGATGTACTCGACCCCGTCCCAGACGGAGGCCGCCATCGACCCCTCGTCTTCGCAGGCTATCTGCAGGGGATTCCCGGAGATCGTCTGGGTCGCCGCCTGCGCCATGGGTGCGGACAGGACGATGGCTGAAAGCACGAGGAAAAGAAAGAACGAATACCGGTTGAGTCTGCCGAAAAGATTTTCCCTGTTCATGGTGCCCCCCTCTCATGTCGCTTTCTTTGGAATATGTAAACTGATCATTTCTATAATCATATCGCCGGGAAAGTCAATTGTTCGGAATGTCTAACTTCCTGTTTATACAGTGCTGATCATGCAATTATGGAGTATCCGGATGTGATATTATCAATGATATCAATAAAGTGAACCTTTTATGGCTCTTTTCTCCCCGGTCTGCACGCCGCAGGGTGATCCGGCACGGCACTGGCCAATGTCCCCCAGAAAGCGTGAGGGGAAAAGCGGTCGGGCCGCAAGGATTGCCTGGAAAGACATGGCGATTATATTGTAATATGTATGGATTACCTGGGATGCTTGCAAGGGGAGGATGCCCGATGAAGTCCCTCAAAGAACTGCAGAAGGTTTTTGCCGGGATCACCGACGACAGGGAAATGGCCTCGTTCTTCGAGGAGATCTTCACGCCGCGGGAGATGAGCGACCTGGAGCTCAGGTGGCAGCTCCTCCGGGAGCTGCACGCGGGCGACCCCCAGCGGAACATCGCGGCCCGGCACAAGATCAGCCTCTGCAAGATCACCCGGGGCTCCAAGATCATCAAGAAGCCAGGCTCCATCACCAGGAAGCTGCTCGATTCCCGCTACGGGAAACGGGAGAAGTGATGCCCCGGGGCGTCTTTTGCACGGGGCGGGGGGAAACGTCATGAGACCCGGGGGCCCCATAAACGAAAAGATCGGCGAGCGGTTTCAGCGGGAGACGAAGTACGAGCGCAGGCGCATGCCCGGGGGCTCCCTGGACCTGAACGCGAAGCCTCCCATGGAGAAGGAATACCCGGGTGCCCGCAGGGTGGCGCTCTGCCCGGTTGACCGCTGCGGCGACATGAGCCTCCACGAGGCCCTGCTCAGGAGAAAGAGCCAGAGGAGCTTCCTGGACTCCCCCATCTCCCTGGACATGCTTTCCTGCGCCCTGTGGTCCTCCAGCGGCATCCAGCGCAGCGAGATGGGGTTCGCCTTCCGCACGGCCCCTTCGGCGGGCGCCCTCTACCCGGTGGAGACGTACGTGGCCGTGAACCGCGTCACCGGGGCCGACCCGGGCCTGTATCACTACCACGTCAGGGGCCACGCCCTCGAGGAGGTGAGGGCCGGGGAGTTCGGCCGGGAACTCGCGAACGCCGCCCTCGGGCAGAGTATGTGCGCCAGCGCAGCCGCCGTGGTCTTGTTCACCGCCGTGTTCGAGCGGGCCGCGTGGAAGTACCGGCAGCGGGCGTACCGCTACGTCTACCTCGACGCCGGGCACATGGCCCAGAATCTCGCGCTCGCCTCCGCCAGCATGGGGCTGGGCTGCTGCCACATCGGGTCCATGTTCGACGGCGAGGTCAATGGTCTCCTAGGCATCGACGGCGTCCGGGAGGGCGTGGTGTACATGAGCGTCATCGGGCAGCCGGGCATGTACGTTTAAGGCCGCCCGCCGCCCCGGGTGACGCCCGCCCGCCGCCTACACCTCGATGGCCTCCCCCTTCATGAGCTCCTCCACGGTGGACGCCTCCGCCATGAGCCTGCCCACGGTCTTCGAGAAGTGCGCCGGGTCCTCGACCCTTTCCCCTTCGGCGATGAGGGCCAGGTCGAGGAGGAGCCGGGCGTAGTCCCTCACCACCGGGTCCGTGCTGTTCTTTTCGTAGAGGAACTTCATGTTGTACACCGCGGGGTGGTCCACGTTCACCTCGAGTATGCGCTTCACGGGCTCGGTCTTCTGCCCCGAGGCCCTGAGGATCTTTTCAAGGTAGGGGCTCATGTCGTGGGCTTCGCCGGACAGGCACGCGATGGATTCCCTGAGGTGGGTGGAGGCCCTCACGTCCTTCACCCGCTCCTTGAGCTCTTCCCTGATGAGGGCGAAAAGCTCTTCGAACTCGTGCTTTTTCTTCTCGTCCACCTTTTCCGTGCCGAGGTCGCCCTTTTCGGCGCTCACGAACTTTTTGCCCTCGAAGGCGCCCAGGGACTGGACCACCCACTCGTCCGCGGGGTCGGTCATGAGCACCACCTCGAGGTCCTTTTCCTTCAGGCGCTCCAGGTGCGGGCTGTCCTTCAGGGTGGAGGCGTTCTCGCCGGTGATGTAGTAGATGCCCTCCTGGCCGGCCTGCATGCGGGCCACGTACTCGGAAAGGGGGACGAGCTTCCCCTCGGACTTCGTGGTCCGGTACCGCAGGAGCTTCGATATCCGCTCGCGGTTCTCGTGGTCCGTGGGGATGCCCATCTTGAGGATGGGACCGAACTCCTGGTAGAACTGGTCGGACTTTTCCGGATCGAGCCCCTCGATGAGGTCGAAGAGGCGCTTCACGAGGTTCTTGCGGATGTTTTGCACGAGCCTGTCATGCTGGAGGATCTCCCGGCTGAGGTTGAGGTTGAGGTCCGGGGCGTCCACCACGCCCTGGATGAAGCCGAAGTACTCGGGCATGAGCTCCCGGCAGTCGTCCATGATGAAGACGCGCTTCGAGTAGAGGTGGATGCCGTGCCTGCGTTCGCGCATGAAGTGGTCGAAGGGGACCTTCGCGGGGAGGTAGAGGATTGCCTGGTACTCGGTGGTGCCCTCGAGCTTCAGGTGCACGTGGGCCAGGGGGGGGTTCCAGTCGTGGCTGATGTGCTTGTAGAACTCCGTGTACTCCTCTTCGGTGACCTCGGACTTGTTCCTGGCCCAGATGGCCTTCATGGAGTTCAGGGTCTCGGGCCTGACCGCGCTGCGGGTGGTGGAGCCGATGGGCTTGCCGTCCTTGTCCCTGATGACCTCTGCGTCCGGGATGGGCTCCGTGCGCTCCACGTCCATGACGATGGGGTAGCCCACGAAGTCCGAGTGCCTCTTCACGATGTCCCTGATCGTCCACTCGTCGGTGTAGTCGGGGTCGTCCTCTCCCCGCTCCTTGAGCGTGAGGGTCACCGCGGTGCCCCGGGAGGGCTTGACGGCTTCTTCTATGGTGTAGGAGCCGTCCCCGGCGGATTCCCAGCGGGTGGCCTTTTCCTCGCCCGCGGCCCGGGTGAGAAGCACCACCTTGTCCGCCACGATGAACGAGCTGTAGAAACCCACGCCGAACTGGCCGATGAGCTCCGGGGCGATGGTGTCCTTTTTCTTCATCTCCTCTATGGCCTCGAGGAAGGCCTTCGTGCCGCTCTGGGCGATGGTGCCGATGTTCTCGATCACCTCGTCGTAGGTCATGCCGATGCCGTTGTCTTCAATGGTGATGGTCCTGTTCTCCCGGTCAGGGACGATCCTGATCCTGAACTCCCCGTCGCCCTTGAGGATGTCCGGGTCGGTCTGGGCCTTGAACCTCACCTTGTCCACGGCGTCCGAGGCGTTGGAGATGAGCTCCCTCAGGAAGATCTCCGGGTGGGAGTACAGCGAGTTGATGATGAGCTTGAGGAGCTTCTGCACCTCGGTCTTGAACTGGCGGGTCTCTTTTTTGTGCTCCATGGGTCCTCCGTCGTATTCTCGTCCATCCATGCAGATGGGTGTCCCTGGATTACATAAGCATCGAAGGGAAAAAAATCAAGGTCCGCAAGGGGGTGCCCACGCTGCCTGACGGTAATCGCTCTCCCATCCCGGCGCTGAATCCATCCCCTTGATCGCTGCAAACGCTTGTGGCAAACTCCGTATTATGGAACTCCGTTCCATGGGGTACCTCCTACTTTTCTGTGCGCGAACACAAAATTGCTGGTACCCCTTCTTCCTCCCCTGACACAAGTCCTGTTACATCACCCAGGTCCTGCACCCCCTTGAACTTTGCCGGGGATTAGGATATGTTTTGAGCCCCGGGCCGACACCTGAAGAGGGAATTTCGTGGGGGAGGAGCATTCAATTTGGTTTTCAACGCGTGCATGAAGCACAAGCTGGTCCGCAGGAGCGTGCGCGAGTTCGCGGAGGCCGAGCTCGGCCCCATTGCCCACGAGATCGACCGTGAGGCCCGCTTCCCGAAGGAGGTGGTGGAGAAGATGCGCGCCCTGAACTTCTTCGGGCTCCAGGTGCCGAGAAAGTACGGCGGGGCCGAGGCTGACAGCATCTCCTACGCCATCACCATCGAGGAGATCTCCCGGGTGAGCGGCGCCCTGGGCCTGTGCGTCACGGTCCACAACTCCGTGGGCGTCTACCCCATCCTCAAGTTCGGAACCCGGGAGCAGATCGAGCGCTTCGTGCCCGGGCTCGCCACAGGCGGGCACATCGGGGCGTTCTGCATCACCGAGGCGAACGCGGGCTCGGACGCGGGCGGCGTGGAGACCAGCGCGGTCCCCGACGGCGACTCCTACGTCATCAACGGCACCAAGATCTTCGTCACCAACGGCGGCGTCTGCACGACCCCCCTGGTCTTCGCCATCACGGACCCGGACAGGCCCGGCCGGGGCGCGAGCGTGTTCATCGTGGAGAAGGGGACACCGGGCTTCACCGTGGGCGAGATCGAGGACCTCTGCGGCATGCGGGCGAACCCCGTGTCGTCGCTCTTCTTCGAGGACTGCCGGGTGCCCCGGGAGAACCTCCTGGGGGAGGCGGGGGACGGCCTCAAGATCGGCTTCGACGCCCTGGACACGGGCAGGATCGGCATCGGCGCCCAGGCCGTGGGCATTGCCCAGGCAGCCTACGAGGCGTCGGTGAAGTACTCGAAGGAGCGCCAGCAGTTCCACAAGCCCATCTCGTCCTTCCAGTCGGTCCAGAACACGCTGGCGGACATGGCCACGGAGATCGACGCCGCCAGGCTCCTCGTCTACCGGGCCTGCGACGCCAAGGATGGGGGCAAGGCCTTCGGCAAGGAGGCCGCCATGGCGAAGCTCTACGCCAGCACCGTGGCCACCCGGGTCACCGGGGGTGCGGTGGGGATCCACGGCGGCTACGGCTACAGCCGGGAGTACGACGTGGAACGCTACTTCCGCGATGCGAAGGTCACCGAGATCTACGAGGGCACGAGCGACATCCAGCGGATGGTGATCTCCCGGGCCGTCATCAGCGAGCCCATATGAGGCGGGGGCGTGCGGAAGAAAGCGGAGGGGGCCGGGTGCGTGAGGCGCCCCCGGAAAGCGGAAGGAATCATGATGCGCTCGAGGCGGCACTGGTGAAGATGATCGTGTGCATGAAGCAGGTCCCCATGGTGAGCGAGCTCCCCTGGGACAGGAAGACGGGGCTGCTCAAGCGCGAGGCGGCGGAGGGCATGATGAACCCGGCGTGCAAGTCGGCCCTGGAGGCGGCGCTCAGGATCAAGGAGGGGCACGGGGGGCACATCACGGCCATCACCATGGGCCCTCCCATGGCCGCCGAGATCCTCCACGAGGCCCTGTCCATGGGCGCCGACCGCTGCCTCCTGGTCTCCGACCCCCGCATGGCAGGCGCGGACACCATGGCCACCTCCGCGGTCCTGGCCCGGGCAATCGAGACCTTCTGCTCGGACTTCGACCTCGTCCTCTGCGGGTGCCACACCTCGGACAGCGAGACCGCCCAGGTGGGGCCGCAGATGGGAGAGGAGCTGGGCATCTCCTCCATCGCCTCCGTGGACGACCTGAAGCTCACGGGGCGAAGGCTCCGCGTCGAGCGGGTCTCGGACCACTTCCTGGAGACCCTGGAGATGGACCTGCCTGGCCTCGTCACCGTGACCACCGCCCACTATACGCCCCGGTACATCCCCATGGCCGGGCTGCAGGACGCCTTCCGGGAGCCCAGCATCCTCACCGCGGGCGCCCACGACCTGGGCATGGACGAGGCCGAGCTCGGGCTCGAGGGTTCCCCGACGAGGATCCTCGAGGTTTTCTCCTCCACGGCGGGCAAGCAGAACGTGGTGCTGGCCGGCACGCCCAGGAAGATCGTCGAGGAGCTTTTCGAGCGGTTCGACGACGCCATCGGCAGCGTGATCAGGAAAGACCTCAAGGCGGTGAAGTAGCCATGGGAGAGGGCAAGCGCAGCATCTGGGTGTTCGGCGACTACCGGAACTATTTCCAGAACCGGGTGACCCTCCAGCTCATCTCCCGGGCCAGCGACCTCGCGAAGGCCATCGACGCCACAGTGTGCGTCACGGTGTTCGGCCACGGCGTGGACGAGTGGGTGTGGGAGTACACCTGCCACGGCGCCAGGAAGATCTACGTGTGCGACCACGAGAAGCTGAAGTTCTACAGCAACGACATCTACCTCCACCTCATGGAAAAGCTGGTGAGGGAGCACCGGCCCGAGATCCTGCTCGTCGGCGCCACCGCCTTCGGCCGGGAGTTTGCGCCCAGGCTGGCCAAGCGCCTGAAGACCGGGCTCACCGCCGACTGCATCGGCCTCGACATCGGGGAAGACGGCCTCCTGGTCCAGACAGCGCCCGCCTTCGGGGGCAACATGCTCACGAAGATCGTCACCCCGGTGAAGCGGCCCCAGATGGCCACGGTCCGGCCCGGCACCTTCCAGGAGATACCGCACGACAACGACGCCGTGGCGGAGATCGTCAGGGTGCCACTGCCCGACGACCTCCCGGAGGACCGCGTCACCCTCGTGTCCTCGGTGCGCCAGCCCGAGCGCGTGCAGAAGCTCGAGGACGCGGCCGTGGTGGTCTGCGGGGGCCGGGGCATGGGGAGCAGGAAGAAGTTCAGGAACCTCTACGAGCTCGCCCGGATACTCGGGGGCGAGGTGGGGGCCACGCGGCCCGTGGTGTACTCGAAGTGGGCGGACGAGGAGGCCCTCGTGGGCCAGGCGGACAAGCACATCTCCCCCAGGGTGCTCATCTCCTTCGGCATCTCCGGGGCCATCCAGCACACGGCGGGGATCAGGGACGCGGGCTTCATCATCGCCGTGAACAAGAACCCCCACGCCACCATGATGAAGATGGCCGACGTGGCCATCGTGGCGGACGCGAACCAGGTCTGCACCGCCCTCATCAAGGAGCTCAGGAAGCGCATCCGCTCCTGACAAGGGCCCTGCGGGTCACCAGGCAGGGGGGCGGCGGGTACGTACTGCCTGCTTGAGCATCCTCGCCTGACGGGGTGCCCTGCGGGTCATCAGGAGCAGAGCTTGAGCGCCGTTTTCGCGACCAGCCTTCCCTGGTAGCGGGCGCCGTCGAGCTCGATGTCGTTGGGCGTCTTGTCCCCACCCGGCCCCGCGATGGTGGACGCCCCGTAGGGGGAGCAGCCGATGACCGGCTCTTTAGCCGACTGCCCCTTGAAGCTGTAGGGAAGGCCCACGATGACCATGCCGTAGTGGAGCAGGTTCACGTGGAGGCCCAGGATGGTCGACTCCTGGCCCCCGTGCTGGGTGCCCGAGCTCGTGAACACGCTCCCCACCTTTCCCACCAGGGCGTCTTTGGCCCACAGCGAGCCGGTCCCGTCCAGGAACTGGCGCATCTGGCCGCACATGTTCCCGTAGCGGGTAGGGGCGCCGAAGATAATGGCGTCGTAGCCGGCGAGGTCTTCAACCGTTGCCGTGGGGATGTGTTCAAACTGCTTCTGCGCCGCCACGGCCCCCATCTTCGCGAGGGTCTCCGGGGGGAGGGTTTCCGGGACGCGGCGGATGTCGACCTCGGCGCCGCTCACCTCGCGGGCCCCTTCCGCTTCGGCCAGGGCCATCTTGTAGATGTGCCCCCAGGTGGAGTAGAACAGGACGAGCACCTTCATGGACCACCTCCTTCAGGATTCTGCCGGGAAGGCCCGCCGCGAAGAGGGCCCCCTCGTTCCCCAAATAGTACCGGGAAACCTGAAAGATTCAAGGAGGGGCTCAACGGTCATGTCAAAACATTTGTGTCAGGGAGGATGAAGGGGGTATGGATGCCCTCATTTGAAGTTTTCGGCTCAACCAGCCACTGGAAATCAGGGAAAAACTGTGCTAGAGGGAAACACCTTCAGTGTTCGGAACGCCTTCGGTCGGTCCGGAGAATGAGGCAGGACTTGATGAATCACCCAGCGTGAAAGGAGAAGACATGGCATCGAAGCTTCGCATTTCGAGAGAGTCCCAGAAGGCGTACTGGGAGGACAGGCTCGCCAGGCGCAAGGAAGAGCTGAGCGGCCTGGGCCTTGAGGGGAACAAGATCGAGAAGGATTCCATCGTGAGGAAACTGAAGGCCAAGGTCCGGGAGTCCACGTTCAGGATAACGGCAATCGGGGCACGGGAAAAGAAGCTCGAGGACATGGCGAGAATCCGCGAGGAAAAGAAGGCGGCGCCGCCCAGGGAAAAGGGCAGGAAGGCCGAGGCCGCCCCGGCGGAAGAGGCCAAGTCGAAGAAGAAAAAGAAGAAGGAAGAGGGCGGCGAAGCGCCGGTGAAGAAGGAACCCAAGAAGAAGGCCGAAGCCCCCGCCGCCTGATCACGACAGGGGATCTGCGCCCGGCTGGCCCTTCAGCCCGCAGATCCCTTCCGCCGCCCCACGCTGAACTCGCATCCGCAGAAGTTCTGCCGGTACAGGCCGTAGAGCCTGCTGAGATCGATGCTCCTTTCGTAGCCGTTCCCCTTCTTGAAGTCCAGGGGGGCGAACTTCGGAAATGCCCTCCCCACCTCGAATATCTGCGCGGAGGACTTGTACCTGCTCACGGTCAGGGTGGTGGTGAAGGCCGGGAGCCCGAGCAGGTCAGCCCGGTCTGCGGCCCTCGACAGGCTGAACCTGAAGCACGCCTGGCACCTTAAGCCCCTTTCGGGCTCGTCCTCGAGCCCCGCGACGGCCGAAAGCCAGGCCCCGTGGTCGTAGGCGTCCTCGATGAGGTCCAGGCCCAGGATCACCGCGAGCTTTCTGGCGTGCTCGAGCCGCAGGTCGTACTCCTCCCGCGGGAAGATGTTGCAGTTGCTGAAGAACAGGAGGGGCTCCTCGCCGGAATCCCCGAGCCTCTCCGTGCAGGTGGTCGCGCACGGCCCGCAGCAGGTGTGAAGGAGGATCGTCGGCGGCGTCGGCATATCTCCCCTGTATATCATGTGCTCTCCCTTCACAAGCGGGGAAGACGCCTGCCGGGTGCGTGCAGCGGCCGATTGCGTGCTGCAGCCCCTTCACAGGCGGGCGGGCCTCCAGCAGGGGGGGTGTCCGGGCATTGAGCCCCGGGGCGAAGGGGCGTTCGCGGCCCTTTCTGCCCCCCGGCCTCAGGAGATCTTTTCCGCGGCGTACCTCATGGCCCGTGCCCGGTCGTCGCCCTCGAGGTGCAGGCGGATGACCTTCCTGCCTTTTGCCTTGAGGGCGTTCCAGTCGCCGAGCGCCTGGGCGTCCTTCAGGGTGCCGAAGGTGAGCGGCGGGCCGTCCCCCCCGGGGATGGCCAGGTCCAGGGGGTTGGAGCAGGTGATCTGGAGGAAGATCCCGCTGCCGGCATCCCCCTTGTGGAGCTGCCCGGTGGAGTGGAGGTAGCGGGGCCCGTACCCGCACATGGTGGCGACCCGGAAGGTGTCCCGGATCCGCATGCGCAGGTCCTCGAGAAGGGCGTCCGTTTCGGGGTCCGGGGGGAGGAAGGCCTGGACGGCCACGTAGGAGCCCGGCTTCACGCCGGCGAAAAAGGCCTTCAGCGCGTCCTCTATGTCCCGGCCCTGCACGTCGCCCGTCACGCCGATCCCGTTTTCCCGGATGACCGGTGCGGGGGCGGGCAGGGCGCCCGTTTTCCTGAACTCCTCCACCGCGGCCCGGGCGCTTTTCTTGGCCGTTTCCACATCGGGCTGGTCGAAGGGGTTGATGCCGAGGATGTGACCCGCCACGGCGGTGGCCATCTCCCAGAGGAAGAACTGCCCCCCGAGGTCGAGGGGGTCGTTCAGGGCCACCTTCACCACGGGGTGCCCGGCCTTCTCGAGCTCCGCGAGCTTGTCGCCGTGCGTCTCGTCGCCCTTCAGGCACAGGTGCACGAAGAGCCGGTCTTCCCGGTACCGGCCCGGGAAGCCCAGGCGCTCGCCCACCACGGGCACGATGCCCCTGCCTTCCTTGCCCGTGCTCTCGGCGATGAGCTGCTCCACCCAGTCGCCGAAGGAGGCGAAGCCCGGGGAGACGACGAAGGTCGCCTTGTCCCGGCCCGCGAGGGCGAGCTCGCCCAGAATGGCGCCCAGCCTGCCGCCGTGGTTGTTGCCCGACACGACGCAGGTGCTTTTCCCGCAGTTCTCGGTCATGACCAGCGCCCGGTCCAGGAGCGACCGGATGTCCGCGCCCATGAGCGCCGCGGGCACGAGCCCGAAGTATGACAGGGCGGAGTACCTCCCGCCGATGTTCGGGTCGTTCAGGAAGGTTTTCAGGAAGCCGCACCGGGCGGCGGTCTCCCCCAGGGACGAACCGGGGTCGGTGATGGCGGTGAAGTGGGCGCCCGCCTTGCCTGTCCCCAGGGCCCGTTCCGTCAGGGCTTGAAAATAGGCGAAGGCCGAGCTCGTCTCCACGGTGGAGCCGGACTTGGACGACACGATGAAGAGGCTTTTCGCCGGGTCGAGCTTTTCTCCCAGGCGAAGGAAAAAGGCCGGGTCCGTGGTGTCCACGACGGTGAGGTCGAGCCAGCCGCCCTTTACCCCCAGGACTTCGCGCACCACCTCCGGTGCCAGCGACGAGCCGCCCATGCCCAGGAGGTAGGCCTGCGTGTATCCCCGGGCGCGCACGTCCCGGGCGAAGGCTTCGATCTCGTCCGCCTGCTCCAGCATGGCGCCGGCGATATCGAGCCAGCCGAGGCGGTTCGTGATCTCGGTCGGGTCGGGCTTCCAGAGGGTGTGGTCGTGCTCCCAGATCCGCGCGAGCACGTGGTCGGCCTTGAGCTTTTCCCGGCGGGCCGCCACGGGTGCCTCAAAAGGGCCGAGGCGCTCCTCCAGGAGATGCCCGCCCGCGACGAGCTCCCTGCGCTTGGCCCTGATGCTGTCCATGAGGGAGGAAAAGGATGCGGCGAACGAGTCGACCCCGTCCTGCTGGAGCTTTGCCGTGGCGGCTGCGAGATCGATGCCCAGGCCGGCAAGAGAGTCGACCTGGGCCCTGGCCTCGTCCAGGCCCCTGCCGAGGCGGTCTTCCACGCTGCCGTGGTCGAGAAAGGCCTGGAGGGTCGCGGGGGGTACGGTGTTGACCGTGTGGGGCCCGATGAGCTCGTCGATGTAGAGCAGGTCGCTGTAGGCCGGGTTCTTGGTGCCGGTGCTTGCCCACAGGAGCCTCTGGGGCATGGCGCCCCTGGCTGCCAGGGCCTGCCACCGGTCGCTTTGGGAGAGCTCGAGGAAGAGGCCGTAGGCGATTTTCGCATTGGCCACCGCGATCCTGCCCGCGAGGTCGGCTCTCCCCTTCCTCTGGAGCTCGGGGTCCAGAAGGGTGTCCACCCTGCTCACGAAGAACGAGGCCACCGAGGCGACCCTGCCGATGTCTCCGCCCGCCTCGAGGAGCTTTTCCAGACCCGAGAGGTAGGCCAGGGCGGCTTCCCTGTAGCGCTCCACGCCGAAGAGCAGCGTCACGTTCACGTTGATGCCCTCGCCGATGAGGGCCTCGATGGCCGTGATGCCCTGCTTCGTGGCGGGCACCTTGATCATGATGTTGGGCCGACAGAGGGCGGAAAAAAGCTTCCTCGCCTCGGCCACCGTTCCCTTTGCGTCGTAAGCCAGGGTCGGGCTCACCTCGATGCTCACGTACCCGTCCAGCCCCCGTGTTTCTTCGTAGAGGGGCATGAACAGGTCGGCGGTGCGGGCGATGTCCCAGAGGGCCAGGCTCTCGTAGATCCCTTCGACGGGGGTGCCTTTCTTCACGAGGGCCTGGATGTCTTCGTCGTAGTCGGAGCTGCCGGCAATGGCCTTCTCGAAGATGGTGGGGTTGGACGTCACGCCCCGCACGCCCTTCTCGATGAGGGACTGCATCTCCCCCGAGGTGATGAGCGACCTGCGGATGTAGTCGAACCAGATTGCCTGTCCCGTCCGGGCCAGCGTATGGAGTTTTGACATGTGAACACCCCTTTGCTTGGTTATCGATGGATACCTACCTTACAGGATTCAGGGATGAAATCTCAAGGGCGTTTTCTCGGGCCTTCCCGGCTTTTGTCCCCAGGGAAAGTACGCCACCCGCTCCATGGACACGGGGTCCTTGCCTGCCCCGCTCCTGTCCCCGGGAAAGCCCGGGCGCGCCTTTTTGCGGGCAGGCGCCTTCGACCCCGGCCGGGCGGTCCTGCACATGGCGGACAAGGCGGTCACGAATGCCGTTGTCGATCCGGGAAGATTGAGCTAAAATCGTCCCTGTCACGATATTAAAAATCCAGGGAAAAGCGGGGATCGCCATGACGCAGGACATCTACCGGCAGCTTCAGGAACGGGTCGACCAGTACTCCGTGGGAATGACCGCCTCGGCGGGGGGCAAGGAGATCGCCGTGCTGAAAAGGCTGTTCAGCCTTGAGGAGGCGGCGGTCTACCTCGCCATGGGCAGAAGGCTCGAGCCGGTGGCGGCCATCGCGGCGAAGGCGGGCCTGTCCGAGGGTGACGCGGGCTCCATCCTGGCTCGCATGACGAAGAAAGGCCTCCTGTTCCCCAAGACCTGGAAGGGCGTGAAGTATTATGCCGCCGCCCCCTTCATGCACGGGTTCTTCGAGCACCAGCTTTACCGGGCCGACCCGGACCTCGAGCTGACGCGCCTCATCGAGGACTATCTCACCGACGGGTTCTTTCCCAGGGCCCGGTCGCTCAGGACTATACCCATACAGGCGGATCTGCCGGACGGAAAGCGCGTCCTCCCCTATGACGACGTCCGGTCCATCATTGAGGGCAAGGAGCGCATCGGCCTGTTCAAGTGCGCCTGCGGCCATCACCTGAAGACCCTGGGCCAGCGGAAATGCACCCATTCCGAGGAGGTCTGCATGGCCTTCGACTTCTACGCCGAGTACCCCATCGAGGAGATCGGGGTCGGCCGGTGGATCACGAGAACGGAGGCCTTCGGCGTCATCGACTACGCCGAGGAGCACGGGCTCGTCCACCAGGCCGGCGGCGACGCCCGCAACGTCGAGTGCATCTGCAACTGCTGCCCGGACTGCTGCACCATCTTGAGATTCCTCAAGCTCCTGCCCAATCCCGGCCGGGTGCTGTCGTCCAACTACCTCCCCCAGTATGACGGGGCCACGTGCGTGGCCTGCGGCCTCTGCGTCCGGCGCTGCCCCATGAAGGCCTTAAGCCTGGCGGAAGATTTCATCGCGGTCGACGCCGAGCGCTGCATCGGCTGCGGGCTCTGCGTGGCTGGCTGCCCCTCGGGTGCGCGCACCATCGCAAGAAAGCCCGATGAGTTCCTGAGGCGCCCGCCGTCCCCGGAAAGATATTCCTTCATGCGTTCGTCGGTGGACTTCCGCTCCGACGTCGAGGACTGAGAAAGGCAGGGGGTGCTGCGTCCTCGAGGACGTGACGGCACAATTCCTGGTTGGCCCGACGTCGAGGACTGAGAAAGACAGGGGGTGCTGCCGGACCGCCCGGGCGCGGCGCCACCCGGTGGAGAGCCGGCAGGGGTGCGGGTCCGGGGCGGGGCATGCCCGGGCGCCCCGTCAGCAGTCAAGCCCCGCCTCTTCTCCCGAAGGTCTTCGCCCGGGGATCAGCCGGGAATCCTGTCGAAGCCTGCCCCGGCCGCCCCGATGAGGCCTGCGGCGGGGTTGAGGATCAGGGACACGGGGATGTTTTCGAGGACCCGGGAGAGGCGGCCCTTGTGCAGGAACGAGCGCATGAACCTGCCATCGAGGAGTTGGGCCGAGATCCGCGGGGGTATGCCGCCGCCAAGGTAGAGGCCGCCCGTGGGCAGGATCTTCAGGGCGAGGTTCCCCGCCTCGGCCCCGAGGATGGAGATGAACAGGTCCAGAACGGCCAGGCAGATGTCGCAGGGTTCATCCTCGTCCAGGGCCGCGCCCAGGATGACCACGGTGGGGTCGGGCGCTTTCCGGATGGCTTCGCCCAGCCAGGCGGGCTCGGCACAGCGCTTCCTTTCCTTGAGAAAGGCGTAGAGGTTGGGGATGCCCATGCCGGAGCAGACGAGCTCATAGCTCACGTGGTCGTATTTCTCGAAGAGGTAGTCGAGCAGCTCTGCCTGCAGCGCGTTCGACGGCCCGAACTCCGCGTGGCTCCCTTCGGACGCATGGGGCACGTGGCGCGCGCCGTCCCAGGTCAGGTACGCCTCGCCCAGGCCGGTGCCCGGCGCGATGACCGCCCGGGGGCCCCGGGGGTCCGGGACGCCCGGGTTGATGAGGGCGAGGTCCGCGGGCGCAAGGAAGGGGATGCCGTGGCCCACGGCCTCGAGGTCGTTGAGGAGGTGCACCCCGGGGCAGCCGATGCCCGACGCGAGGCTCGTCTTTTCAATGACCCAGGGCAAATTGGTGAACGCCACCCGGTCGCCCACCACCGGGCCGGCCACGCCGAAGGCCGCGTAATCGACCCGGTCGACGCGGTGCTCCCCGAGGAAGGCGCAGATCATCTGTTCGAGCGAGCCGAAGGCGGCGCTGGGGTAGGTCGCGACGTTTTCGGGCTCGTGCAGCCTCTCCGGGGACGAGAACAGGGCGAGGGTCGTCTTCGTTCCGCCGATATCGCCTGCGAGCAGCTTCATCCTCCACCCCCGGGTGCCATTCTGCTAGGTGTACTCGTAAAAACCCTTTCCCGTCTTTCTGCCCAGCCAGCCGGCTTCCACGTAGCGGCGGAGCAGGGGGCAGGGCCGGTATTTCGAGTCGGAGAAGCCCTCGCAGAGGGTCTCCATGATGGCCAGGCAGGTGTCGAGCCCGATGAGGTCGGCCAGGGCCAGCGGCCCCATGGGGTGGTTCATCCCGAGCTTCATCACGGTGTCGATGTCCTCCCGGGAGGCCACGCCGGTGTAGAGGCAGAACACCGCCTCGTTGATCATGGGCATGAGGACGCGGTTGGACACGAAGCCCGGCTCGTCATGGGCCTCCGCCGGCGTCTTGCCGAACCTGAGCGCCAGGTCCCAGGTGACCCTGAAGGTATCCTCGGAGGTGGCCAGCGCCCTGATGATCTCCACGAGCTTCATCAGCGGCACGGGGTTCATGAAGTGCATGCCGATGACCCTGTCCTGCCGCTTCGTCTGCGAGCCGATGCGGCCGATGGGGATGGACGAGGTGTTGGTGCCCAGGATGGCCTCGGGCCTGCAGAAGGAGTCCAGGTCCCGGAAGATGGCGAACTTGATGTCGGGGCGCTCGGAGGCGGCCTCCACCACGTAGTCCGCGTCCTTCATGGCCCGAAGGTCGGCCACGGGCGTGATCCTGCCGACCACCGCGTCCATTTCGGCCCGGCTCATCCTCCCTTTTTCCACCGACTTCCCGAGGTTTTTTCCTATGGCGGCGAGCCCCTTCCGGGCGAGCTCTTCGCTGATGTCGTGCATGATCACGTCCAGGCCGCTCATGGCCGCCACCTGGGCGATGCCGCCGCCCATCTGGCCCGCGCCCACCACGCCGAAGGTCCTGATCTCCATCTTCCCCCTCCTTTCGAATCCGCTTAAGCGTCTCTCCTGACGATGAGGGCAACGGCCTCGCCTCCGCCCAGGCACAGGGTTGCCAGGCCGGTCTTTTTCCCGCTCCTGATCATCCCGTAAATCAGGGTGGTGAGCACCCGGGCGCCGCTCGCCCCGATGGGGTGCCCCATGGCGATGCCGCCGCCGTGGATGTTCACCTTTTCCTGGTCCAGGCCGAGCTCCCGCATGACCGCCACGGTGGAGCCGGCGAAGGCCTCGTTGATCTCGAAGACATCCACGTCGTCCAGCGAGATGCCCTCTTTCCGGAGCACCCGGGGAATGGCCAGGATGGGGGCCACGAGGACGTACTTCATGTCGAGGCCCGCGCTGGCCTGGGAGCCGATGGTGGCCAGAACCGGGCAATGAAGCTCGGCCGCCTTTTCCCGGGACATGACCACCAGGGCGGAGGCGCCGTCGGCGATGGCGGACGAGTTGCCTGCCGTGGTGGTCCCGCCCTTCTGGAACGCGGCGGGGAGCTTCGCGAGGGTTTCCATGGTCGTTTCCCGGGGGTGCTCGTCCACGCAGAAGACCTTCGGTTCGCCAGTGCGCCGGGGGATCTCCACGGGCACGATCTCGTCCCTGAAGAGGCCTTCCCTGATGGCGCGCGTGGCCCGCTCGTGGCTGCGCACGGAATAGCGGTCCTGGTCCTCGCGGCTGATGCCGTACTTCTGGACGCACAGCTCGTTGGAAGACCCCATGTGGAAGTCGTTCACGATGTCCCACAGGCCGTCGTGGACCATGTGGTCGTTGACGGACCCCGGCCCCAGGCGGTACCCGAAGCGCGCCTTGTCAAGGTAGTAGGGCGCGGCGCTCATGTTCTCCATGCCGCCCGCCACCACGATCTCCGCGTCCCCGGCCCTGATGGCCTGGGCGCCGAGCATGACGGCCTTCAGGCCGGACCCGCAGACCTTGTTCACCGTGATGCAGCCCACGTCCCAGGGCATGCCCGCGATGACCGCTGCCTGCTTGGCCGGGTTCTGCCCCCTGCCGCAGGGCAAAACCATGCCCATGATGACCTCGTTCACGTCTTCCTTGCGTATGCCGGAGCGTCTGATCGTTTCTTCGATGACGATGGCGCCGAGCCTGTTGCCGTCGATGCCCGAAAGGCTGCCGTTGAACTCCCCGAGGGCGGTCCTGACCGCACTCGTGATGACCACTTCTCTCATCGCATCCTCCTGTAATTCAAGGCGAGAGTATGCCCCACACGATCCTGGAGAAGAAAAAGGTGCAGGGTATGACATGCTCCGCGCGAAGTTTACGTAAAACAGACTGCGGAAAAAAGCAAGGGCTCATAAACACGACGACTTTCCGTCAGGGCGAAAGCCCTTGTTTTTTCACCCGGGAGACGGCATGATGAACCCAGCACAGGATGGAGGGGGATATGGCCTCGGACATAAAAGACATTACGATCCAGTACGAAGAAGACGACACGGTGCTCGTCAAGGAGCTCGAAAAGGAGGTCCTCTCCAAGGGTGCGTGGACGACCATCCTCTTCCGCTACCAGCAGTGGGACCCGAAGACGGAAGGGTACGGGCCTGACCGCTACTCCATCCGCAGGTACCGCAAGGTGAAGGACGAGTACCGGCAGCAGTCGAAGTTCACCATCTCCAGCGTTCAGCAGGCCCGGAAGATCATCGAAACCCTCCAGAAATGGATCGGGGACGCAGAAGAGTAAGGGTCGTTTCGAGGGGCCGGCACCCCGCAGCTCGCCGGAAGCTTTGCTATTGCGTACCGTGCGCCGTGCCTGCCGCGGGGAAATACCCCCTCATGGCCGGGCTCGCTGAAATGTTTCCCGCCCGGTCAACCACGACCCAGTCCATGCCCCCCTTTTCGAGGACGTGGGCCAGCCTGTCGGGGCCGGCGACGAACAGGGCGACGGCCCAGGCATTGGCCAGGGTGCAGTTGTCCGCGATCACCGACGCGCTCATCAGTCCCTGGGCGGGCCAGCCCGTGGCCGGGTCGAGGATGTGGCAGTATCGTCTGCCCCCCTCGACAAAGAACCGCTCGTAGTCGCCCGACGTGGCGATGGCCCTGTTCTTAAGGGGTATCACCCCCAGAACCCCTTCGCCCCTGGGGTTTTTGATCCCGATCTTCCAGGTGCGGTTGCCGAAGGCCACGACCTCTCCCCCCACGGTGATCAAACCCGTGTCGCACCCGGCCGAGAGCATGGCTTCCCGGGCCCTGTCCGCCGCATAGCCCTCGATGAGGCCGCCGATGTCCACCCCGGTGCCCTCGGGGATCTCCACGGTCACGCCGTCGGCCTTCAGAACGATTCCCTCGTCCTGCGGGGCTTGTCTCCAGGAATGAAACTCTCCGGGGGCGGGTATGCGGTACGGGAGGGACTCCGTGAACCCCCAGGCCTCCAGGATCGGCCGCAGGGTTATGGAGAAGGAGCCGGCGGAGGCCTCCCGGACGGATCTCGCACGCGAGATGAGGCCGTACCCCTCCCGGTCTTTCATCGATCGGTTTTCATTCAGCCTGGTTATGAGGGAGTCCTTGTACCCGAAGCGGGCATCCACTCGCCTGACCTCCTCCACGGCACGCCTGAACGCCTCGCCGGTTGCCACCCGGGTGCCCCGGGCCTTGAGTTCCACGAACACATCCGTGACGAAGAGCTCCCGGGAGCGGATCTCCCGCGACTCCGTGCGCCAGAGGAAGAGGGCCAGGCAGAGAAGGAGGAGGACGATGAAGGGAAGGGTCTTTCTCACGGGTGGATGAGGGGAGCTTCCGCAACGACTGGCTCGGCTCTGCGCGGGGTGAAAGAAAGGGTCTTGCTCACGGGTGAAAGAAGGGGGCGGCGATTCGCCGCCCCCGGTCTGTCGGTCTATTTGCCGTTGACGCTGTAGAGCACTTTCCAGCCCCGGAAGATGGCGCTCGAGCCGAGCTCCTCCTCGATGCGCATGAGCTGGTTGTATTTGCCGAGCCGGTCGGAGCGGGAGGTGGACCCGGTCTTGAGCTGACCGGTGGCGAAGGCCACGGGCAGGTCGGCCAGCCACGCGTCCTCGGTCTCGCCGGAGCGGTGGGAGAACACGGCGGTGAACCCCGCGCGGCGCGCCATGGCAATGGTGTCCGCCGTCTCCGTGAGCGTGCCGATCTGGTTGACCTTGATGAGCACCGAGTTCGCGGCCTTTTCCCTGATGCCCCGCTCGAGGAACTTCACGTTGGTGACGAACAGGTCGTCGCCCACGATCTGGATCTTGGAGCCGAGCTTCTTGTTGAGGGCCTTCCAGCCTTTCCAGTCGTTCTCGTCGAGGCCGTCCTCGATGGACACGATGGGGAAGCGGTTCACGAGGTCGGCGTAGAAGTCGATCATCTCGTCGGTGGTGCGTTCGGGGTCCTTCTCGGAGGCGAGGATGTACTTGCCGTCCTTGAAGAACGAGCTCGCGGCCGCGTCGATGGCGATGCCGATGTCCCTGCCGGGCTTGTAGCCGGCCTTCTCGATGGCCTGGACGATGAACTCGAAGGGCTCGACGTTCGACTTGAGGTTGGGGGCGAACCCGCCCTCGTCGCCCACGCCAGTGGCGAGGCCTTTCTTGTTGAGGATGTCACGCAGGGCGTGGAAGGTCTCCGCCGCGTAGCGAAGCGCCTCCCTGAAGTTCGGGGCGCCCAGGGGCATGATCATGAACTCCTGCAGGTCCACGTTGTTGTCGGCGTGCTTGCCGCCGTTGATGATGTTCATCATGGGCACCGGAAGCTCCCGGGCGAAGGTCCCGCCCACGTAGCGGTACAAAGGGATGCCCAGGAACGTGGCGGCTGCCCTGGCGACGGCCATGGACACGCCGGTGGTGGCGTTGGCGCCCAGGATCGACTTGGTCTCGGTGCCGTCGATCTCCAGCAGCATGGCGTCGATGCCCGCCTGGTCGAGGGAGTCCATCCCCACGAGCACCGGGGCGATCCTGGTGTTCACGTTTTCGACGGCCTTCAGGACGCCCTTGCCCCTGTACCGTGACTTGTCGCCGTCCCTGAGCTCGACGGCCTCGTACTCGCCCGTTGACGCGCCCGAGGGCACCGCTGCCCTGCCCATATCACCGGTAGAAAGGTAAACATCCACTTCTACTGTCGGATTTCCCCGTGAATCAAGAATTTCCCTGGCAACGATATCGAGAATTTCACTCATTTTGGCCTTCCTCCTTCGTCCTTTCTTTCCGACCGTATTGATTGCTGCTATCTGGTGATACTGTTGAAAAAGTGGCCGTACATGCGCCGGGAATTTTGTATCACTCCGATGCGTGCCTTGGCAAGACCTTCTTTCGCCGTGCCCGGTCCGTGTGCCAGGGGGAAAGAGGCCGATGGTGCGGTTTCCGGCGACGGCGGGGGGAGGGGGGAGCTACTTTTCCAGGAAGGCCCCGAGGTCGGTGATGAGCGTGCCGAGTGCTTTCTCGTCGGCAAGCCGGTTCTTCTCGTCGAGGATGCCCTTTGTGCGCAGGGTGTCGAGGGCGCCCTTGTACACGGGCAGGCACAGCGCCTCGTACCGGTGTATCTCGCCCTTCTTGTAGATCCTGGAGGCGTACCGGTTGATAGCCTTCAGCGGGTCTTTCTTCCCGAGGTCTTTCGTCTTGAGCACGAACCTGGCCACGGCCAGGTAGGACTCGAGGTAGTTTTCCAGGAGGCCGTCGAACATGACGGCGAGGTTCGCCTTTTCGGGGTTCAGGGAGCACATCGTTTTTTTCTGCACCAGTATGCCCCGGTCGAGCATGTACTGGGTGGCCTTCCCGAAGCTTTCCATGTCCAGGATGAACTCGCTCTCCAGAAGGGCGGCGAGGTTCGCGACCTTTCTCTTGAGGTCCTTCTCCTCGATCCCGCCTTTTTCCTTGATCATCACGTTGCAGATGAGGGACGCGGGCACGAAGAAGTTGAGGATCGTGTTCTTGTAGTACTCGAGGTGGATCCGCTTTTCCCCCTCGGCGTTGAGCAGGCAGGAGTCCCCCTCGGCCTCCGGCTCGTCCACGGTCACCAGGCGCTTGGACTTCAGGAGCGCATAGGCCTCGCTGAACGCCTTGTCCTCGTCGTCCAGGGAGGATGACCGGTTGCACCCGCAATACTTGAGGTAGTCGAGGAACACGGAGAAGCCCTGCCTGAGCGTCGTCTCCTCGAGGGCGGAGTCGAAGCTCGTGACCACGCAGGAGAGGATCGAGAACGGCGTGGCCACGGTCTGCTGGTAGATGGCGGAAATGATGGCCTGGGCCACGGAGTCGTAGAGGAGCTCCTTCTGGTCTGTGTCCATCCGGGAGTAGGCGGGCCTGCCCTTCATGAATTCGTTCATGGACAGCGGTTTCGAAAAGCGGACGTACACCCTGCCGTAGCGGTTCTTGAGCACGTCGCCAGCCCTGATGAGGGACCACAGGCCTTCCTTCTCCTTGGGCGCGCCTTTCATCTCGCGGATATAGGACCCTTCCTCCACCACGGTGTCGTACCCGACATACACGGGGACGAAGATCACGTCGCGGGTCACCCCGGACTCCCAGCCCTGGAGGATCATGGAAAGCAGGCCTTTCTTGGGGAGCATGAGCTTGCCGGAACGGCTCCTCGTGCCCTCGATGAAGAACTCCAGCGGGATCCTCTCCTGGAGGATGGTCCTCACGTAAGCGGCAAAGGTGTGGGAATAGAGGGGGTTGTCCTTGAAGGTGCGCTTCATGAAGAAGGCCCCGCCCTTCCTGAAGACGGTGCCCAGGGGGAAGAACGAGAGGTTGATGCCCGCGGCCACGACGGGCACGCTCATCCAGTGCTGGAACAGGGTGTAGGACAGGATGAGGTAGTCGAAGTGGCTCTTGTGGCAGGGGACGTACACCAGCGAGCCGTTCCTGGCCATCTCCTTGACGGTCTGGAGGCCTTCCTCCCCCACGTCGAGGCCGTCGTAGATGTTGTCGAAGACCCAGGAGAGGGCCTTGTTCAGGAGATTGATCATGGCAGGGCTGAGGTCCGAGGCGATGGTCTCGAGGTGCTTCACCACGGTGGCCTCCATCTGCCCGAACTCCTGGCCCGTCTCGTCGGCGTGGGACCTGAGGAACGACTGGAGCAGCGGGTCCTTGAGGGTCTTTTTAATGATGAAGCCGCGCTCGCGGATGGGGGCGCCGGAGATGTTCCTGCCCAGGACCGCGAGCTGCTGCTGCAGGTCGTTCCTGATTTCCACGGCGATCTCTTCGAAGAATTTCCTGCCTCCCAGGCTGGAGCTGAGCACCTCCTTGAGGTTGATGGGCTCGCCGTGCTCGATGAACCCGCGCTCCTCTGCCCTCACGAGGGTCATGACCTTGCGGATGCTCCGGCTGGAGGTTTTCTCCTCCTTCGAGGCGTTTCTGACCTTCATCGGGGTCCGGTTGTACACGATGCGCTGGGGGATGAGGTAGACGGGTTTGTCGAGGTCACGCTGGACCTTCAGGAGTTCGAGGATGGGGTCGCCCCCCCGGGCCTTTCCCGGGGCGTCCAGGGACAGGAGGGACGCGCTGCGGTCATCGCCCGCGTACGTGCGGTAGAAATCGTCGGCAAAGGGCGAAGGGGTCCCGGCGAAGAGCCCGGCGACAAGCTTTGGCAAGCGGCTGACGGGCTGGAGCAGGGTGAGCTTCCGGTTGAAGACGACCCGGGGCACCGGGAGGCCTTCCCGCTGGAACCGGTAGTTCATGAGCATGGCGTCCACGGTGCTCGTCGTGCTGTGCACGAACACGAGATGGCCTTTCTGGGCAAGATTTGAAAGGGACTCCCGGTACAGTTCCGGGATGGTGATCCGGTTGAAGAGCTTCCGGAGCAAGGGCCCCAGGATGAATCCGTAGCTGCCGTCGAAGAGGTATGTGTATCCGTGGAATCCGGTGCTCATGATCCCGGTGATTATAGACCAAGCACCCTGCCTTGGGAAGATGATTCTGGACCGGTGAAGGTCAGGCCGGGGGAAGCGGGGTCATCCCATGGTGCGGATATGGTCCAGGATGCGGTCGATGTCACCCTTCGAGAGGAGGGGGATCGACGCCAGGTCGGCGGGGGTGAGCCGGGAGAGGCCTTTGACGTGGGCCGTTCCCTTGAGAATGGCCCGGGCCTTTTTGGGCCCGATGCCCGGGATCTCCTCGAGGACCGAAGAGATGGCCCTGCTCCTCAGGTGCGTGTGGTACTTCACGGCGAACCGGTGGGCCTCGTCCCTGAGCCTCTGCATGAGCTTCAGGGGCTCGCCCCGTTCGGGGAGGAAGACGGCGTCTTTTCTCCCCGGGAAGAAGAAGCGGTCGACCTTCGCGCCCCGGGGCTTGGCCATGGCGACCGCGGGGATCGCTTCCATGCCGAGGGACTCGAGGACGCGCACGCACACGCTCAGCTGTCCCTTGCCGCCGTCAATGACGAGGAGGTCGGGCTTCGCCTCGTCGCAGCAGAGCCTCCGGCGGAGCACCTGCTCCATCATGGCGAAGTCGTCCTGGACCGCTATGTCCCGTATCCTGTAGTGCCGGTAGAGCGACTTGTCCGGCTCGCCCCCCGTGAACACGACCCGCGAGGCCACGGGGTTGCCGCCCTGAAAGGAGGAGATATCGTAGCATTCCATCCGGAAGGGGATCCCGGGCAGACGGAAGGCCCTGGCGAGGTCGTCCAGGGCTGAAGTCTCCCTGGTCCTGCCGGAGAGCCTGGCGTTTTCCTGCGCCATCTCCACCCACTGCCTGGGCCTGCCCCGGGTGCCTTTCCGGACGGACACCCTCGACCCCCGGAGGTCCGAGAGGATCTGCTCCGGGAGGTCCCCCGTCTCCGGTTCGAAATCGATGTAGACCAGGGGGGGGATGTTGCCGTTGCGCAGGTAGAACTGGAGCACGCAGGTGGTCATGAAATCCTCTTCCCCCGTGTCGTTCACCATCAGGAGGCGGCTGTCGGTCATGGTGCCCCTGGAGAAGTGCAGCACCGTGATCCGCGCCTTGCCCTTGAGCCGGTAGGTGCCGAAGACGTCGATGTCCGTGGGGGTGCTGCCCACCACCACCTGGGGCACGAGGCTTTCGCGGATGGCGCTCAGCTGGTCGCGGATCTTTGCCGCGGCTTCGTAATTCTGCCTTGAGGCCTCGCGCCTCATACGCTCCGTGAACCTGCCCTCGAGGTCCCGGTTCCGGCCTTCGAGGAAGGTCACCAGGTCCTCCACGACCTCGCCGTAAGCCTCCCTGGCGATCCTGCCCGTGCAGGGGGCGCTGCAGAGTCCGATCTGGTGGTACATGCAGGGCCTGGTCCTGTTCCTGAAGGCAGTGTCCTTGCACCTTCTCAGGGGAAATATCCGGCTCACGGCGCTGAGCGTGGTCCTGATGGCGGTGGCCGACGCGTAGGGGCCGAAATACAGGGCGCCGTCCTTGAGGACCTTCCGGGTGACCGATATCCTCGGCCACTCGTCGTTCACGGTGATCTTCAAGCGTACGTACGACTTGTCGTCCTTGAGGTCTATGTTGAACCGGGGCCGGTGGGACTTGATGAGCTGGTTCTCCAGGAACAGGGCCTCTTTCTCATTCCTGGTGACGATGAAGTCCACCTGGTCGGTCTGGTCTGCAATGTAGGGCACGCTTGGCCTGGTGTCCTGGCCAAGGTAGGCCTGAACCCGCCCCTTAAGGTCCTTTGCCTTGCCCACGTAAATGATCTCGCCCAGGGCGCTTTTCATGAGGTACACACCCGGGGAGCGCGGCAGGCTCGTGATGATGCCGTGATTGAGGGCCATGCGATTTTCTTATCACGAAAATCATGTCACGCAAAGGGGTCTGCCCCGGGCACCGCCCAACGCCGGGAAATGCAGGAAGGCCCGCGCGAAACCTGAAGACGGGAGAAAACGGGAGTTCAGGCCGGGAAACCGGGCCTCACGTTCACTGAATGGGGGAGGCCGGGTTATTCGGGCGCGTGGGCGTGGTGCCGGTCGTCCCTCATGTGATCGCGGGTCTTGACGAAGTCGTCGTACATGCGGGCGATGCACAGGGTGATGGCGAGCACGAAGAGCCCGAGCATGAAGGCCGGCTCCGTGTTGAACTTCACGTCGATCCACCTGCCGACGAAGAGGAAGACGAAGGAGGAGACAACGATGGTAAAGCTCCAGGCGCTCATCATGATGATGTGGTTCAGGTTTTTCGCATCGGTCTTTTTTTTGCCCCGGGTCTTTGCCATGGCTCTTTCCTCCTTTCGCTTTTAGTCCCCCCTCCCGGTGAGGAAGGGGGGACGAGAGGGTCTCTGCCGGATCAGCTGACGAGGTTTTTCACGGCGCCGATGACGGGAGCGGTGAAGAGGGCGACGAGGACGGCGTAGAGGGCGAAGGAGCCCACGGCCTCTGAGAGGTAGATGCCCTGGTAGCG
>JAKLDU010000189.1 GCA_022703355.1 Deltaproteobacteria bacterium | reverse complement strand
AACGCTTGGAATAGAGATCTGGATCGTACTTCACTCTGCGCGAGGTACAATCATGCCTCGGACAGAGTGAACAGTTGATAAAGTCTTCCTCTGAAACAAAGTAAATTCCCGATATGGATTTGAGGGGGCTGATGACCATCTTGTCCGTCAGGCTGACACCAATAGCTTCTGCGCCATCTCCAAGAAGAGAAAATAATGTGCTTTGCTCCTCCAGTGGCCATTCTTTGGTAGATCCCGGATTCATTGACGATAGACGGGTGCCTTTACCAATCCTATCCTTCAGGTACACCTCCAGATGAGTCACAGCGCATCCGAGAGCCATGAGCATGATGGAGTCTGCCCAGAACCGCTGGAGGGTTCCGGATAAGGTGTTTGACCATTCATCAAGCTCGACTCCGCACGTGGCAACAAAAGGATAAATAATGCATGCGTTCTCAAGGTTCACCCGCATAACCCGGCTTGTAAAGTTTACAACGTAAATTTCCACACTGTCGTCACCCGTAATGCGAACGGGTGCAACACAAAATGCGGCCTTGGGCGCTGCAATGGACCTGGCTTCATCGAGAATCTTCAGAAAATCCGAGGACCGGGAAGTGCCCGTTCGCAGTCTCAGTAGATCCAGCATCCCTTTTG
>JAKLDU010000188.1 GCA_022703355.1 Deltaproteobacteria bacterium | reverse complement strand
TGTTCTGTTCAACGACACCATCGCCGCCAACATTGCCTACGGCGGAAAATCGTCCGCTTCCAGGGAGGAAATTCATGCTGCGGCGAAGGCTGCCTACGCGCTTGAGTTCATCGAGGCCATGCCGCAGGGGTTTGATACACTGATCGGCGAGAATGGCGTCAAGCTCTCCGGTGGCCAGCGCCAGCGCCTGGCCATCGCCCGTGCCCTGCTTAAGGGCGCGCCCATCCTCATCCTCGACGAGGCCACCTCGGCGCTCGATTCGGAATCAGAACGCCAGATCCAGGCGGCACTCGACACCCTGATGCAGGGCCGCACGACCATTGTGATCGCCCATCGTTTGTCGACCATCGAGCGCTCGGATCAGATCGCCGTTCTTGAAGGCGGCCGCATCGTTGAGCGCGGCCGCCATGATGAATTGCTGGCGCACGGCGGGGTTTATGCAAAGCTGCAACATTTAGCAATAAACGATTGAACGAGAAAAGAATGGCACTGACGAACGATCAAAAAACATCGTTACTGGCAGGCTTGGCCGCCCTGATCGGATTCTCCCTGCCAATATCGACTGCATTTGACAACATTACGGTCGGCCTGTTTCTCTTAGTCTGGTTGGTGACTGGCGACTGGCGCGCCCGTTG
>JAKLDU010000187.1 GCA_022703355.1 Deltaproteobacteria bacterium | reverse complement strand
CTCTCGCTGCTTTTCATTTACCTTGTGCTGGCCAGCCTCTACGAGTCGTTCATCACGCCGGTCACCATTTTCATGGCGCTGCCGCCGGCGCTTTCGGGCGCGTTCTTCTCGCTTCTTATAACAGGGCTGAACATGGACATGTTCAGCATGATCGGCGTCATCATGCTGCTCGGACTGGTCACGAAGAACTCGATTCTGCTTGTTGACTTCGCCCTGGAGGGGGTGCGCTCAGGGCTCGAACGCAAGGAGGCCATACGGCGCGCGGGGATGGTGCGGCTGCGGCCCATCCTCATGACCACCTTCGCGATGCTTGCGGGTACGCTGCCGCTCGCGCTGGGCATAGGCGAGGCGGCTCAGTACCGGCAGAGCATGGGCGTGGTAATCATCGGCGGGCTCATCATCTCGACGCTCATCACGCTTATCGTTGTGCCGGCGGTCTTCGAGTACGTGGACCGCTTCCGCGAGGCGATCGAGGGGACCTTCCGCCCGAAGGCGGCGGTCGCGGGATCGGTGAAGGACGCGTTCGATAACGGCGTGCGGTTTACTCCCGCGGTCGAGCTTCCTCCCGTAGCGCGGATAAAAGAGAAGGTGAAGGAAAAAGTGAAGGACCGCCTGAAGAAACGGAAATGACGCGGCGGC
>JAKLDU010000186.1 GCA_022703355.1 Deltaproteobacteria bacterium | reverse complement strand
AGGTCATTAAGGTCTTAATGGCCAATGGCGTTATGGCGAACATTAATCAAATGGTCGATTATGACACTGCTGCCATTGTCGCCTCGGAACTCGGTTTCGAAGCTGTACCCGAAAAAAGTGCTGACGAAGTCAAGGTTGAGGACACTGGCGAGATCCCGTTGTGGCGCCGGATCATCATGGAAGAAGACCCGAAAAAACTGGTCAAACGTCCGGCAGTGGTCACCATTTTGGGGCATGTGGATCACGGCAAGACCACCCTTCTTGACGCCATTCGCCATACCAATGTTGCCAGCGGAGAGGCCGGCGGGATCACCCAGCACATCGGTGCCTACCAGGTGGAACAAAAAGGACGCCAGATCACCTTCCTTGACACTCCCGGGCACGCCGCATTTACCGCAATGCGCGCCCGCGGCGCACAGGGAGCGGATATCGTCATTCTGGTGGTCGCAGCGGAAGATGGCGTAATGCCCCAGACCAAGGAAGCCATCGCGCACGCCAAGGCAGCCCGGGTTCCCATCATAGTAGCATTGAACAAGATCGACCGCCCGGACGCGAACCCGGATTTCGTCAAGCATCAACTTGCGGAAATGGGGCTTGTGCCGGACGAATGGGACGGCGACACCCTGGTTGTGCCTGTCTCCG
>JAKLDU010000185.1:400-642 GCA_022703355.1 Deltaproteobacteria bacterium | reverse complement strand
GTCGTTGATGATCGCCTTCCGTCCCACCTCCTGCAGCGCGATATTCTGCGGCGACTGGGTGGCCGCCGTCGCGAACAGGATCACCGAACGAACCGTGTCGGGGAAGTTGACCGCCCATTCGAGCGCCTGCATCCCGCCCATCGAGCCCCCCGTTACGGCGTGGAGCCGCGCAACACCGAGGTGGTCGAGGAGATATTTTTGAGCGCGGACCATGTCGCGCACCGTGATCACGGGAAAGTCGG
>JAKLDU010000185.1:0-390 GCA_022703355.1 Deltaproteobacteria bacterium | reverse complement strand
CTTCGGGTTGGCCGACGACGGCCCCGTCGAGCCTTTGCACCCGCCGATCACGTTCGCGCAAATGACGAAATATCTGTCGGTATTGAAACCCTTGCCCGGACCGATCATGCTGTCCCACCAGCCGACCTTCTTGTCGTCGGCCGAATGCTTGCCAGCGGCATGCGCGTCGCCGGAAAGGGCGTGGAATATCAGGATCGCGTTGTCTTTCTGCTCGTTGAGCTCGCCGTAGGTCTCGTATGCGAGCGTCACGGGGCCGAGCTTCTGGCCGCTTTCAAGCTTCAACTCGTCCGGCGGTTCGCCGAACGTGAAATGGTGCGTCTTGACGACGCCGATCGCTCCGGTGGACATCTCTCTCCTCCTTGAAAAACCGATCCCAGCTACGCTTCTATA
>JAKLDU010000184.1 GCA_022703355.1 Deltaproteobacteria bacterium | reverse complement strand
CATCGTCCTGGCGGCCATCTTGATGCTCTGCGGCGGCAGCTATCTCGGCACCAGCAGCTATCCGGTCAGTTTTGCCATTCGCTTCAGTGTCACCGCCGCGCTCATCCTGCTCGGCATGTTCTGGTCGGAAATGGCTTTGCGCCGCTACCAAGAGGAAACCACCGCACAAAAGGCGGCGACCCAGGCCGAAAGCGCGCGCCTGAAAGCGGAGATCGCCCGCCGCGTCTCGCTCGAACAGGATTTGCGCGTGCTGGCCAGCACCGACGCACTGACCGGCCTGGTAAATCGGCGCGCCTTCATGGAACGCTTCTCGCACGAATTGGCGCGCAGCCAGCGGCACGGGCCGTCGCCGACGCTGATCATTCTCGACATCGACCACTTCAAGAAGATCAACGACCGCTACGGCCACCCGGCCGGCGATGCCGTACTTGCTTACCTGGCGCAACTGCTCAGGGCGAGCCTGCGCAACGTGGACATCGTCGGGCGCATCGGCGGCGAGGAATTTGCCGTCGTACTGGTCGAAACCAATGTCGAAATGGCGACGCCGGTCATCACCCGTCTGCTCGAACGAATCAGGGAAGGCTCCGTCACCCTGGCCGATGGCATGCCGCTGAAATTTACCGCCAGCATCGGCAGCACCGAAATTCT
>JAKLDU010000183.1 GCA_022703355.1 Deltaproteobacteria bacterium | reverse complement strand
CCCGGCAGTACGAGACAGCCGCTCGCGTCTATCACCTCGTGCGGCTCCTTGAGGATGATGCTGTCGCCGGTCCGCTGGATGGTGGTCCTGTCGATCAGCAGGTCGGCCGGGCGGTCGATACGGTTCGCGGGGTCTATCACCCTTCCGTTTTTTATGAGTATCTTCATGATATCACTCTTTGTTGATGCCTTCCAGCGGTGCCCCGCCGGCGAGCAGGTAAAAGATGGCCATCCGCACCGCGACGCCGTTGGTCACCTGTTCGTTGATGATGGCGCTGGGGCTGTCGGCGGCGGCGTCCTGTATCTCCACGCCGCGGTTCATGGGGCCGGGGTGCATGATGATGATCTCCTTTTTGCAGCGATCGAGCCGCTGCGAGGTCAGGGCGAAAAGCTTGTGGTACTCGCGGATCGACGGGAACATGTTCCCCTTCTGGCGCTCCTTCTGGATGCGGAGCATCTGGATCACGTCCAGGTCGGGGAGCACCTCGTCCAGGTTGTAGGCGATATCGACACCGTACTTGCGGAACTCGTCGGGCACCAGCGTGGGCGGTCCGACCAGAGTCACGCGTGCTCCCAGCATCTTGAATACGCTGATGTCGGACCGCGCCACCCTGGAGTGGAGTATATCGCCTACGATGCCTATGTGAAGGCCCTCCAGCG
>JAKLDU010000182.1 GCA_022703355.1 Deltaproteobacteria bacterium | reverse complement strand
CGCTGACCATCACCCTGCCCATCCTGCTGCTCGAGGTGCTGCTGGCGATCCCGATCGCGCTGGCCGTGGCCTACTACCGCGGCAAGCTGTTCGACCGCGCGGTGATGATCGTGTGCGTGCTGGCGATGTCGGTGTCCTTCCTGGTCTACATCATCGTCGGCCAGTACTTCCTGGCCTTCGAGTGGGGGCTGTTTCCGGTGCAAGGCTGGAGCGACAGCCTGTGGAAGAACCTCGTGACCTACGCGCCGCTGCCCATCCTGCTCGCGGTGGCGGTGAGCCTGGCGCCTCAGACGCGGCTGTACCGCACCTTCTTCCTCGACGAGATCAAGCACGACTACGTGCGCACCGCGCGGGCCAAGGGCCTGTCGGAGGGGCGCATCCTCACGCGCCACGTGCTGCGCAACGCGATGATCCCCATCCTCACCAACGTGGCCCTGCTGCTGCCCGGTGTGTTCGTGGGCAGTTTCCTGCTCGAGATCTTCTTCTCCATCCCGGGCCTGGGACGCGAGATCTACCTCGCCGTCAACCGCAGCGACTACCCGGTGATCCAGGCCTTCACGGTGTACCTGGCGGTGCTGACCATGCTGATCAACCTGACCGCGGACGTGCTCTACAAGTTCGTCGATCCGCGCGTGCAACTCAAGTGAGCCGGCCATGAGCACCG
>JAKLDU010000181.1 GCA_022703355.1 Deltaproteobacteria bacterium | reverse complement strand
GTCATTGATTTCCTGAAGTCGCGGGGCGACAGCATTATGCCTTTCAGCCCTTCGGAACAGGAAGCGCCTGTTGCTGATGCAGAGCGACTGACCGAGAGCCTCGGGGAGTTCTTCGATCGTGAAAACGGCGGTTTCGGCGCAGGCCAGAAGTTCCCGCCCCACTCAACTCTGCTCTATATGCTCTACCACCTCTCAGTCACCCCCGATCAGACGATGGAGGAGATGGTCACCACAACTCTTGACGCGATGATGATGCGGGGACTGAATGACCATCTGCAGGGAGGAATTTATCGCTACTGCGTTGACCGCGAATGGACAATTCCCCATTTCGAGAAGATGCTCTATGACCAGGCGATGGCACTCTGGAGCTACTCACTTGCTCACAGGCTGACAGGCAATCAGCACTACAGCACGATGGCGGAGAGAATCGTGAAGTGCCTTGACGAGACTTTCCTGCATGAAGGGATGTATGTCTCGGCCTTCAATGCCGACACAGACCATAAGGAGGGGGCCACCTACCTGTGGAACAAGGAGGAGCTTGGCACTCTTTTAACGCCGGAGGAGCTGGAGAGATTCTGCGATATTTATGAGATTAGCAGCGGGGGAAACTTTGAGGGGTTCAATCACCTCATCAGGAAAAACTACGACCGGATAGATGCAATTGAGGCGAAG
>JAKLDU010000180.1 GCA_022703355.1 Deltaproteobacteria bacterium | reverse complement strand
GATCCCAGCAGAGTTCCGATTATTTCGTCGCCGTCCGATACGTAGAATTCGCCCGGATGTATTATCTTGATGGGCTTGCCGTACTTCTGACTGTTCCTGATATACATTGTTCCTTCCGCCGCTATGCCGTCCCGTTTATTACGCGACGACCCGCTAATTCACCTGTCTTTGTCCATCGCCGGCCCTTGCGGTGTGATGCCTCACCGCCTTTCCGGCGTCTTTCTGTAAATTGTGTTTCGCACGAAAACGAACCTGTCGGTAATTCCCGTGAGGGTTTCCGAGTGGCCGACGAACAGATAACCGTCATCCGCCAGGTACCTGTGAAAATTCGCAAACAGCCTCTTCTGCGATTCGCGGTCGAAATAGATGATGACGTTGCGGCAGAAGATTATATCGAACGTGCCCTTCATGGGAAAGCTCGAATCGAGCAGGTTGAGCCGGCGGAAATGGACCATGCGCCGTATGAAGTCCTTCACCCTCAGGAAGCCCTCGTTCTCGCCGGTGCCCTTCTGGAAATAGCGCTTCGCAGTGGACATGTCGACGACTTCGAGTATGTCCTCGGCCTTGTAAACGCCCGCCTTACCCCGGTTGAGCACCTGCGTGTCGATGTCGGTCGCCAGCATGCGGATTTCGGGGGACTTTTTATCCTCGAAGAAGCGGTGCGCGGTGATCGCGAT
>JAKLDU010000018.1 GCA_022703355.1 Deltaproteobacteria bacterium | reverse complement strand
ACATCACGCTCCCCCCGAACTGGGCGGGGTTCGAGAACGAGCTCAAGAAGAAATGGCCGGAGGAGTCCCGGGGCATCGACACCTTTCACACCCTCTGCGCGGACCTCTTCGGGGACATGATGGAGCTTCGGGACCTCTTCCGCTACGGCCGCGTGCGGAGCGCCCTCACCATGGCCCAGGTGCCGCTCCGACAGCCCACGTTCTTTGCCTGGAAGGACCGCACGGTGAAAGACCTCATGGACCACTGCTTCAAAAACGAGGACCTCAAGGCGGTGGTCTCCCAGCTGTGGGTCTATTACGGCGCGCCGGCTGAAAAGGGAACGGCGCTGATCTTCATGTCGGCGACCGAAAGCTACCTGGGCGACGGTGCCTGGCACGTCAAGGGCACCTCCCAGGCTCTCGCCGAGGGCTATGCAGCGCGCATCCGCGAGCTGGGCGGCACCGTGAAGACAGGCGCGCTCGTGAAGAAGATCCTCGTCCGGAATGGCACGGCCACCGGGGTGATGACGGCGGACGGCAAAACGTTCACGGCCCGCTACATCGTGGCCAACACCGATCCCTACCAGCTCGCCTTCACCCTCATCGGCAGGGAAAACCTCCCCGAGAGCTACCTCGAAAAGCTGGAAACCCTGAAGCCGGCAAACTCCCTGTTCGGGGTGTACCTGGGGCTCGGCGTCGACCTCAAGGCGCTGGGCTATCAGGATACGGAGATTTTCTACAACACCAGTCGTGACAGCACGAAGAATTACGAAGCCATGATGAAGGGCGACTACCAGAATGGCGCAGCGGCCATCACCATCTACTCGAACCTGGGCGACCCCGTCTACGCGCCCGGGGGCAAGTCCGTGGTCAAGCTCGACGCCTACTCCGAAAGCGCCTTCTGGCCCACGGACCGGGCGGCGTACGACAAGCTGAAGGAGGAGAAGATGGATGAGCTCATCGCCCTGGCGTCCAGGGCGATCCCGGAGCTCAAGGACCCGAAGAACATCCTGGTGAAGGAGGGTTATACGCCCAGGACGATAGAAAACTACACCCTGAACAGGGGGGGCGTCGTCTACGGGTTCGACCTGTCCCCGGAGCAATGGCAGAAAGTTCCCAACACCACGCCTCTTCGCAACGTGTTCATCGCGAGCAACTGGACGCAGGCATGGCACGGCGTCGGCGGGTCCCAGATCAACGGCTGGCGGGCCGCCCGCCTCATCCTCGACAGGGAAGGGATCGAATAGGGCGATGACTCCGAACCCGCCCGACCCCGGGGAAAGGCATTCAAAAGCCTTTCAAGAACGTGGTATAAACAACCCTGCCGGCAGTCGCGAGAGGAGGGGCGCGCCATGAAAGCCGAACACATCATCGTAGGGATTCACGTAACCGACCGTTTGAAGAGCGCAGCGGACGTCCAGAAGATTTTCACCCAGTACGGGTGCAATATCAAGACGAGACTGGGTCTGCATGAGGTGCATAGGAACTACTGCGCCGGGGGCGGCATCGTGCTCCTGGAGATGGTGGGAGAGATGAAGGACGTCGATGCCATGCTGAGAAAGCTCAAGAAGATCGAAGGGCTCGAAGCGAAAAAGATGACCTTCACCCACGATTGACACCGGGCCGACTTTTCAGGAAGACGTCTTCGACCCGCAGGTTGGCGGCGTATCGCCGACAAGTCCCGGCAAATCTGAGCGAGAGGCGACCCCCTCCCTCAGCCCCGTTTTGGGGGGGTGAACGCCTTTTTCTTCCGGAAGCGGAAGGTGTGGTGGTTCAGGCCGAGCAGCCGGGCGGCCTGGCTCTCGTTGCCCCCGGACATCCTGAGGGCCTCCTCGAAATAGCGTTTCCGGAACTTTCGCTCCTCCTCCTCGAAGTCGATGCCTTCCGGGGGGATGGCCGGTCGGGCCCGGAGAACGGCGTCCACCCCGGAACGGGCCTTGCCCCCGGCTGAAGCCTGCCCGGCAAGCCCGAGGTCGTCGAGGGAGAGTTCCGGCTCTTTCCCGACGAGCACCCCCTGCTCGATGACGTTCTTCAGCTCGCGGACATTGCCCGTCCACCGGTGTTCCGTGAGGGCGTCCCGGGCCTCGGGCGAGATGGACGTGAACTTCTTCCCGAACTTGGAGCTGAAATTCAGGAGAAAGGTGTGGGCCAGGGGGAGGATGTCCCCCCGGCGCTCGTTGAGGGAGGGGATCTTCACGGTGATGACCCCCAGCCGGAAATACAGGTCCCTCCTGAACAGCCCCTGCTCCATCATCTGCTGGAGGTCCTTGTTCGTTGCGGAGACCACCCGCGTCCTGAGCGAAAGCTTTTTCGTCGAGCCCACGCGGTAGAACTCCGCGTTCTCCAGGAAACGCAGGAGCTTAGCCTGGGCCTCGAGGCTCAGGTCCCCCACCTCGTCGAGGAACAGGGTCCCCTCCGCGGCATCCTCGATGAGGCCCCGCTTGCCCGCGGGCCCCGCGCCCGAGAAGGCGCCCTTTTCGTAGCCGAAGAGCTCGCTCTCGACGAGATCCTTCGGGATGGCGGCGCAGTTGACCGTCACGAAGGGGCCCTTGCAGTTGGGGCTGCGGTAGTGGATGGCGCTGGCTATGAGCTCCTTGCCCGTGCCCGTCTCGCCCAGGATGAGGATGGGCGTGTCGGGGCTCTTCGCCACCTGGGCGATGAACTTCATGACATCCTGGAGCTCGTCGCTCTGGGCCACGAACCCGGGGAGGTTGTCCTGCAGGTACCGCTCCTGGAGCAGCCGGACCTCCTTTCTGAGGCGGACCGACTCGAGTGCGTTCCCGATGGTGGTCTCGAGGCCGTCCATGAGGATGGGCTTGATGATGTAGTCGTACGCCCCGAACTTCATGGCGGAGACCACGGTGTGCACGTCCTCGTAGGCGGTGATCATGATCACGAGCACCTCGGGGTGCGTCTCCCTGATCCTGCGCAGGGCCTCTATGCCGTTCATTCCCGGCAGGCCGATGTCCAGGAGGACCAGGTCGGGGGGCTTTTCGTCCAGGGAAGCGAGGCCTTCCTCGGCCGTGCCGAAGGCACGGATGTCGTAAAGCGGGCCCAGTGCGATGGCAACCCCGTCGCGGATGGATTCCTCGTCGTCGACGAGCAGGATGGAAAATCTCATGGCGCACCCCCGGTCTTTTTGTGGGCAGGGATGCGGATGATGAACTCCGCCCCGCCCAGACTGCCCGTGATGACGCTCAGGCTCCCGCCGTGGTCCTGGATGATCCGGTGCGAGAGGCTCAGCCCTATGCCTGTCGAGCCGCTCTTGGTCGTGAAAAAGGGATCGAAGACCTTCTGCCGCAGGGACTGCGGGACACCGGGCCCCGAATCGGCCACGGCGATGGTGACCAGGCCCCCGGCGTACGAACAGCTGATCACCATCTTTTTGCCCCGCTCCATCTTTTCCATGGCCTGGACCGCGTTGGTGATGAGGTTCAGGATGACCTGCTCCAGGAGCTGGTGGTCGGCACAGCAGGGAGGCACGTCCCCGGAGAGCCTTTTCTCCACCTCGACGCCGGACTTCCTCAGCAGGACGGCGCTCAAGCCCAGGGCCTCCTCCAGGGGGACGCGGACGTCGATGAGGGCCCGCCTCGGCTCGGAGGGTTTTGTGAAATCCATGACCCGCTTGATGACCGCCTCGATCTTCGAGGAGGTGGAGGCCATCTTCGAAAGGATCTCCTTCATGGGCTCGAGCTCGCCCTGCTCGTGGAGCTTTTCGAGGGTGTGCAGGTAGATGTTGATCCCGGACAGGGGGCTGCGGATCTCGTGGGCGATCCCCGCGGCGACGCGGCCCAGGGAGGCCATCCGGTCCTGGATGGTCAGCATGAGCTCCATCTCCCGGGCCTTGGTGACGTCCACCATGTTGAAGAGCACGGCCTTCTTCCCCTGGAATTCCATGGGGCTGACCGTGAAGTGGATCCACCGCATGTCGCGGGTGTCGCTGATGTCGCCCGAGGGGTAGTGGCGGAACTCCATGCCCGCCGTCTGGACTCGCCCGGACAGGGCCGCCTGGTACGACTGCCGCAGGCCCTCGATGTCGTCGGGGTGGGTCTGGTCGTAGAGCGAAGGGAAGTAGGTCTCCGGCAGGCGGCCGAAGATCTTCTGCTGCTCGAGGTTGCGGTACACGACCTTCTCGTCGTGCACGATGCAGATGCCCGAAGGGAAGCTCTCGATGAGGTCCCGGAAGCCCTGCTCGCTCTTCTTGAGCGCCTGCTCCGCGAGCTTCACCTCCGTGACGTCGTACCCCAGGGAGACCACGGTGCCTCCGGGCAGACGGAAGTTGGCCCACAGCTGGATGCGCTTCGACCCGTCCTTCGCCGTGGGCTCGTATTCCCTGAACGTGCCGTCGAGGAAGCGGGTCATGCCGGCGACCCGGGCCCTCGCGTCGGGCGAGGGGTAGAAGAGGGAGAGCGGGTCGCCGATGGTTTCGAGATCCTGCCCGGTCCACCCGAGCCTGCTCTCGCATTCCCTGTTCCAGAGCACGGGGGGGCCTTCCTTCCTGAACGCGGCGATCATGACCGGTGCGTTCTCGTACATGGTCCGGAAGAGCGCCTCATTTTCCTTCAGGGACCGCACGGTCTCCTCCAGGCGGGCATTCTGCCTTTCCAGCTCCTGGATTCTCTTCTCCATCCCCCGGGATGCCGGCCTTTCAGCCATGAAAGGACCCTCCTCGCCCCTGTGTAAGACCATTGTATAATATGCACCGCCCCGGAATGCCATGGGGAATCTTTCAGGATCTTCCCCCGGGCTGTTTCTCAGATCTTCGAAGCGCTGCTTCTCATATCTTCTCATGTCTGCGGCCCCTCATGCCATGAGCGGGGACAGGTAAACGCAACTACATGAAATAATAAGATCAATTTATCATCACCCGTGTGGCACAGAAGCTGCTTAGTATACGGGAGAAAGAGCATGGGGGTTCCCCATGAGGGATGAAGAAAGGAGCCGGTTATGAAGATCATGATGTATTACGACGGAACAAAAGATGCAAAAGAGGCCCTTCCCATCGTGATGGAGCACGCGAAGACCTTCCAGGCGCAGGTGGATGTCGTTTCCTCGCTGCCGAAGGGCAACGAGGCGCAGCTCGAGGAAATCGAAAAGAGGGAGGACGGCCTGGCCGATATCAAGCGCGCACTCGACAGGGAGAGCATCCCCTGTGAAACCCACCTCCTCATCCGGGGCCGCGACGCGGGGGAGGACATCGTGGATTTCGCAAAGCAGCACGAGGTCAAGGAGATCATCATCGGGACGAAAAAGCGCTCCCTGTTCGACAGGCTGTTTGCGGGCTGGATGGCGAACAGAGTCCTCGGCAGCGCCGCCTGCCCGGTTGTTCTGGTATAATTCCCCCCAGCAGCTGCCGGGGGGCTGTTTCGGGAAGCATTCGAACCGGCCCGGAATCCCGCTTCCCGAACACAGCCCCTCCGGCGGCCCATATCCCCCGCCCCGGTTTCTCCTGCAAAGACGCCCCTTGAAACCGGGGGCCTATCTGTACTAGAGAAAAGTTCAAGGAGAGACCATGCCCAAGCCCCCCGCGTCCCCGGAAGTGGTGGAGGCCGTCCGGGAGCGCATCCTCGCAGAGGCACTGTCCATCGTCAACGAGGAGGGATACGCCCGCCTGAGCATGCGCAAGCTCGCCAGGCGCCTCGGGTTCACGGCAAAGACCATCTACAACTACTATTCCAACAAGGACGAGCTCTACCTCATGGCCCTCATCGAAGGCTTCCAGGCGCTTTCCCGGGAGTTCCAGGCCGCGTACGGGTCGTCGGACGACCCCGTGGAGAAGATGCGCTCGGTGATCCGCGCCTACGTGCGCTGGGGGGTGGAAAACAAGCATTATTACAACATCATGTTCAGCATGGACACCCCGAAGTACACCGACTACGTGGGCACCCGGATGGAAGAGGTTGCCGACAGGCAGAACAGGGTGGCTCTGGAGCTTGCGGACATCGGGAAAGCCATCCTGAGCGAGGTGGCTTCCCGGGAGGGGGGCATCGACCCAGGCGAGATCCCCTTCCGGCTCCTGCACGTCTGGAGCACCCTCCACGGCCTGGTGTCCCTCTGCATCAGCCGGGTCACCCTCGAGGTGGTGAACCTCCCGGAGGTCATGGACCGGATCCTCGAAGAGGTGCTGCGGCCTTTTGCGGGCACGGGCGGTAAAACCGCCCCTTGATTTGTAAAGTCAACGGTGTTACTTTTTTAACCATGGCGGGCCTCCCCCGAACGGGCGGCGGGCTCGCATGCGGGGAGGATTCCTTTCTCCCACCCCCGCGTGAAGCGCGGAACACAGGCAGGGGGCGGATGGCATGAAGGGCTTTGAGGGCAAAATCATCTACATCACCGGGGGCTCCAGCGGGATCGGGCTCGAGATGGCAAGGATCTTCGCGGGCCGGGGCGCCCACCTGGTGCTCCTGGCGCGCAACAGGCAGAAGCTCGAAGGGGCCGTTCGTTCGGTGGAGGAATCCAGGCTGAGCCAGGGGCAGAAGATTGCCTCCCTCAGTGTGGACGTGGCCGACCCGGCAGACGTCGAGGAAAAGATGGCGGCCGCGGTGAAGGAATACGGCCCGCCTGACATCCTCGTGTGCAGCGCGGGCATCAACAAGCATGCGGACCACTTCGAGAACATCACCTACGGCATGTTCGACGAGGTCATGAAGACCAACGTCTACGGGCCGCGCACGGTGATCCACACCCTGCTGCCCGCCATGAAGCCCCGGAAGGGCCACGTGGTGATCCTCTCGTCCGCAGCAGGGCTCTTCGGGATGTTCGGGTACACGGCCTACGGGACGTCGAAGGCCGCGCTCCTGGGCCTGGCGGACAGCCTCCGCTACGAGCTCAGGCCGCTGGGCATGAAGGTCACCGTGGTCTGCCCCCCCGAGGTGGACACCCCCATGAACCTCGACGAGGCGAAGACGCTCCCGAAGGAGGGCAGGGCCATGAAGGACATGGCCGGGATGCTCACCCCGGAGTACGCGGCCCGCGTCATCGTGCGGGCCATAGCCAAGGAGCAGTACTTCTTCATCCCCGGGCCGCTCACGCGCTTCATCTACCTGATGCACCGGCTGACGAACGGGATGGGGACCCGGATAACCTCGGACGCGGTGGTCTGGCTGACCCGCAGGAAAATGGGATATTGAGCCGGCGGGAGGTTCCCGGCGGCACGCTGCCTGACGGCAAAGGAGGATGACCATGCCAGAAGACCGGTGGGTTCTGCTCAGAAGGGTGGACTCCTATGATCCGGCAAAGATGGGCGAGGTGGTGCGGGAGGGTTTCGAGCTCCTCGGCCGCGCGCCTCAGGGAAGGGTGCTCATCAAGCCCAACGTGGTGTTCGCCAACAGGAACTATTCCCAACACGCCTTCACCTGTCCCGAGCTCGTGGGCGTGACGGCGGACCGGGTCAGGGAGTTCCCCGGGGTGGCAGACCTCGTCATAGGCGAATCGGGGGCGTTCGCCATCCCCACGCGCCTGAGCTTCAAGGAGTCGGGCTTCTACGAGATGGGACAGAGGCACGGCGTGCCCGTCGTCGACTTCAACGAGGACCGCTACCGGAAGGTTGACCTGCGGAAGGGCAAGTACCACAAGACCCTCCTGTGCCCGCGCCTCATCCACGAGGCGGACTTCAAGATCTGGATGCCCAAGCTCAAGTTCCACATCTGCTGCGAGATCACCAACGCGCTGAAGCTCAACATCGGCAGCCTGCTCCACAAGGAGCGCATGCTCTTCCACGACGACCGGCTCAACGACAAGATCGTCGACGTCCTCGAGATCGGCTACCCGGACCTGGTGATCACCGACGCGGTGACCATCGGCCACGGGTTCGAGTCCTGCGCCAAGCCCTTCCACCTGGGGCTGATCATGATCAGCAACGACCCCATCGCCTCGGACGTCGTGGCGGCCCAGATCCTCGGGTACCGGCCCGAGCGGGTGCACCACCTGCGCATCGCCTCCGAGCGGGGCTACGGCTCCATCGACCCCGCCTCGGTGAAGGTCCTGGGGGACGTGGGCATCGAGGAGCTCGCACAGAAGACCTCCGGCATCGTGAGCGAGTTCCAGGACATGCAGAAGCTCGACACGAGGATCCGCTTCTACGAGGGCATCGGCCCGAACACGGGGCAGATCTGCTACGGCGGGTGCATGGCCGCGGTGAAGGGCTGCCTGGGAACCATCGACGCCCGCAGGCCCGGCTCGCTGAAGAACGCGAAGCCGGGGGCCATCGTGACGGGCATATACGAAGGAGATGTGGACGCCGGCGACGGGCCGTGCCTGCTCATCGGCGACTGCACCGAGGTCAGGGGCTCCATCCGGGCGAAAACCGTCAAGCGGGTGAAGGGGTGTCCCATCGGTGCGGTGAAGCTCACGGGCGTGCTTCCCTCGGTGTTCGGCATGCCCTCGCCGCTCTTCGACCTGCGGGACGTCCCCCTGGTCGTGGCCAACACCATCGAAAAGGTGATACAGAAAGTGAAGCACAGGGCTTTTTAGCCACTGAAAAGGGGAGGAGGCCGGGATGCCGCTTACGCGAGAGGAGATCCGGGGACTGACGAAAAAGGCCTGGGACATACGGCGGGCCATCATCGAAACCACCTTTACCTGCGGGGGGTCGCACATAGGCGGCTCGCTTTCCCAGACCGACGTGCTCGTCGCCCTCTATTACCGGTACCTGAACATCGATCCCGCGAGGCCCGGCTGGGAGGACCGCGACCGGTTCATCCTGAGCAAGGGCCACGGCGGCATCGGCTGGGCCTCGGTGCTCGGGGACAGGGGCTACTTCGACAAGGCCCTCCTGAAGGACTTCAACAAGACCGGCAGCCCCTTCGGCATGCACCTTGACAGCCTCAAGGTCAAGGGCTGCGACGCCTCCACGGGCTCCCTGGGCCACGGGCTCGCCATCGCGGTGGGGCTCGCCATCGGCGCCCGGCTCACAGGCAAGGGCTTCCGCACCTACGTGATGATGGGCGACGGCGAGCTCTGCGAGGGCACGATCTGGGAGGCGGCAATCCTGGCGGGACACCGGAAGCTCGACAACCTCACCGCCTTCGTGGACCGCAACGGCCTCATGATCGACGGCCCCACCGAGCAGATCACCACGCTGGAGCCCATCGACGAGAAGTTCAAGGCCTTCGGGTGGGAGGCGCTCACCATCGACGGGCACGACTTCGCCCAGATCGGGGAGGCCATCGAGCAGGCACAGGCGGTCAGGGGCAAGCCCTGCGTCATCATCTGCAAAACGGTCAAGGGCAAGGGCGTGGACCTCATGGAGAACAAGGCCCCGTGGCATTACGGCGGGCTCAACTCCGACCTGCGGGACCAGGCGCTGGCGAGCGTCGACAGACACTACCGGGAGCTGCTCGGGTGAGGAGGCGGGTATGGCTGAAGGCATGACATGGTCGGTGACGGACGGTGACAAGCTCACCCAGGCGGAAATCTACGGCGAGGTGCTCTCCCAGCTGGGCGACCGCTACCCCGATCTCGTGGCGATCACCGCGGACCTCGCCAGCTCCACCAAGATCGGGCGTTTCGGGAAAAAGTTCCCGGACCGGTTCATCAACGTGGGCATAGCGGAGAACTCCATGTTCGGCATGGCGGCAGGCCTCGCCCAGGCGGGACTGAGGCCCGTGGTCTCCACCTTCGCGGCCTTCACCGCGCTCAGGAGCGCCGAGCAGGTGCGCACGGACATCTGCTACCAGAACCTGAACGTGAAGATCATCTCCACCCACGCGGGCATCTCCTTCGGGCAGGCGGGCTCCACGCACCACTGCACCGAGGACCTCGCGGTGATGCGCTCCTTCGCGAACATGACCGTCATCGTGCCCGCCGACGGCATCGAGACGGGCAACGCCGTGGCGGCGGCCATGGAGTGGCCCGGCCCCGTGTACATCCGCGTGGGCAGGGGCTTCGAGCCCCCGGTGAACAAGACCCAGGACTACGGCTTCGCCATCGGCAGGGCCATCACCATGCGCGAAGGCACAGACCTCGCCATCATCGCGTGCGGCGTGGGGGTGCTCCAGGCAGTCCGCGCGGCCGAGATCCTGAAGGCCCAGGGCTTGAGCGTGCGCGTCATCAACATGCACACCGTCAAGCCCATCGACCGCGACGCCATCATAGAGGCCGTGAAGGACACGCGCCGGATCGTCACGGTGGAAGAGCACAACGTCGTGGGGGGCCTGGGCTCCGCCGTGGCGGAGGTCATCGTGGAGAGCGGCAGGGCCTGCGCGTTCCGCAGGCTCGGCGTCCCGGACTGCTACTCCATCGTGGGCTACCCCGAAGACCTCTACCACCACTACCGGTTCGATGCCGACGGCATCGTCGAAACCGTGGGCGAGCTCATGCGCCTGGAGATCGAAGAGGACGAAGACTGGGAAGACGAGGCGTAAGGGGGATAGCCATGGCAGACAAGGTGACGCTCACCAACAGGATCGCGTGCAGGTCCATCATGCCGCTGTTCAAGGTCCTCCACGAGGAGGACGCCTCGCCTCTCAAGAAGCTCCTCGCACGCTTCGACGGCGTGGTCCAGCTCTGTGTCAGGGGCACCGGGGCGGGCGCCTACGTGGAGTTCAAAGACGGCGGCATCGACGTGCTCCAGGGGATCCACCCCAACCCCGACGTCTCGCTCGTCTTCAAGCACATGGCGGGGATGAACGCCCTGTTCACCGGCGGCATCCCGGTCTTCGGCGGTTTCCCGAAGGGGGTCTGGAAGCTCCCGCTCATGGTGAAGCTCGTGAGGCTCCTCCTGGGACTGCTCCTCCTCATGCCCAACGTCAACCCCAAGGCCCCCGCGAAGCGGGAGCTCAAGGTCAGGCTCATCATGTACATGATCACCAACGCGTTGAGCCAGCTCAACAAGGGGGGCGACGAGGACATGGGGGCCTGGACGCTCAAACAGCCCGACCGCATCTACCAGCTGTCCGTCGAGCCGGCGGGACCGGCGGCTTACCTCCGGGTGAAAGGCGGCAAAACGAAGGCGGGGCACGGGCACTATGCCCGCAAGTCGCCCTTCGTGCACATGCGCTTCAACGGCATCGAGGGGGCCTACAAGGTGCTCGCCGAGAGCAAGGACATCGTCACCGCCACCGCGGACGGAGACATCAGGCTCGAGGGTTCGCCCGAGTACGCCGGGAACATCGGCTCCTTCATGATGCGCATCCAGGACATGCTCCTGCCGCCGAAGAAATAGCCGGGGACCCTCACGCCCGGGTCGCCTCCATGAGGGCCTCGATCTCCCCGCGGTCGATCTTTTCCTTTTCGAGGAGGAGCCGCGCCCCCTTGACGAGGGTGTCCCTCTTCTCCTTCAAAATGTCCGAGGCGACCTTGTACTGGCCGGTGATGATCTGCCGGATCTCCCCGTCGATGGCCTGGGAGGTGAGCTCGCTGTAGTCGCCCGCCTCCTGCAGGCCCAGGTCGAGGTACTGCGAGCGCCGGTCGTGGGCGAGGTAGACCTGGCCCAGGGAGGAGCTCATGCCGTACTCCTTGATCATGCTCTTGGCGATGTCGGTGGCCCGGGAGAGGTCGTTGTGCGCGCCCGTGGAGATGTCCCCGAACACGATCTCTTCGGCAGCCCTGCCCCCGAGCAGGGTGGCGATCTTGTTCAGGAGCTCGGTCTTGCGCATGAGGAACCGGTCGTCCGTGGGGACCTGCATGGTGTAGCCCAGCGCGGCGATGCCGCGGGGCACGATGGAGATCTTCTGCACCGGGTCCGTGCCGGGCAGGCTCATTGCCACGATGGCGTGGCCCATCTCGTGGTGGGCGACGATCTCCCGCTCGTCTTTGTTGATGAGGCGGTTCTTTTTCTCGAGGCCGCCGATGATCCGCTCCACCGCCTCCTGGAACTCGGGCATGCCCACGAGCTTCTTGCCCTGCCTCACCGCCAGGAGCGCCGCCTCGTTCACCAGGTTGGCGAGATCGGCCCCCACCATGCCCGGCGTCATGGCTGCGAGGGACTCGACGTTGATGTCGCTTTCCGTCTTGATGTTTCGGAGGTGGACCCTGAGGATCTCCTCCCGGCCGACCTTGTCCGGCCTGTCCACGAGGACGTGCCGGTCGAACCTGCCCGGCCTGAGCAGGGCGGGGTCGAGGATCTCCGGGCGGTTCGTGGCGGCCATGAGGATGACGCCCACCTTGGGGTCGAAGCCGTCCATCTCCGCCAGGAGCTGGTTGAGGGTCTGCTCGCGCTCGTCGTGGCCGCCGGTCATGCCGCCGAGACCCCGGGCCTTGCCCAGGGCGTCCACCTCGTCGATGAAGATGATGCAGGGCGCCTTCTCCTTGGCCTGGACGAAGAGGTCCCTCACCCGCGCAGCGCCGAGCCCCACGAACATCTCCACGAAGTCCGAGCCGCTCATGCTGAAGAACGGGACCCCGCTCTCGCCGGCAACGGCCTTGGCCAGGAGCGTCTTGCCCGTTCCCGGGGGGCCCACCAGCAGGATGCCCTTGGGGATCCTGCCGCCGAGCTCGCCGAACTTGCCCGGGTTCTTGAGGAAGTCGATGACCTCCTCGAGCTCCTGCTTGGCCTCGTCCACGCCCGCCACGTCGGTGAACCTCACCTTGAGCTCGTCTTCCATGTAGATCTTCGCCTTGTTCTTGCCCAGCGACATGAACCCGGGCTGCTTGCCCGCCATGCGCTTCATGAGCAGGTACCAGATCCCGACGAAGATGAAGACGGGCAGCACCCAGGAGATGATGTCCTTGAGAAAGGTCGACTCGATCTTGCCCTTGAAGGTGACGTTGTACTGCTCGAGGACCTTCGAGAGCTCCGGGTCCACGCGCACGGTCTTGAAGTCTTCGAGAGCGCCCTGGGCGTTCTTCATCTTGCCCTGGATCTCGCCCTGGGAGATGGCGATCTCGGTGACCTTGCCCTGCTTGAGCGAGTTCATGAACTGGCTGTAGGGGATGGTCTTCACCGCCAGCATGGAGGCGATGTAGCTCTGGATGATGAGCACGACCCATATCCCGATCAGGACATACCAGATGGAAACCGTGTGCTTTTTTTCCATAATCTCCCCTGCACTCCACAAGGACGCGGCTACCCTGCTACTCCTCTAGTAGAGCTGCCATGCTGAAATTCAAGGGCCCGGCGGCCTGTCCTTCCGGACGAGCCCGAGACTTCCCCTCAGGGGAATTCCGGCTTCTTCCTCGCGAGGAAGGCCGTGATCCCGTGGATGCACTCCCCGCCCGCGATGAGCTCCACGGCCTCCTGAGACTCCAAGGCAATGGCCTCGGCACAGGTCAGGTCGGGTGTCGACCTGATGACCTTCAGCGCACGGCGCACGGCCTCCGGGCCGTTTTCCCCGATGGCCTCGGCCAGGGCGAGGGCCTCCTCGAGAGACTTGCCCGGGGCGCTGATCCGGTTGGCGATGCCCAGGGCGAGGGCCTCCTCCGCACCCACCTCCCGCGCCGTGAGGATCAGGTCGGCGGCACGGGAAGGCCCCACGAGCCGGGTGAGCGCGACGCCTCCGCCCTGGTCCGGCATGAGCCCGAGCCTGACTTCCGAAAAGCAGATGCGGGCCCCGGGGTCCAGGACCCGGAGGTCGCACCTCACGGCGAACTCGGCCCCGCCGCCGTAGGCGAGGCCGCATACGGCGGCGATGACGGGCACGGGCAGCGCGATCAGGCTGTCCAGGGCGAGCCTCACCCGCCTGATGAGCACCATGGCCGGGCCCTTCTCGTGCCTCTGGACCGCGTCGGCCAGGCAGGCCACCATCGGGTTTTCCAGGCTCACGTCGAAGCCCGCGGAGAAGGCTTTGCCGCCCGCTCCGGTGATCACCACCGCCCGGGGGAGGTCCTCCCTGACGCGGGCCACCGCCAGCTCCAGGGAGTCCCACATGCGCTGATCAAAGGCGTTGTTCTTGTCCGGCCGGTCGAAGGTAACGACGGCCGCTTTCCCGATGCGCTCCAGGCGCACGCCGTAATCTGCCATGGACGTACAACCTCCTTGGGTTCCGGCGGATCAGAAGACCTTGCCGAACGCGTCGAGGTGCAGGAAGCTCGAGAGCTCCTTCCTCGGGGGGCCCGACTTCGCAGGCGTCAGGGGTTCGCCCACGGGGAGCACGGCCACCACCTCGTATCCCGCGGGCACCTCGAGGATCTTTTTGCACGCCTGGTGGTCCATGTAGCCCGCCACGACGGTCCCGAGCCCCATGGCATGGGCCTTGAGGCAGAGGTTCTCCACCGCCATGCCCAGGTCGAACATGTACCACTTCTGGATGCTCGTGACGTCCTTGCCGTCGTAGCACCCCGAGACCCCGTCCCTGGCGCAGGCAACGATGAGGGCCGATGCGGAAAGCGTCGCCCTCGTCGCCGGGTTCTTTTCCACGTAGGTGCCGGCGATCTTTTCCATGAGGGCCCTGTCCCTCACCACGATGAACTCCCAGACCTGGGTATTGGCCCAGGAGGGGGCCCAGCGCGCCGCCTCGATCATGGCCCGGATCTCCTCATCGGTGACGTACCGGTCGGTGAACTTCCTGACGCTTCTCCTGCCAAAGATTGCCTCGTCGAGATTCATCGTTCCCTCCTGCGGCGGCGGTCCCCCCGCGAATGAATTAAAACCCGAGAAATAATACACGGATGCCGGGAAAAATTCTACCTGTTTGGTGAGTTCCCCGGGCCTGCCGTGAGAGAGGCGGGTATGGCGTTCCCCGAAGGGCCGTTGCCGCGAATCCCCCGGTTTCGCCATGAGAGAGAACTATGGCGTGCAAGACCATTATAGTATAATGCACAACTATTCAGGAGGGCGGCATGCGGATTCTCATCATCGACCCCATAGGCGGCATCAGCGGGGACATGCTCCTGGGGAGCCTCATCCACCTGGGGTGCCCGGAAAGTTATCTGCAGGGCGTGTTCGAAAAACTCCCCGTGCACGGGTACGCGCTCGCCACGAACATACGCCGGGTGAACGGCATCGGCGCAGTCGACGTGAAGTTTTCCTGCGGGCAATCCCATGAAACGCGGACCTTGGCCCTCATCAGGGACGAGCTCCTGGCGCCGCTGCCGGAGGCCGTGAGGGAAAGGTCCCGGGCGATTTTTTGCACCCTGGCCGAGGCCGAGGCCGAGGTCCACGGCGTGAGCCCCGACGAGGTGCATTTCCACGAGGTGGGGGCGCTCGACTCCATCCTCGACATCGTGGGGATATCCGCGGCCATCGAGTATTTCAGCATAGGGGCGATCTACAGCCGAACCGTGCCCCTGGGCACGGGGACCACGAAGTCCATGCACGGCGTCATCCCCCTGCCCGCCCCGGCCACGGTCAAGCTCCTCGAGGGCAGGAAGGTTTCGTTCACGGACATCCCCTTCGAGCTGTGCACGCCCACGGGCGCTGCGGCCATCGCGGCCCTGGCGCAGAAGGACTCCCCGCCAGCCGAGCTCGTCATCGAGGGCGTGGGGTACGGGTGCGGGGACCGGCAGATCCCCGGGTGGCCCAACCTCTGCCGCTCCGTCCTGTGCTCCCTCGAAGGCCCTGCCGGGGAGCGCCTCTTCGTGGTGGAGGCGGACGTGGACGACATGAACCCGGAAGAAACGGAGGCCGCCCTGGCGGAGCTCTACCGGGCCGGGGCCCGGGACGCGGGCCTGAGCATGCGCATCATGAAGCGGGGCAGGCCGGGCTTCACCTTCCACGCCCTCTGCCCCCGGGAAAGCCTCGAGGTGGCGATGACCACCCTGCTCCTCCACACCACTTCCATCGGGGTGAGGTACTACCCTGTTGAAAGAAGGGTTCTGGAGCGTACGGCGTATGCCGTCAGCACTGACTTCGGCATGGTGCAGGTCAAGGAAAGCACGCTGCCCGACGGGACGAGGCGCATCAAGCCGGAATACCGGGACCTGGCGGAAATCGCGGCGAAAAGGGGGGTTCCCGTCGCTGCGGTGCGGCAGGCGGTGGAGCGGGCGGTCGCGGCCCGCGAGGGATGACAGCCCCCTGGGGACAGGGGAAGAGAAAGGACTGCCGGAGGGAGCGATGATCAAGGACGTACTGCACCAGGTGAAGCAGGGAGAGCTCGGCATCGAAGAGGCGGAAGAAGCGCTGCTCCGCGAGTTCTACGAGCACGGGGAGGACTTTCTCCTCGACCTGCACCGCCACAACCGCACCGGCTTTCCCGAGGTCATTTACGCCAGGGGCAAGAGCCTCCGGCAGATCATGGACATCACGAGGCAGTTCCTCCAGGAAAACAGACAGGCCTTCGTCTCGCTCGCCGACGAAGAAGCGGTGGAATCGCTCAAGGAAGCCTTCCCCGGGCACCGCTTCGCCCGGGGGGGAAGCCTGGTTGCGCTCAGCGAGCCGGGGTTCGCGCCGGAGGGGATGGGCGTCGTGGGCGTCCTCACGGCCGGGACCGCGGACACCCCCTACGCGAAAGAGTGCTCCCTGCTTCTCGAGGAATTGGGGGTGGAGGTCATCAGGGCTTTCGACTTCGGCGTCTCCGGCATGCACCGGCCTTTCCTGGGCGTGCAGAAGACCAGGGACGCCGACGTGCTCGTGGTCTTCGCGGGCATGGACGGGATCCTGCCCACCATGATCGGGTCGATCACGGACAAGCCCGTGATCGCGGTGCCCACACCCATCGGCTACGGCATGGGGGGCGACGGGGACACGGCGCTGCGCACCATGCTCCAGAGCTGCATGCCCGGGATCGTGGTCCTGAACATCGGCAACAGCGTGGGCGCCGCGGCCGCTGCCATGAGGGTGCTCAGAGCGGTCAGGAGGAGGTGCCGTGGACAGGCTCTATGAGACAAGGGGCGCCATGAGCGGCAGGGGCCGGCCCCGGGGAAGGCCCGGCGGAACGAAGACACGCGCCGGGAAGAAAACATCATGAGCAGAGAAGAACGCCTCGGGCACGGGCATCACCACCATCACCACGAAGGCGTCGCCGGGATACGGCAGGCCTTTTTCCTGAACCTGTTCTTCACCCTCGTCGAGATCGCCGGCGGCATCTGGACGAACAGCATGGCCATCCTCGCGGACGCCATCCACGACCTGGGGGACAGCTTCGCCCTCGGCACGGCCTGGTATTTCGAGCGCCTGTCCGGGAAGGCGGGAGACGAACGCTATTCCTACGGCTACCGGCGCTTTTCCCTGCTGGGGGCGCTCGTCAACATCGTCATCCTCGTCGTGGGTTCGCTGTTCATCCTGTCGAAGGCCGTTCCGCGGATCCTCTCTCCCGAGCCGTCCTCCGCGGGGGGCATGATCGGGTTCGCGGTTCTGGGGGTTGCGGTGAACGGCTTTGCCGCCCTGAGGCTCAAGGGCAAGGGGGGCATGAACGTCTCCATGGTTGCCTGGCATCTCCTGGAGGACGTCCTGGGCTGGGCGGCCATCCTCGTCACGGGCATCGTGCTGCTCTTCTGGAAGGTTCTCTGGCTCGACCCCCTCCTGTCCATCCTCATCACGGGCTACGTTCTCTACAACGTGCTCAGAAACCTCAAGTCGACCATGAACATTTTTCTCCAGGGCATCCCCGGGGGAGTGGACCTGGGGGCCATCGAGGGCGAGGTGAACAGGCTGTCCGGCGTCGGCGGCACCCACCACGCCCACGTCTGGACCCTCGACGGGCGCGATCACATCCTCAGCATGCACGTGGTGATCACGGGGGAGGCCGACAGGGAAACGATCCTGAGCCTGAAGGAACACATCAGGGGCATCATGAAAAAGCACGGCATCGACCACTCCACGGTGGAGTTCGAGTTCGAGGGAGAGGAGTGCCGGATATCGGGGTGCAACTGCCGCACCGGGGAAACAAACGGCTCGAGCATCTGAAGGCCGGAAGCGGGGAGCGAATAAGCACGGGGGCCTTGCCGGAAAGAGCCCTCCTTAACGCTCCTCTGTATCCTCGGGATCTTCGTGCTCTTCCAGAACGATGTCGTTCATGTCCAGGACGTACTCGGAATCGATGTCATCGACAACCTCATGCAGGTCTTCGGTCTCGTCCGGGGCAATGGTGAGCGGTTCTGTTTTTGCCACAAAAGCTGAACGCTGTTTCCCTCTGCGCTTGCGGGTCGCCTTGATCACTCCATCAAGCTGATTGGCCCCACAGGACGGGCACAGAGGGTGCGGCTTCCCCAAATCATAAAACTTGCTGCCACATTTATAGCACTTGAACCTTTTCCCCAGGATAGCAGAAGAAACCGTCCCCTGCCGGGGTTGAATCTCCTCGGCTGCGACACCGTCGTCTTTTTCAGACAGCTGATCCGTCTCAAAAGGAAGCGCCTTTGTTTCGGATGGCTTCACTTTGACCGCCGGGGCATTTCTTTTCCCGGCCTGCTCCTCCGCTTTCTTGTCCGGCTCGCCCTTGCCGGGTTGTTTCTTCACGGCAGCAGGAGGAACGAGGCTTTTGGAAGGGGCCGCCTTGCCCATCGGGGCGACTTTTTTATTGCCTGGCGCGGGTGCTTTTCCCGCAGGTGCGTTTTTCCCGGCCTGTTTTTTTGGCGGGGCGGGAGGCGCGGGTTTCTTCGAAGGTGCGGTCATGCCAGTGGTGGCGACTTTATTATTGCCTGGCGCGGGTGCTTTTCCCGCAGGGGCGTTTTTCCCGGGCTGTTTTTTTTGCGGGGCGGGAGCCGCGTGTTTCTTCGAAGGTGCGGCCTTGCCGATGGTGGTGACTTTTTTATTGCCCGACGCGGGTGCTTTTCCCGCAGGGGCTTTTCCCCCGGTCTGTTTTTTTGCGGGGGCGGGAGGCGCCGGCTTCTTCGAAGGTGCGGCCTTGCCGGTGGTGGTGACTTTTTTATTGCCTGGCGCGGGTGCTTTTCCTGCAGGGGCTTTTTCCCCGGTCTGTTTTTTTACGGGAGCAAGAGGCACGGGTTTTCTGGATGGTGTCCCTTTGGCCGGGAGGGCTGCTTTTTTCTTGTGCACCACCCCTGTTTTTCCCGGGAGCTCATTCTTCCTGAGCGTCTTTCCCTCTGCCTTTGAAACGGCTCTTTTCCGAGATCCCTTTTGCGTGGCCGCGGCGGGTTTCTTCTTCACAGGCTTGTCATTGATCTTGCTCACCGATCGCATCCCCCATATCCTTCCAGGCTGAGCGTTGCCGAGATTCAGCGCTTCAGCAGCAGGCATCTCCCTTTCTGTAACGGGAGAGATCCCTGTTCCCATGGTGATTGCCAAAACCCATGGGAACAGGAAAAGCGGGCAAAATATTTTTCCCGGAAGATATTACTTTGCCGCCTTCTTTGCGGTCTTCACCGCTGCCTTGGGCTTCGCTGCCTTTGCAGCCGCCTTCGGCTTTGCGGTCTTTGCCGCGGCCTTGGGCTTCGCCGCCTTTGCGGCCGCCTTCGGTTTTGCGGTCTTTGCCGCAACCTTGGGCTTCGCCGCCTTTGCGGCCGCCTTCGGTTTTGCGGTCTTTGCCGCGGCCTTGGGCTTCGCCGCCTTTACAGCCGTTTTCGGTTTTGCGGTCTTTGCCGCTGCCTTCGGCTTTGCCTCCTTCGCCGAGGCCTTCAGGGGTTTCTTTTTAACATCCTTCTTGATAGCTGCCGTTTTTGCCATAAACCCTCCTCTCTTCATGGAATCATAATACAGTCTTTTATCATTTGATAATATTGATAACAACACTGATAATTGAAATAAACGCGCGGTCATGAACACTGCCCGTATTTTTTGCCGAATGGAAAGGGGCCGCGGACCGCATCATGCTCCCTTTGGGACTGCGGGCAGGGCGAGGACACCGGGATTTTCTTTTCCTGTAGACATCGCCCGTGGGAACCGGCAGCGGGCCTTTTCAGGGGGCTCCCTGCCCGATGCGCTCCGAGAGCCGGCGATCATGTTTGTAAACAACCCGCAGTTCCCAACCGTCTGGAGGAACAAGAACGAGGGGTCCGCAGCAGAGCCCACAAACGAAGGGAGAGAAAAATGAAAAAACTTATTTTCATACTGGTTGTTCTTATGCTCATGGCACCCATGACGGCCGTCATGGCAAGGAACTCGGGACATTGGGGATACGGTTCGGGCAGAGACCGTGCGGGCGACAACTACCTGGCCCTCAAGTTCGGAGCCTTCATGCCCGACGACGAAGCCGACTACCTCGACAACGGCTACTACCTCGGGGGCGCCATCGGCCACAACGTCAACAGGAACTTCGCTCTCGAGTTCGGACTCGATTACACCTACGCCGACTTCGACGACTATTTCGATGATTCGTACATGACGACGCTGGGCATACCCGTAACCGCCAAGATCGTCCTCCCCCTCTCGGACCAGCTGGATGTTTACGCGGGCGCGGGGCTTGGCCTGTATTTTACCAATTACGAGTTTGACGTCGACGGGTACTCCTATGACGACCATGACACCTCTCCGGGCGTCCATGCCCTCATGGGGGCCGATATCAGGATGAGCCCGAACGCGGCCCTCAACCTGGAAGTCAAGTACACGGATATCAACGAAGACTTCGATGAGGACTATTACGACGACCTGGAGCTGGGCGGAACGACGGCATCCATCGGGCTCAAGTTCATGTTCTGATCCCTCAGGCAAGGCGGCCATGAACGGGCATGGACCGCCTTGTGCGGAGTGCAGCGAATGCCCTCGAGCCATGCCCTTCGGAAAGGCCTGCCGGCTCATTGCCCGTCCCGGGCGTTCTCCCCGGGACGGGTGATCGGGAGCTTCAGGGTGCCCCGCAGCATGAGGTTGCGCGCGCCCCGGTTGTAGGAAAAGTACTGGAAGGCCCACCGGATGAGCACGATGAGGCGGTTCTGGAACTGGATGAGCAGGAGGAGGTGGATGAAGAGCCAGAGGAACCAGGCAAACCTCCCGCCGAAGTGCCACCTGCCGATGTCCGCCACGGCCGCCCCTCGGCCGATGACCGCCATGGTCCCCTTGTCGAAATAGTGGAAGCGTGACGGGGCGGGCCGGCCTTCGAGCCGGGAGCGGATGCTCTTCGCCGCGAAACGCCCCTGCTGGGTGGCCACGGGGGCAAGGCCCGGAAGGGGACTGCCGTCCTTTCCGGGGCAACTCGCAAGGTCGCCGATGACGAAGATCTCCGGGTGGCCGGGGATGGTGAGGTCGGGCGCGACGGCAACCCTGCCTGCCCTGTCCAGGACGGTCCCGGTTTTTCCGGCGATGATGCCGCCCAGGGGGGAACCCGCGACGCCCGAGGCCCACACGACGGTCCGTGCCCGTATGACCGATCTCCCCTCGGGCTTTTCCAGAACGACCCCCCGCTCGTTCACCTCCACCACCCGGGCAGAGGTGGCCGTTTCGACGCCTAGGGCGGTGAGCGACTTCTCCGCCAGCATCGACAGCCCGGACGGGTAGGAGGGGAGGATGCGCTCCGCGGCGTCGACGAGCAGGACCCGCGATTCTTCCGGAAAGATCGAGCGGAACTCGCCCCTGAGGGTGTTTTTCGCGATCTCGCCGATCATGCCCGAGAGCTCTATCCCCGTGGCCCCGCTTCCGATCACCACGAAGGTGAGCCACTCCCTGCGCAGCGCCGGGTCGGGCTCCCGCTCGGCGATCTCGAAGGCGGAGAAGATCCGCTGGCGGATCCGCCCGGTGTCCTCGATGGTCTTGAGCCCCGGCGCCCACTGTTCCCATTCTTCGTGGCCGTGGTAGTGGTTCACCATGCCGGCGGCTATGACGAGGGTGTCGTAGCCCAGTTCGCCGTCGGCGAGGATGACCTTCTTTTCCTCCACGTCGATGTCCGTCGCCTCGCCCAGGAGCACGGTGGCGTTCTCCTGGTTCTTGAGCACGTGGCGCAGGGGGGAGGTGACCTCCGAGGGGCACAGGAGACCCGTGGCCACCTGGTAGAGCAGGGGCTGGAAGAGGTGGAAGTTGCGCTTGTCCACGAGGGTGACCCGGATTGGGGCGTCCCGGAGCGCCCGCGCGGCGGCGAGCCCGCCGAAGCCCCCGCCGATGATCACGACATGATGAAGCGGTTGAGGCATCGTTCCTCCCGGTGCATGGCTGGTCTTTCCTGAATAATAATGCATGGCCCCGGTCATGAAAAGGGGACAGGCCCGCATGCGGCAAATGCCCCCGGGCGGCGTGGCCGGGGATGTGCCCGGTTGCTTTTGTGCGGACGTGGGATATTCTTAAGGGAATGAGAGCGGTATGAAGGGGGACGAACAGGCCCGGCTCTCAACGATCGGAGGGTTGTCGTGGAGGGGGGAAAACAGGGGAGGGTCTTACCGACCATACGGCTCAAGAGGGTGTACGAAGTGCCCGGGGAGGAGGACGGGTTCAGGATCCTGGTGGACCGGCTCTGGCCGCGGGGCGTCAGCAGGGAGAAGGCCCGGATAAGCCTCTGGGTCAAGGACCTCGCCCCGAGCACCGGGCTGCGCACCTGGTACCACCGGGAACCCGGGAAGTGGGACGAGTTCGAGGGAAAGTACTTCCGGGAGCTCGACGGCTGCGCCGAGGCCGTCGAACTTCTCTTGAAAGAGATCGGGGAGCGCGGGCAGGTCACCTTCGTGTACTCCTCGAAAAACGAAGAGCGCAACAACGCCCTCGCCCTGAAGAACTACCTTCTGAAGAAGTTCTGACGGGGAGGGTGCAGAAGGAGCGCGGGCTTCAGCGCGTCAGCGCACAGGCGACGATGACCAGCCCCAGGGCGAACCGGTAGATCACGAAGGGGAGGAAGGTCCTGGTCTGCACGTAGCGGAGCAGGAACCCGATGGCCAGAATCCCGGTTATGCAGGAGACGATCATGCCCACGATGAAGCTGGTCGTGATCATTTCCGGGTTGGACGCCACGAAGGGGAGCTTTACCAGGGCCGCGCCGAAGATGATCGGCGTCGACAGCAGGAAGGAGAACCGTGCGGCCCCCTCCCGGGTGAGCCCCAGGACAAGCCCTGCCGATATGGTGATCCCGGACCGGGAAACGCCCGGAATGATCGCCAGGGCCTGGGAAAGGCCGATGAGGAAGCTCGTGGCGAAGGTGATGTCCCGGACGTGCGTCTTGTGGGAAACCTTCCGGTCGGCCAGGAGCAGCACGACCCCCATGAGGATGAGCATGGCGGCGATGAGGAGGGGGCTCCTGAACACGGTCTCGGCCATGTCTTCGAGCAGGTAGCCCACGGCCGCCCCGGGCACGCTGGCCGCGGCGAGGAACCAGAACAGGCGTCCGTCGGTGCTGCGGGGGTTTGTGAGGCCCTTTGTGACCAGCGTCACCCAATCCCTCCAGAAGTACATGAGCACGCCGATGAGCGTTCCGATGTGCAGGGCGATGTCGAAGGTGAGTCCCGGGTCGGGCCAGTTGAACAGCCATGGGGCGAGCACCAGGTGCGCCGAGCTCGATATGGGGAGGAACTCCCCGAGCCCCTGGACGAGTCCCAACACGACAGCCTGAAAAAGCGTCACCCCTCACCTCTTCCGAAAGATCCCGTTTCAGGTTCCTATACACGATTCGCCAGGGGAAGTGTCAGGAAAAAGCGCCGGGGGAAAGACCCGGGACCTGTCCCGCAGAAAGTGCCGGCCTCCCTCCCCCCATGGCGCACAGCAATTATCCTGTTGCCCAGCGGGTGAGATTATACTAGAGAAAAAGGCGGGGCGGGCCTCCCTGAAAAGGGCGTGCGGGAGGTTGTCCCGCGGGGTCGCGAACCACATTTGACGGTCAAGGAGGATGTGCATGTCAGCAGGGAACATCGAGAGGTCGCTGGTGCTCATAAAGCCCGATGCCCTCAAGAACTCACTCACCGGATACATACTCTCCCAGTTCTCGGAGTTCCACACGGGGCTGAGGTTCGCCGGGCTCAAGGTCGTGTCCGTGAACCTGGAGCTCGCCGAGGAGCACTACGCCGAGCATTTCGGCAAATTCTTCTACCCCTCGCTGCTCGACTACATCCGCGGCTACCTCCACTACCCCGACAACCCCAAGAAGCGCAGGGTCATCGCCATCGTATACCAGGGCGTGAACGCCATCAAAACCATCCGGGACATCTGCGGTCCCACCAACCCCCACGATGCCCGGGTCCAGAGGCCTGGTTGCATCCGTGCCCTGGGGACGGTCGTGCCCCTGAAGGACGAAACCGGGCAGTACATAGGCGACAGGGTGGACAACATGATCCACGCCTCTGCAAACCCCGCCGACGCGGAGCGCGAGGTCAAGCTGTGGTTCAGCCCCACGGACCTCCCCCCGGTCATGCGGGGATTCACCACTGGCGTGTCCGGCACCTACTATTATTATGACCCGGCCAGCCAGAAGCTCAGCGGCGAACTCGAGCCCGGGGCCCTCTGCATCGCGGGACCGGGAACCATGCTGTGGGAGTCGGACCTGGCCGTGCTCGAGCAGTCCCTTAAGGGCAGGGCCCCGGACTACCCGGTGAAGGCGGTGGTGGCGAAGTACCTCATCAACCGGGAGGGCGAAGGCTCCTGAGCGGGGCCCCCGGCGGGCGGCCGCCGACCCTGTCCCGGGCGCACGCGCAGGTGAGCTTATGGAGATCTGCTACACACCCATAGGCGTGATGCACTGCGAGCTCAAAAAGCCCGCGGACGCACCGCGCTTCTACTCCATATCCGACGTCAGGGGAACCATCGAGATCTTCCCTCCCTATCTCGAGGGCCTCGACTGCATCTCCGAGTACGAGCGCATCGTGGTCCTCTTCCACTTCCACCTGTCTCAGGGGTACACCCTCACTCAGAAAGGCGCCTCCGGCCGGGTCAAGGGGGTGTTCAGCCTCTGCTCGCCCATGAGGCCCAACCCCATCGGCCTGTCCATCCTCAAGCTCGAGCGCGTGGAGCTCCCCTTCCTCCACGTGGGTGCCATCGATCTGCTGGACGGCACCCCGATCCTGGACATCAAGCCCTACAAACCCCTGGAAGGGTGAGTCCCGCCCCATCCGATAGGGATTGAATTTTTCCGCCCGATATGGTTTAGAGGAGGGAGCGCTCTCGTGCAGCGCGTAAGGGACGTGCCCGATAATCACCATGCTTCCTGCACCTTATTCAAGGGGGCTTCCACAAGCCCTTTCCTGTCGGCAGGGATCGCCGTGCGTCGGTACAAAAACCGAAACCCCGAAGCTGCAGGGAAACGGGTGCAGGTCTTCCTCGCCAGGAAGATGAAGCCCTGCGCCGGGAAATCAGGTATCATAGAAAACAGGAGGGGTGTATGGATTACGATATGCCGCTGTACCGACCGCCTTCCGAGGGAAGGTCGCTCATATTTCAGGTGACGCTCGGGTGCTCGTGGAACAAGTGCCTGTTCTGCGGCATGTACAAGGGGAAGCGTTTCAAGGCCCGGCCGTGGGAAGACCTCGAGCGTGACATCAACGAGATGTCCCGGTACGTGCCGGACACCCGCAAGGTGTTCCTGGCCGACGGCGATCCTCTGTGCCTGGACACGGACTACCTGGTCAAGGTGCTCAAGCTCATCACCGAGAGATTCCCTAACCTGGAGCGGGTGAGCACCTACGCCGGGCCCACGAACCTCATGGAGAAGAGCGTCGACGAACTCAGGGAGCTCAAGGCCCACAAGCTCGACATCCTGTACCTGGGCATCGAGACGGGCAACGAAGAGCTCCTGAAAAAGATCCACAAGGGCGCTTCTTCGGCGGAGATTATCGAGGGCAGCAGAAAGGCCATCGAAGCGGGTCTGCGCATGTCCACCTTCATTATCCTGGGCCTGGGCGGCGTCGAGGGAAGCTACGCTCACGCCAAGGACTCGGCGAAGGTGTCCAACGCCATCGACCCGCAGTTCCTCGCCACGCTCACCCTCATGCTGGGCCCCTACGAGGAGGTCTACGAGAAGAAGCTCATGGGCGGGAACTTCAAGCTCCTGAACAAGATGGAGTCGCTCCAGGAGCTCAGGTGGTTCATCGAGGACCTCGAGGTGACGAACGCCAAGTTCGGCTCCGAGCACGCCTCGAACTACCTGCCGCTGAGGGGCACGCTCCCCGGGGACAAGGAGAAGATCCTTTCGCTCATCGACAAGGCCCTCAAGGACGACAGGTCGGGGTTGCTCCGGCCCGAGTGGCAGCGGGGGCTGTAGGGCATGCCCGGCAGGCGTTGACAGCCCCGGGCAGAGTACGATAAAAGTCCGTTTTTCCGGAGGCAGCGAGGTGGAGATAAAAGCGATACGCGGCATGAACGACATCCTCCCGAAGGAGGTTCGCACGTGGAGGTTCGTCGAAGAGACCGCGCGGAAAATATTCGGCCTGTACGGTTTCGAGGAGCTGAGGTCACCGGTCATGGAAAAGACCGAGCTCTTCCTCCGCGGCATCGGCGACGAGACCGACGTGGTGGAGAAGCAGATGTACACCTTCACCGACAAGGGCGGCGAGTCCCTCACCCTCAGGCCCGAGGCGACGGCCTCCGTGCTCCGGGCGGTCATCGAGCACGGGCTCCTGGGCGAGGACCCGGTCCGGAAGGTCTACAGCATCGGGCCCATGTTCCGCTACGAGCGGCCTCAAAAGGGCAGGTACCGCCAGTTCCACCAGATCAACGCCGAGCGCCTGGGGGAGGACTCCCCCTTCTCCGACGCCGAAACCCTGAAGCTCGCCTACGATCTCGCCGCTTCCCTGGGGCTCGAGGGCGTGGCCATGGAGGTGAACTCCCTGGGGTGCGAGGACTGCCGGGCAGCCTTCAAGAAGACCCTCGAGGGGTTCCTTGAAGGCAGGGCGGGCAGCCTCTGCGAGGACTGCTCCCGCAGGATGCGCAAGAATCCCCTGCGGGTCCTCGACTGCAA
>JAKLDU010000179.1 GCA_022703355.1 Deltaproteobacteria bacterium | reverse complement strand
GAAGGTGCCGTTCTTTTCGAGGAAGCTTGATCCGGGCAGGAACACATGCGCGAACTTGGCGGTTTCGTTCAGGAACAGGTCCTGCACGACGATGCATTCCATGGAGGACAACGCATGCGCGACGTGCTGCGTGTCCGGGTCGGACTGCACGATGTCCTCGCCCTGGCAGTACAGCCCCTTGAAGCTGCCGCCCAGCGCGGCCTCGAACATGTTGGGGATGCGCAGGCCCGGCTCGGGGCTCAGGTCCACGCCCCAGGCGGCCTCGAACTGGGCGCGCACGGTGGTGTCGGAGATGTGGCGGTAGCCCGGCAGCTCGTGCGGGAAGCTGCCCATGTCGCAGCTGCCCTGCACGTTGTTCTGGCCGCGCAGCGGGTTCACGCCCACGCCTTCGCGCCCGACCATGCCGCAGGCCATCGCCAGGTTGGCGATGCCGATGACCATGGTCGAGCCCTGCGCATGCTCGGTCACGCCCAGGCCGTGGAAGCTCATGGCGGCGGGGCTCTTCGCGTAGGCCATGGCGGCCTCGCGCACCAGGTTGCGGTCCACGCCCGTCTCGCGCTCCATGGCGGCGATGTCCACGGCAAGCAGCTCCTTCCTGAAGTCGGCCCAGCCCTCGGTGCGCGTGTCGATGAAGTCCTGCTTCACCAGCCCCTCGCTCACGATGTAGTACATGAACAT
>JAKLDU010000178.1 GCA_022703355.1 Deltaproteobacteria bacterium | reverse complement strand
TTAACAGCATCGATGATTCGGGCGGAAAGGGTGGACTGATCTTCGTCAACATACGCCACGGGGGCGTTACGCACCTCCAGGCCGGTACCCTTTGCCGTGACAATGACCATGATGGTAAAGGAATAGATGACCAGGGCAATCAGGATATAGTCATAACGGAAGCTGATCAGTTCCTTTAAACCCAACCGGTAGATATGCCAGAGTTTTCTAATCATCCTATGTATCCTGCTTTTTCAGTAAGAAGACCGTCATGGCCTGCATGGTTGTATAGATAATGATTAAGAAAACAAAGTTCCACACCAACTCTGAAAAACCGATACCCTTGGTGAAGGTACCCACGCTGATGTTCAGGAAATAGCGTGCCGGAAAAACCGATGACATGAACTTTGCTCCACCTATCAGCGAAGAGACCGGAGTGGTAAGACCTGAAAACGTAAAACTCGGTATCACGGTCAGCACAAAGGCAGCAAGGAGAGAAGCGATCTGGGTCTTGGTGAAGGTTGAGATGAGCAGGCCGAGACCGGTGCTCGCAAGGATATAGAGCAACGCCCCGATAATGAGGGCGGGGAAACTGCCCTTAAAGGGGATGTTGAACAGGAATCTGATTACCCCGAGAAGAATGATGAAGGTTATTGCCGTAATCACAATGTAAGGGATCTGCTTGCCCCAGAGGAATTCAAG
>JAKLDU010000177.1 GCA_022703355.1 Deltaproteobacteria bacterium | reverse complement strand
CAGAACCCGTTCCACGGGATGATTTTTTTCGATGTGTGGCGCTGCACCCAGCTCGCGAGGTTTTTGTCAGGTACGAAAATCACGGTATCGGCGTCTATCTTTTCGACGATTTTTACCGCATTCGACGAGGTGCAGATGACGTCTGAAACGGCCTTGACCGCTGCGGTGGTGTTGATGTAGGACACGACCTTCGATTCCGGATGCCGGGCCTTGAGCTCCACGACATCTTCGGGCTCCGCCATGTCGGCCATGGGGCACCCGGCAGCGGGTTCGGGAAGGAGCACTTTCTTCTGCGGACTCAGTATCGCGGCCGATTCGGCCATGAAGTGGACCCCGCAGAACACGATGATGTCGGCCGAGTTCTTCGCAGCTATCCGGGCGAGCTCCAGCGAATCCCCGGTTTCGTCCGCGATGTCCTGTATCTCGGGGTTCTGGTAATTATGCGCAAGGATGAGCGCGTTTTTGTCGCGGGCGAGTTTTTTTATCTTTTTCTGTATGTCCATGTCTCGGCGAATCGAGGTCCCTGATCATAATTTGTCGGCATCATAACCGGTAATTGCAATTTATCAAGATAAAATTATGTCTAATCGCCAAAAAATAGCCCAAAAAAGTATTGACACAAGGTTGGTATTTTTTTATCTATCTATCACTTTATTTTTCATTCCCCTCTAGCTCAGTCGGTA
>JAKLDU010000176.1:262-689 GCA_022703355.1 Deltaproteobacteria bacterium | reverse complement strand
CGAGGGCGAGGCGTTGCTGTTCGGCAGGCCGCTAGACCCTCACGACCTGACCACTCGTCGTCGCGTCGGCTTCATGACCCAGAGCTTTTCGCTCTACGGCGAACTGACAGTACGCCAGAACCTGGTGTTGCACGCGCGTCTTTACGGCCTGCCGGAAGCCGACATCGCGTCTCGGGTGCAGGCCATGGCCGAACGTTTCGACCTCGCCGACATCCTGGATGCACTACCCGAGGCATTGCCTCTGGGTGATCGCCAACGCCTTTCGCTGGCGGTGGCGATGATCCACGGCCCGGAGATGCTGATCCTCGACGAGCCCACCTCGGGCGTGGACCCTGTGGCGCGCGACGCATTCTGGCGTGCGTTGATCGAGTTGTCGCGACGCGAGGGCGTGACGATTTTCATCTCCACCCACTTCATGAACGAGGCC
>JAKLDU010000176.1:0-252 GCA_022703355.1 Deltaproteobacteria bacterium | reverse complement strand
TGATGCCTGCCGGCCAAGTGCCGGTCAGCGATACGCCGCAGGCCATCATGGCGGCGCTCGGTGCAAGCACGCTGGAGGACGCCTTTATCGCGCACCTGCAGGAGGCTGTCGGTGAGCCGCAGCAGGCGCGCAGCGGGCAGACAACCCCGTCTGCCTCGACCGTCACCCCAACTGTCACCCCGACGGTACCACTTCCGGCCGTCCGCAGTGCCTTCAGCCTGCGCCGGCTCTTGAGTTTCACTCGACGGGAGG
>JAKLDU010000175.1 GCA_022703355.1 Deltaproteobacteria bacterium | reverse complement strand
CGGCGCCTTCTTCGTCACGCGCGCGAAGTCGCCGCTGGATGCCCGGCGCGTGTACTCGGCCGCCACCGACCGCAGCAGCGGCGTCATCTGCGACCAGCGCGTCATGCTCAATGGCTACTACTCGGCCAGGAAGTATCCCGAACATCTGCGGCGCATCCGCTTCAAGGATCCGGAGTCGGGCAAGACGCTCGTGTTCCTGACCAACAACACGGCATTGCCGGCGCTGACGATCGCCGCTCTCTACAAGAGCCGCTGGCAGGTCGAGCTGTTCTTCAAGTGGATCAAGCAGCACCTGCGCATCAAGCATTTCCTGGGCAACAGCGAGAACGCCGTGAAGACGCAAGTGTGGTGCGCCGTGGCCACCTACGTGCTCATCGCCATCGTCAAGAAGGAGCTTCAACTCGATGCCTCGCTCTACACATGCCTACAGATCTTGTCGGTCTCGGTCTTCGAGAAAACCAAGCTTTCATGCGCCTTGCAGGCCGATCCCTCCCAGGACGACATGTCCAACGCCGCTAACCAATTGAATTTGTTCGACTTTTAACCGGACAGTAGTGAAGAACCGAAATTAAAGACAGATGGTGATATAATCTCGAGGGAGAAATGTGACAGCATGGCGCATGAAAGGACTTTTCATCAAAAAAACCGGCAAAAAGTCATAGTTACATAGCGATAGCGCTATGGTATAAA
>JAKLDU010000174.1 GCA_022703355.1 Deltaproteobacteria bacterium | reverse complement strand
CGCTGACCTTGTTGAGCTCCTCCCACTTGAAGAGATCAACCTTTACCTTCTTGTCCGGCTTGCCATTGGCTGACCTGAACGTCTTCTCCACGGTCTGCGGCTTGCGTCCCATGTGGCCGTAAGCAGCCGTTTCAAGGTAGATCGGCTTGCGCAGTCCGTACTCCTTCTCTATCATCGCAGGGCGAAGATCAAACATCTTCCCGATGATCTTAGCGATCTCCCCGTCGCTCTGCTTCACCTTCGATGTGCCGAAGGTGTTTACGAAGATGCCAACAGGCTCAGCCACGCCGATGGCGTAGGATACCTGTACGAGCATCTCGCGGGCGACACCGGCGGCAACCATGTTCTTGGCAATGTGACGTACTGCATAGGCTGCAGAGCGGTCGACCTTAGAGGGGTCCTTGCCCGAGAAAGCGCCTCCGCCGTGTGCACCGCGTCCGCCGTATGTGTCGACGATGATCTTGCGTCCCGTAAGGCCGCTGTCGCCGTGAGGCCCGCCGATTACGAACTTGCCGGTGGGGTTGACATGGTATTTGATCTTACCGTCAAAAAGTTGTTGTACCTCCTTGCCGAACTGCGCTTTAACCCTGGGAACCAGGATGTTGATTACATCTTTCTTGATTGTCTCCAGCATCTTTTTCTCATCCTTGTCGAAGTCATCGTGCTGGGTGGAGACGACAATTGTATGCACTTTTTTGGGTGTGCCGTTGT
>JAKLDU010000173.1 GCA_022703355.1 Deltaproteobacteria bacterium | reverse complement strand
TCTTGGCCCCGATCTTTTCGTCGGACAGATCGACGCCGCAGCGGAGATCGGCTCCGCAGAGCCTCTCCTGGACCTTCGCGGCGTACTCGTTGCTCTTCTCGCTGATCGTCATGACGCGGACCTGCTCGGGAGACAGCCACAGCGGCAGCGCGCCCGCGTACTGCTCGATCACGATCCCCATGAACCGCTCCAGCGAGCCCAGGACAGCCCGATGGATCATGACCGGGGTCTTTTCCGTATTGTCCTCATCCACGTAGGTCAGCCCGAACCGCTGCGGCATCGAGAAGTCGAGCTGGATCGTGCCGACCTGCCACGACCGGCCGATGCAGTCCTTGACGTGGAAATCGATCTTCGGGCCGTAGAAGGCGCCGTCGCCCTCGTTGATCCGGAAGCTGATTTTCTTGTGGTCCAGGGCCGCCTTCAGGGCGCCGGTCGCGGTCTCCCAGATCTCGTCGGAGCCGATGTGCTTCTCCGGCTTGGTCGAGAGCTCGATCGCGAAATCGCTGAATCCGAAGGATTTGTACGTCTCGAAGATCAGGTCGATGACCCCGATGATCTCCGACTCGATCTGCGACGGCATGCAGTAGATGTGCGCGTCGTCCTGGGTGAACTGGCGGACGCGGAACAGGCCGTGCAAGACGCCGCTGGCCTCGTGACGATGCACCATGCCGAACTCGGCCACCCGAAGCGGAAGCTCGCGGTAAGAGTGCCGGGTCGTATTGAACAGCAGGCAG
>JAKLDU010000172.1 GCA_022703355.1 Deltaproteobacteria bacterium | reverse complement strand
ATGAAGGCCAACGCCAGCGTGCAGACGAAGAACAGCGTTGCGCAGGCGGCCGTCGAGCGCGACAGAAAGTTGGCGCTGCCGGTGGCGCCGAACAGGCTGCCCGATGCGCCGCTGCCGAACGAAGCGCCCATGTCGGCGCCCTTGCCGTGCTGCACCAGCACCAGGCCGATCATCGCCATCGCGGTCAGCAGTTGAACGGCGTGAAGGATCGTGCTCCAGATCTGCATGGTCATGTGGTGGTGGTTCGTTCGCGAAGGCGCATCAGCCTGCGGCGCGGCAGATCGCGGCGAAGTCGGCCGCGTTCAGCGACGCGCCGCCGATCAGGCCGCCGTCGATATCGGGTTGGGCGAACAGCGTCGCTGCGTTGTCGGGCTTGACGCTGCCGCCGTAGAGGATGCGGACGCCACCCGCCGCCACGCCGTGTACCTTCAGCCACGCGCGGATCGCAGCATGCACCTCGGCCACCTGCGCCACGCTCGCGGAGCGCCCGGTGCCGATCGCCCACACGGGTTCGTAGGCTAGCACCACCGCACCCATCGCCGCGGCGCCGAGCACCTCGCGCACCGCCTCGAGCTGGCGGCCGATCACCTCGACCGCACGCGCCTCGTCGCGCTCGGCGAGCGTCTCGCCCACGCACACGATCGGCACCAAGCCAGCCTGCAGCGCGGCGAGCGCCTTGCGCCCGACCGTGGCATCTTCCTCGCCGAAGAGGGCACGGCGCTCGGAGTGACCGACGAT
>JAKLDU010000171.1 GCA_022703355.1 Deltaproteobacteria bacterium | reverse complement strand
GCTCGCCGAGGAGACCACGGATTACCGGCTCATCGGGAGGGGGATGCTCTTTGCGATCGGCCTTCTGGCCGTGACCTATTCGCTCTTCACGGTGGCCATGTACGCGGGGCTCACCCGGGAGCAGCTCGCCGGCGGTACCCCCATTCCGCACATCCTTTTCGGCAGGAACCTTTTTGGCGGCGCGGGTGTGATTCTCTTCGTGCTCATGAGCGTTCTGGCGTCGGTAACCTCGTTTAATTCGGGGCTGCTCAACACCTCGCGCTTCGCCTACGCCATGGGTCGCGACAACGTGCTGCCCCGGATGTTCACCTCGCTGCACCCCGATCACGCTTCGCCGCGGGTGGCGATTCTTGCGCTCGCGCTCTTCGCGGTGGCGGTGAGCGTCGTCACCTTTTTTACGGGGCTCTACCTGTTTATCATTCTGATGGCGGCGGCGCTGGAGTGCTTCATCTACGTGGTCATGGCCCTGTGCGTAATCCGCCTTCGCCGGAAACGACCTGAAAGCGAGCGCTCATTTAAGATCCCGTTCGGATACGTCATCCCGGTCTTTACCGCGGTCGTTTTTACGGGCCTGCTCCTCGGTATTTTCGCGGATACCAGCCGCGATTTCGCCGGAAATGTCCTCTTCGAGAACTACTGGGTCGCGGCGGTGATGGGGGCTTTTTTCCTGCTTACCGCGGCCTATGCGCTCGCCGTGGTGCCGGTGCTGAAGCGAAAGGCCGCCGAACGCTCCGGGAAAAGAGAGCGCCGCAGGCCGGGGA
>JAKLDU010000170.1 GCA_022703355.1 Deltaproteobacteria bacterium | reverse complement strand
CGCCAGGAGGTATCACGTGAAAAAACTACTCAAGGCGGCCCTGCTCGGCCTCGCGGCCGCGCTCGTCCTGGGCTGCGCCGGCGGCCCCAAGGCGCCCGCAGGCGGCGAGGTCCAGATCGCCGTCCTCCACACGAACGACACGCACGGACATCCCCTGCCCTTCGCCGACCACGGCGTGCCGGAGGTCTCCGGCCTTCCCGCCATCACCACCCTCGTGGGCCGGACCAGGGCCGAATTCGAGAACGTCCTGGTCCTGGACGCGGGCGACTTCAACACGGGCCGCCCCGAGTCCAACTTCTTCAAGGCCGAGCCGGACATCGTCGGCTTCAACCTCATCGGCTACGACGCCGTCGCCCTGGGCAACCACGAGTTCGACAACAGCCGGGAGATCCTGGAGGGGCAGAAGGCGCTCGCCGAGTTCCCCCTCCTCTCCGCCAACGCGAAGACCAAGGACGGGAAGCTCGTCGCCGACGCCGCCTATGTCGTGAAGGAATTCCAGGGCGTCCGCGTCGGCGTCTTCGGCCTCACGACCCGCGAGACCGCGACCATCGGCGGCCCCGAGGTCGTCAGGGACCTGGTCTTCGCCGACGAAGTGGAGACCGCGAAGGCCATGGTCGCCGAGCTCCGCGGCAAGCGGAAGTGCCAGGTCGTCATAGCCCTGACCCACCTCGGCGTCTACGAGAACGCCGCGGAGGGCTCCCGCGCCCTGGCCGCGAAGGTGCCCGGCATCGACCTCATCGTGGACGGCCACAGCCACACGCAG
>JAKLDU010000017.1 GCA_022703355.1 Deltaproteobacteria bacterium | reverse complement strand
GCCCGCGGACACGGCCATGCTCAACAGGGACAAGGTGCTGGGCTTCGCCACGGACGTGGGCGGCGTCACCTCACACACCTCCATCATCGCCCACTCCCTGGAGATGCCCGCCGTCGTGGGCCTCGAGAAGGCATCGTCCGTCATCAGCCCCGGGGACAAGGTCATCCTCGACGGCATCTCCGGGATAGTTATCGTGAACCCCTCCGAGTCGCAGGTCTCCGAGTACGAGCAGCGGGCGCGCTCCTACCTCACCCTCGAGCTCCAGCTCAAGGAAAAGGCAAAGGTGCCGGCCATCACCCTCGACGGAAAATACGTCAAGGTGAAAGGCAACCTCGAGTTCAAGGAGGAGGTCCGCACGGTCCTCGACCACGGGGCCGAAGGCATCGGGCTCTACCGCACCGAGTTCCTCTACATAAACCGGAACCGCATCCCGCTGGAGGACGAGCACTTCGAGGCCTACAGGGCCGTGGTGGAGGCGGTGTCGCCCTACAACACCGTGATCAGGACGCTCGACCTGGGCGGCGACAAGTTCTACTCGTCCCTGGGCGAGCTCAAGAACGAGATGAACCCGGTCATGGGCCTGCGGGCCATCCGGCTCTGCCTGCGGGAGGTGGACATCTTCAAGACCCAGCTCCGGGGCATCCTCCGGGCGAGCCACTACGGCAACACCTCCATCATGTTCCCCATGATCTCGGGCATGGAGGAGCTCCTGCGGGCCAAGGACATCCTCGAGGAGACGAAGGTCGACCTGAGGAAGGAAGGCGTCCCCTTCGACGAGAACATCCCCGTGGGCATCATGATCGAGGTGCCCTCGGCGGCGGTCATCGCGGACATCCTCGCCACCGAGGCGGACTTCTTCAGCATCGGCACCAACGACCTCATCCAGTACTCACTGGCCATCGACCGGCGGAACGAGTACGTGAACTACCTCTACGAGCCCCTGCACCCCGCGGTGCTCAGGCTCATCAAGCACACCGTGGACTCGGCCCACAACTCCGGGATCACGGTCTCCATGTGCGGCGAGATGGCGGGCCGGATCATCTACACGCCCATTCTCCTGGGCATGGGCATCGACATCCTCTCCACGAACACCTTCGCCATCTCCCACGTCAAGGAGATGTCCAGGAACATCAACCTCGAGAAATGCCGGCAGGTCGTGGACTACGTCTTCCAGATCAAGACGGCCCGGGAGATCTACGAGTTCATCAGCAACGAGATCCTGGAGAAGTCCCCAGAGATCTGCGGCCTCCTGTGACCATGGAACGCGTGTGCGGAACCGTCCGGGGGATCTCGGAGGCAGGCGTGGAAGTGACCATCGAGCGCACCATGGCCTGCCAGGGCTGCCAGTCCATGGACGTCTGCCACGGGTTCGTGAAGAAGCGCCTGGACCTCACGCTGCCGAGGCCGCCCCTTGCCGTGAGCGTGGGCGACACGGTCCGCGTCGCCATGGAAGGCTCGGTCCTGAAGGCCTCGGCCTCGGCCTTCCTCGTCCCCCTGGCCGCGGTCATCGCGGGCCTCTTCGCCGCCCGGGCGCTGACGGCAGACGCCGCCGCCCAGGCCTTGTGCGCCCTCCTGGCCTTTCTCGCGAGCCTCGTTATTGTCAGGTACATGGGCAAAAGGATCAAGCAGCCGCACATCGTCGAGGTGCTCCGTGAAAAGTGACGCGAAGCGCACGCTCTGCCTGAACAAGAAGGCCCGGCACTCCTACGACATCCTCGAGACGGTGGAGGCAGGCATCATCCTCGAGGGCCCCGAGGTGAAGTCCCTGCGGAACGGCGGCGGCAGCATCAAGGACAGCTACGCCCAGATAACCGGCAGCGAGGCGTACATCAACAACCTGCACATCAGCCCCTACACCCAGGCCTCGATCTTCAACGCGGAGCCCGAGCGCAGGCGCAAGCTCCTGCTCCACAAGCGCGAGATCGCCCGGCTCTCGGGCAAGGTCAAGGAAAAGGGCCTGACGCTCGTCCCCTTGAGCATCTACCTGAAGGGCCACCTCGTCAAGGTGGAGATCGGCCTCGCCAAGGGCCGCAAGGAGTTCCGGAAGAAGGAGGTCATCAAGGAGCGGGACGTGAAGCGGGAAACGGCCAGGGAGGTGAAGTCATGGAAATGACCGGGCGCGACATCGACTACGAGGGCCTGCTCAAACGGGCGCTCAGAAACGGCGGGGACTTCTCGGAGCTCTTCGTGGAGCACCGCAGGGGGACGTCGGTCTCGTCCGAGGCCAAAAGGATCGAGAAGTACCTGGAGAGCGAAGAGAGCGGCGCCGGCCTGCGCGTGGTCGTGGGCGACCGGCAGGCCTACGCCTACACGAACGACTTCTCCTCCCTGAACGAGCTTGCCGACACGGTGGCGTCCGCGGTGAGAAAGGGCGCCTTCGACGGGGCCCTGCGCCTCGAGAAGAAGGCGCCGAGGTCGATGAACCTCCTCGGAACGGACCCGCTGGGCGTCGACCCCGCGAGAAAGATCGACGCCGTGGCCCGGGCCGAGAAGGCCGCCTGGGGCCACGACCCTTCGGTGATCCAGGCGAGGGTCATGTACGGCGACGGCGTCCGGCACGTGGTGATCGCCAACTCGAAGGGCTTCCTCGTGGAGGACCGGCGGGACTCCCTCATCTTCGTGGTCCAAGGCGTCGTGAAGGGGGACTCCCTCGTGGAGACGGGCTACGAGCCCGTGGGGGGCGCCCGCGGCTTCGAGCTCCTGGACGAAGACCCCCCCGAGGCGGTGGCCGGGCGGGCACTGGCCAGGGCGCTCCAGACGGTCCGCGCCCGGAAGGCGCCCGCCGGCTCCATGCCCGTCGTGCTCTCCAGCGAGGCGGGCGGCACCATGGTGCACGAGGCCATCGGCCACGGCCTGGAGGCGGACCTCGCGGGAGAGGGCCTGTCGGTGTACTCGGGCCTCATCGGGACCCGGGTGGCCACCGACGCCATTACGGTGGTCGACGACGGCACGCTGCCGGGGCTGCGGGGAAGCATGGGGTACGACGACGAGGGGAGCCCCACCGAACGGACCGTCCTCGTGGACAAGGGCATCCTCAAGACCTACCTCACGGACTTCGTCACCTCCCTGAAGTTCGGCCTCCCCCTGAGCGGCAACGGCCGGAGGGAGTCCTTCCGGAACAGGCCCATCCCCCGCATGACCAACACCCTCATCCTGCCCGGGGCCATGGCGCCCGAAGAGGTCGTATCCAGGGTGGACAGGGGCGTGTTCGTCAGAAAGATGGGCGGGGGCCAGGTGAACACGGTCAACGGCGACTTCGTGTTCAACATAGCCGAGGGCTACCTCATCGAGGGCGGCCGGGTGGGCGAGCCCATCCGGGGCGCCACCCTCATCGGCAACGGCCCGAAGGTCCTCATGTCCATCGACCTCGTGGGCAGCGACCTGGGCTTCGGCATCGGCACCTGCGGCAAGGACGGCCAGGGTGCGCCCGTGGCGGACGCCCAGCCCACCCTGCTCATCCCGGACATCACCGTGGGAGGCGAGATCGGGGGGAGCTGACGCCCGGTCCCCGCTGACCTGGAGATCCGGCGGCGGAACCAGGCATGAAGCGGAGACTGGGGGTCGCCGGCGCTCCAACCCCGCTGCCCTGGAGTTCCGGCGGCGCTGGCAAACGGCCTTCACTGCCTTATGAAAGGAGGGGGAACATGCGGAAAATGAAACCCGGGGTGCTTGCCTGCATCCTCCTGTCCCTTGCGTGCGGCGGCTGCGCCTTCGTGAACCTCGACCTCGGCAGCATGACCCGGCTGCAGCCTTTCGAGGAGCGGGTCATCCACGAGGGGTCGAAGGACAAGGTCCTCGTGGTGGAGATCTTGGGCCTCATCCGGACCACGGACAACCACAGCTCGCTCATGCCGAAGCAGGGCACCTTCGAACGCCTGGAGAACGTGCTCGACCAGGCCAGGAAGGACGAAAAGATCAGGGGCCTCATCCTGAAGATCGACTCGCCCGGCGGCGGCTACACCGCGTCCGACCTCATCTTCCGGAAGATCACCGAGTACAGGAAAGAGCAGAAGGTCCCCGTCGTGGCCTGCATCGTCGACCGGGGTACCTCCGGAGGGTACATGACCGCCCTCGCATCCGACTACATCGTGGCGGCGCCTTCCTCCGTGGTGGGGAACGTGGGCGTGCTCATGCCGTCCATCAGCCTGGGCGGCCTTATGGACAAGCTGGGCGTGGCGAACCAGACGGTCAAGTCCGGGAAGCTCAAGGACGCGGGCACCCCGCTGCGCGATATGACGAAGGAGGAAGAAGCGCTCCTCAACGGCATCATCATGGAGTTCTCCGCGAACTTCATCGAACGGGTCAAAAGCGTACGGCCGGTCACCGGGGAAGACCTCGCCGTCATCCGCGACGGCAGGGTGCTCACCGCGACGCAGGGCAAGAGCCTCCACCTCGTCGACGAGGTGGGATACTACGAGGAAGCCCTGAAAAAGATCGAGGCACTCGCCGGGGCGAAGGACCCCACGGTCGTCGTGTACCGGCGCGCCGGGGAAAACCGGGGAGGGTTCTATTCCTGGCCGTGACCCGGTGAAGGCGGCGCCCGTGCCCGCAAACACGCCGGCCGGGAACGCCCGCATCGCGACCCTCGCGCTCTTCATCGCCCTGGCCGTGGCCCTGCACTGGGCCGAGTCCCTCGTCCCCCACCCTGCCCCGTTCCTCAGGTTCGGCCTGGCCAACATCATCACGCTCTGCACCATCTACTTCTTCGGGGGCGGCTGGGGCCTCGTGGTGGTGGTCTGTCGGGTGGCGGTCGGGTCGCTCCTGTCGGGCGGCATCTTCTCGCCCGGGTTCGCGCTCTCCCTGTGCGGGGGGGTCACGGCCGCGCTCGTCATGTGGGCCATGCCCCGGCGCCTCTTCTCACCCGTCGGGATCAGCGTGGCCGGCGCAGCGGCGCACTCCGCGGCCCAGCTCGCCCTGGCCTCGGTCATCATCGCCCACGCCTCCCTCGTGCGGCTCCTGCCCGTTTTTCTCCTTGTGTCGATAATCACCGGCATGATAAACGGATATGCAGTAAGAATGATTATCCGCATCATGTGCGGGAAAGAAGGAAGCGCCTTCTCTCCCCTGACATCGTAAAACTGGACGGGTTCTCTTCCCGGGAACGAGCAGGGAGGTCCTCTTATGACAACGGTCGTGCCCACCGGGGGCATGGTCACGGGGAAACACGGCACCCTCAAGGCCTACCTCGCCTCCTGCGTCGGCCTGGCGCTCTACGATGAAAAGGCGAAGCTGGGCGGGATGCTCCACATCCTCCTGCCGGAGCCTGTCTGCGACGTGCCTGACTTCCACCGGACCCACTACGCCCGCACGGGCGTGCCCCTGTTCATCGAGGCCATGAAGGAGCTGGGGGCCTGCCCGGAGAACATGTCCGCCTCCATCGCCGGCGGGGCGCTCGTCGACGCCCTCTCCCCCCACGACCGGGAGATCAACATCGGCCACCGGACGCTGGAGATCACGCTGGACCTCATGAAGGAAAACGGCATCGCCATCGGGATGATGGAGGCCGGCGGGGTGAACCCCTTCTGCCTCACGTTCAGGATCGACACGGGCGAAGCCGAGATCGAGCCCGTCCTGCTGGAGAGGCCGGAGACCCCCTCGAAAAAAGGCCAGCTCGGGGAGGCCGACATCCTCGAGACCATCGAGAAGCTCGTCCCCGTTCCCCAGATAACCTTCAACATCGCGAACATGCTCTCCGACGACGGGGCGGACATCGGGGCCATCGCCGACGAGGTCCGCAAGGACCAGGTGCTGAGCGCCAAGATCCTCAGACTCTGCAACTCGGCGTACATCGCCCCCTCCCGGAAGATCGCCTCCATCGACCACGCCATCCTCTACCTGGGCAGCAAAATGCTCCTCCAGATGATGATCACGGCGCAGGTGGAGGGCATCTACCAGACCTCCGAGCGTGGCTACTCCCTGTGCCGGGGGGGAATGTTCCACCACGCGCTGGCAACGGCCCGACTGAGCAAGGCCCTGGCCGCACGGACCGGCAGGACGAACCCTGACGTGGCCTACACCGCGGGCCTGCTCCACGACATCGGGAAGGTGGTGCTCGACCAGTTCATCGCGGACGTCCAGCCCCTCTTCTACCGGATGATCATGGAGCAGGGCATGGACTCCTGCCAGCTCGAGCAGAAGATCATGGGCTTCGACCACTGCCAGGCGGGGCTCATGCTCTGCGAGAACTGGAACCTCCCGGACATCCTCGAGGACGTCATCCTCTTCCACCACGCGCCCTTGACCGCGCAGAACAACCGGGGGATGGTGAACCTCGTGTACCTGGCGGACCTCTTCACGGGGAAGTTCCTCTCGGGCCTGGAACTGGAGAGGCTCGACGCGTCGAGCCTGCAGGAAAGCCTCGACCTCGCGGGCCTCGCCCCGCAGGACATCTACGACAACCTGAGCGTCATCGCGAACTTCAACTAATCCTTCCGGGCGGAAGCCTTCCGGATAAGCTCGACGAGCTGGAGCATCTTGGGCTTGGGCGGGGCGAGGATGTGTTCGACCTCTTCGGGGGTGTACCTCGACTGCAGGAACCCCTTGACGTCCATCTGGTGCGACCAGCAGTCCACGATCTTCCTGCAGGGAAAGGAGTCGCTGCACTGGGTGCAGTAGGAAAAGGGCACCGGGTGCCCCAGCATGGCACAACGGGTTGTTTTTTCATCGTCTGTTGATTGGCTCACCGTCGGTACACCTCTCTCCTGTGCCTGGCCATTATGACGTACACGACCAGCGCGCCCTCGATGATTTCGTAGAGTATCCGGTAGTCCCCTACCCTGAACCGGCAGGCACAATCCGAACCTTTGAGCTTTTCAGACTCACGAGGCCTCGGGTTTTCCCTGAGCGGCTCTATCGCCTCGTACAAACGAGCCTGGACCGGGCGTTCAAGCTTGCGGAACACCCGGGCGGCGTGCGCGCTGAATCTTATCGTGTACGCCATCACAGGCCGAGCTCACGCTTGAGATCGTCCCAGGGCACGTCTTCGCCCGGCTCATCCTTGATCTTCCGGATCGTCTCCAGGTCGGCCCTGTCCTCGATGGATTTCAGCAGCTCGTAATCCTCGACAGACACGATCACGGCAACGTCCTTTCCCCTGCGCTGCAGTGCGATCCTTTCGCCGCCGTACGCCACCTTGTTGAGTGTGTCGGCGGTGTCCTTTCTCAAGTCACTGGTCGCCATGCGGATCATCTCTTCTCCCCTTTTGTACTTCATGTACTTTATGTACATTGTGTAACTCTCATCTACAGGATTGTCAATCCCTGTGACGCCCCGGCCACACACGGGGGAGAGTGAGGCGAACTCAATGCTGCCCCATAGCTCGACCACCCGCCCCACACACAGGGAGAGGGCGAGAGGAGCTCGATGTTGGGTAGAAGAGGCTCTCCCTCCGCCGCACCCCCAGAGAGAGTGAATATTCAGGCAATAAAACAAGTCAGATGCCCCGGCATGGTACAACGGGTGGTTTTCTCTTCATCTATGGATTGGCTCATGGACGCAATCTCCGAGGATTGTGATAATCATTGTGAAGATCAGGGAAGCATTTTTCACCTATAAATCACTTTTGCAACAAAACTGCCTCCACAAAACGCCTCCTTAAAAGAATACTTGTTTGAATTCCAGGATGTTTTCATTATAAAGTTTTACTTGGAGATTTTGAAAAGGATGGCGGACAATAATTTGACTAACCTTATAAAGCACCTGGTAACAGCTGTCGCGCTAACGGCCTTTGCCTGGTTCTGGTTCGACGGCACGCTCACCGTTGGCCTCGATATGAGTCGGGTTTCACAGCTGCAAAGCGTCTCGCCTTTCTCCGATTTCGGGGCGAATCAGCACCGCGTCCTCACCCCGCTCATCGCCCATGCCATAGGCCTTCGCGGCGACCTCTTCCCATTGATCACCATTCCCCTCTGCATAATTTTCATATCCCTGACATTGTGGTATTTCGGTGACGTATGGATGTCTCTTCTGTTAATATGCTCATCAGCCGTTTACATGAGCATTCACTGGGCCGGCCTCGTGGACCTCACCACATTCAGCCTGCTCATGGCGTGCCTGATAGTGATCAAGAGCCGGTGGTGGTACGTTTTATATGCGTTGAGCCTTCTCAACCACCCCTTGGGTTTCTTTGTAGGCGTGCCACTCACCTTCCTGCATATAAGGGAGTCAGGCAACGGCATCATCCCGTCACTCGCCTTGCTCTGCGCATCGGTTCTTCCGCTGGAAGCGTGGAGGCTCTACACCGCGTCCATCGGGGTGAGCGCATGGAACGATTGGCGAATATACACAGGATGGGAGTGGATTAAATGGACGGTGCGGCACGGCTTGCCGTGGTTCCTGGTGGGGACATTCTCAGCATTCAAGCTGGCGTGGTATTATCCATTCCAGTGTGTAGCTGAAGGCAGGGACCGGTGGATGATACTCCTGTTCATCCTGTGCGCTCTTTCTACCCTTATTGTTGATTGCGACATCACGAGGATGGCGGGACTGTCGTTTCTCGGCGTTGCACTGTCCATGAAGGAGTACGCATCGGCCCACCAGGGGCATTCATTCAAAAAGATTGCTATCTATAACCTCTTTATCCCCACTGTTGTCGTGGCGATAGGCCCTGCGGTCATTCATCCTAAGCTGTACGTGTGGATAGCGCAGTTGTTAAGCGTATCGATCAGATAGGCTTACGAGAAACCTGCACGGCGGATGTCTGCCAAATTATTGATCCGGCAACAAATTCTTTGAATCGCACCTCATTCCATCTGGCTCCGAACGTGCAGGACCCCCAACGGCGGTTCAAAGAAACACAACCGGGCACCCCGGAGGAGGGCACCCGGTCCAGAGCGTTACTTGCCCGTGAGACTTCGCTTCTACCATTTGCCCGACTTCGCCGCTACGGGCTTCGGCAGGCCCTCGAGGGACTTGAGGGATTCCCGGAGGTCCTCCTCGGGCAGCGGGAAATCAATGAGCTGGCCTTCCATGAACTTGGCGTAGCCCACGAGGTCCATGAGGCCGTGGCCGCTCCAGCTGAACAGGATGGTCTTTTCCCTGCCCTCCTCCTTGGCCTTCTTGGCCTCCTCGATGGCGCAGGCGATGGCGTGGGAGGTTTCGGGGGCGGGGATGAAGCCCTCGGTCCTGGCCCAGAGCAGGGCGCTCTCGTAGCAGTGGAGCTGGTCGAAGGCCTTCGGCGTTGCCAGGCCTTCCACCACGGTCTGGCTCACCAGCGGCGCCATGCCGTGGTAGCGCAGCCCGCCCGCGTGGATGGGCGGCGACACGAACTCGCGGCCCAGGGTGTACATGGGAAGGAGCGGCGTCATCCTGGCCACGTCGCCGTGGTCGTAGGCGAAGGGCGCGCGCGTCAGCGTCGGGCAGGAGGTGGGCTCGACCGGGTAGATCTCGATGTCCGCGCCGTTGATCTTGTCGAGCATGAAGGGGAACGCGATGCCCGCGAAGTTGCTCCCGCCGCCTGCGCAGCCGATGACGATGTCTGGCTTGCCGATGCCGACCTTCTGGAGCTGCTTCTTTGCCTCGAGCCCGATGATGGTCTGGTGGAGCAGGACGTGGTTGAGCACGCTGCCCAGGGCATAGCGGGTCTTGCCTCTGGGGTCGCTCACCGCCTCCTCGACCGCCTCGGAAATGGCGATGCCCAGGCTCCCGGGGGTGTCCGGGTGCTTCGCCAGGACGTCCCTGCCCGCCTGGGTCTGGGTGCTCGGGCTTGCCACGCAGTCGGCCCCCCAGACGTTCATCATCATCTTCCGGAAGGGCTTCTGGTCGAAGGAGATCCTCACCATGTAGACCTTGCACTGGATGCCGAAGAGGGCGCAGGCAAAGGCAAGCGCGCTGCCCCACTGGCCCGCGCCGGTCTCGGTGGTGATCTTCTCGATGCCGAACTGCTTGTTGTAGTACGCCTGGGGCACGGCCGAGTTGGGCTTGTGGCTGCCCGCGGGCGACACGCCCTCGTCCTTGTAGTAGATCTTCGCAGGCGTGCCCAGGGCCTTCTCGAGGTTCACGGCCCGGCGCAGCGGGGAGGGGCGCCACATGCAGAGCTTCTGGAGGACTTCCTCCGGTATGTCGATCCACCGCTCCTGGCTCACTTCCTGCTCGATGATGTTCATGGGGAAAACGGGGGCGAGGTCTTCAGCCTTCACCGGGTTGCCGTCGGGCCCCAGGGGCGGCTGCATGGGTGTGGGCAGGTCCGCGGCGATATTGTACCACTGGCGCGGCATCTCGTCCTCGTTCAATAAAACCTTGAAAGACATGGTGTTCCTCCTTCCATCTTCATCTCTGGCAGCCGGGGTGGCCCCTTTGCGCAGTATGTTTCTATTTATAGAAACATACCCGAGCCCCCCTGTCAACGATAAAAAATATTTCTTGCCAGAACGATGCACGTGCGGGGACAAACCCGAGGGAAAGGGGCTTCAGGGAGGGGTGCGCCGGCAGGCCCCTACCGTGCGGCAAACCTGAGCTTGATGGGAACGCCCTCGAGGGAGAGCTCCTTCTTGAGGGTGTTCACCAGGAACCGGTGGTAGTTCTCCGGGATGTCCCCCGGAACGTTCGTGACGACCCTGAACTGCGGGGGCACCGTGCCCACCTGGTTGATGTAGTAGAACTTGAGCGGCCTGCCCTTGGCGATGGGCGGCAGGTTCGATTTGGCGATGGCCTCGAGAATGCGGTTGATCTTCGGCGTGGGCGCCTCCATGGTGGTCTTGGCGAAGAGGTCTTCGACGATGGGGAAGATCCTCCCCACGTCCCGGCCCGTGAGCGCCGAGACGAAGAGGACCTTCACGTCCGGGAGGAACTTGAGCTCGTGCTTGACTGCCTCCCGTATCGCCACGCGGCTGCCCGGCTCGATGAGGTCGCTCTTGTTCACGATGAGGGCGAAGGCCCTGCCCCGGTCGGTCATGATGCGGCAGATGCGCTTGTCCTGCTCCGTGACCCCTTCGGCCGGGTCCACCAGGAGCAGGCACACGTGGGACATCTCGATGTTCTTGATGGAGCGCATGACGCTTTCCTTTTCCAGGGCGTCGTCGATGCGCGCCTTGCGCCGGATGCCCGCGGTGTCCACGAAGACGAAGTCAGCGCCCTCGCGGGTCACGCGGATGTCGAGGTAGTCGCGGGTGGTGCCCGCCACCGGGGACACGATGGCCCGCTCCTCGCCGACCATCCGGTTGAGCAGCAGCGACTTGCCCACGTTGGGCCTGCCGAGGATGCTCACCCGGACCGCGCCCGCCTCCCCCTGGAGCTTCTCCTCGGGGTGCGCACAGACGAAGGAGCCCACCTTCTCGAGGAGCTCGGGAAGGCCGGACTTCTTCCGCGCCGAGATGCCCACGAACTCGCGAATCCCGAGCCCGTAGAGCTGGGCCGCGGCATGCCCCGCCCGGGGGTCGTCCACCTTGTTGGCCACGTGGATCACCGGGACCCTGGACTCGCGGATGATCCGGACGAGCTCTTCGTCGTCCGGGGTGAGCTCGGACTGGACGTCGAAGAGGCAGAGCAGGAGGTCCGCGTCGTTGATGGCCTGCATGGTCTGGCGGAGCATGAGCGTCGAGAAGTCGCCCTCGCCCGTGGTGTCGAAGCCGCCGGTGTCCACCAGGTCGGCCTCGAGGCCGGAGGGAAAGCTCAGCCGGGCGTAGATCCGGTCCCGGGTGATGCCCCGCTCGGGGCCCACGATGGCCCGCTTCCCGCCCACGAGGGCGTTGAACAGGGTGGACTTGCCCACGTTGGGCCTGCCGACGATGGCGATGAGCGGCATTACCTGTACCCCAGCTCCTTGAGAGATCCGGGCCTCTTCGACCAGTCCTTCGTCACCTTCACGAACAGCTCAAGAAAGACCTTCGTGCCCAGGAGCCTTTCTATGTCAACCCGCGCCTCTTTGCCAATCTCTTTGAGCATCCTGCCCCCGGCGCCGATGAGAATCTTCTTCTGGGAGGGCCGCTCCACGTGGATGACCGCCCTGATGAAGGTGGGCTCGCCCTCGCGGAACTCCTCCACCTCCACGGCCGTGGCGTAGGGGATCTCGCGCTGGGTGAGGACGAAGACCTTTTCCCGCACGATCTCCTGGGAGAGGAACCGCACCGTGGCGTCGGTGATCATGTCCTCGGGGAAGTACCGGGGGCCCTCGGGGAGCATCCCCTTCAGGGCGTCCAGGAGCCCGGGCACGCCGATGCCCGTGAGCGACGACACCGGGAACACGCACCGGTATTCGTACGTGTGCCCCAGGGCGTCGAGCTTGGGCACCACGTCGCCGGGCCTCATGAGGTCGACCTTGTTGAGCGCGAGCACCGCGTCCCTGTCGGAACCCTCAAGGTGGCCGGTGACGTCGGCAAGGGAGCCGGGCGTGTCCGACGGCTCCGCCATCACGAGGACGACATCCGCGTCGGCAAGGGTGGTGATCGCTTTTTCCACCATGTACTGGTTGAGCGCCTTGTCTGCCGTGTGGGTGTGGATGCCCGGGGTGTCCATGAAGATGATCTGGGCGTCCTCCACGTCGTAGATGCCCAGGATCTTGTCCCTCGTGGTCTGGGGCTTGCTCGCGGTGATGGAGATCTTGGTCTCCAGGACGGTGTTGAGGAAGGTGGACTTGCCCACGTTGGGCCGCCCCACGATGGCCACGAACCCTGAACGGAAAGCCGCGGCCATGGGCTAGTTGAGGTCGAGGTGCATCTGGCGGGCCCAGGAGGACTTCACGGGCAGGGTGACGCTGAACGTGCTGCCCCTGCCTTCCTCGCTGTCCACCTCGATGCTGCCCCCGTGCCGCTTGACGATCCCGTAGCTCACGGACAGCCCCAGCCCCACCCCTTTCACCATAGGCTTCTTGGAGTAGAACATGTCGAAGATCTGGGGCAGGTCGTCCTTGGCGATGCCCACGCCGGTGTCCTTGAAAGAGACGGACACGGTGCCGGCTTCCCGGTCTTCCTCCACCGCCACCTGGAGCTCGCCCCCGTCGGGCATGGCGTCCACGGCGTTGGCCACGATGTTGATGAAGACCTGCTTGATCTGGTCGGGCACGCACTCGGCGTGGTAAACCCCCTCGGGGTTGAATTTGAGCTTCACGAGGTGCTCCTCGAGGTATTTGCGGTTCAGGATGAACACGTCCCGCAGCGTCTCTCCCAGGTCGATCCTCTGGACCACCCCCTCGTTGGGCAGGTAGAAGGTCTTCATGTTCCGGATGAGATCCGCGATCCGGTCGGTCTCTTTGACGGCGAGCCTCACGAACTGGTAGTCGATGGAGTCGCTCCGGGTGTTGAGCACGTGGTTCAGGCAGCTCCGGATGCCGTAGAGGGGGTTGTTGATCTCGTGGGCGATGCTCGCGGAGAGCTTGCCCGTGGCCGCCAGGCGCTCGGACTGGAGGAGCGCGCTCTCCATCTTCTTCTTCTCCGTGAGGTCCTTGATGATGACCGAAAACCCGAACACCTTCCCTTTCCCGTCCTGAAGCGCGGTGATGGTGAGGAGCACGTCGAGGGTCCGGCCGTCACGGGTCCGCCTGCGGGTCTCGCGGTCCCTGACCAGGCCCTTCTCCAGGACTTCCCGGAGGATCTCCTCCTCCTCGGCCCTGCCGTCGTCGGGCACGAGGCTCGATGACGGCATGCCCACGGCCTCCTCCTCGGCCCACCCGAACATCATGCCCGCACCCGTGTTCCAGGAGATGACGTTGCGCTCGGTGTCGAGGCCGATGATGGCGTCGGCGCTGTAGTGCTCGATGGTGGCCAGGAGCTGGAGCTTCTTGTTCCAGGCGATCTCCTCGCTGATGTCCCGGGCGATGCACACGTACTCCACGTGCGACGGGTCGCCGATCTGGTCAAGGGTGGTGCGGTAGACCTTCCGGCCCCCGGGCGTGTCGATGGCGACGTCGAAGGGGGCGGGCGCGCTGCCCGCGGCGATGAGGGCGATCATCTCCTGGAGCTTCTTCTCGGATGCCTCGTCGGCGATGAACTCGCGGCAGGGCCTCCGGGCGATGTCCTCGTGGCTCACGTGCAGGGTCTGGAGGCCTTTCTTGTTCATGTACACGAGCCTGGCCTCGGTGTCGAGGGAGAAGACGATGTCGCTGGAGTCCTCGACGATCTGCTTGCAGCGCTCCTCGGACTCGCGCAGGGCCTTGATCTTCCTGCTCACGCCGTTGGTGAGGCGTTCGTTGAACTCCTGGATCTTGAGGTTCGCCTTGCGCAGTTCCTGCTCGGCCACCTTCTGCTGGGTGATGTCCTCGGCAACGATATCCAGGCCCTTGAACGTGCCCGTTGCGTCGTAGTGCGTCCGGATGCGGTAGGACAGGAACACCATGAACCTGGACTTCGCGTAGGCGCGGATCTCGCCTTCCCGCTCGGGCACCCTGTTCTTTTCCGCGTCCTTCCAGGACTGGACGACGTGGTAGTCGTCCGGGTGGACGAGCTCGCCCCAGGGCACGGGCCTGCCCACGAGCTCCGACGGGGCGTACCCCAGGAGCCGCTGGACCTCGGTGTTCGCGTACTCGCAGGAGAAGCCCCGGTCGAGCCAGATGACCAGGTCCTTCGCGTGGTCCGCCAGCCGCTGGAACTTCTTTTCCAGAACCTCGATGCGCGCCTCCTTTTCCTCGAGGCGGTTCTTCAGGTCATCGAGAGACACGGCGGGCACGGCCCCGGGGAGCTCCCCTGCGTCGGACTCCCGGGCCATGCAGAACAGGGCGCCGGCCATGCCCTGGATCCCGCGGACCAGCCGCGCCCAGACCTTGGCGTACCTCTTCGCGCCGTCCTTCCCGAGGAAGTGCAGGCGGATGGTGGCGGGCGTGCCGCCCCCCACGAGGGCGTTGAAGGCTTCGACCACGTGGGGCCGGTCGGCCTCGTCCACGATGTCGAAGAGGGTCTTGCCCCCGAGGTCGTCGAGGCTGTAGCCGCTCAGGTTCACGAAGCTCTCGTTCAGGGCCACGGGCCGCACGTGGATGTCGGTGATGAAGAGGGCGTCCGTGGACTTCTCGAACACGTCGCGGTAGAGGGTCTCGGACACGTCGGCCCTCTTCTTGTACTCTTCCAGCGACACGATGGAGCCGTGCATCTCCAGGGCCTTCGAGACGTTCTGCTTGAGCTCGCTCGGGAGGAACGCGCCCTTGCGCAGGTACCTGAAGACCTCGGTCTGCATGGCCATGTCCAGGGGCCAGTCGTCCTCGTAGGCCGTGATCACGATCACCATGATAGTAGGATCGATCTCTTCGCGGACCTTTTCAACCAGGGCCCTGCCGTCCATGTCGGGCATCCTCAGGTCGGTGACCAGCAGGGCGTAGGAGTCCTTCCTCAGGGCCTCGAGGGCCTCCAGCGGGCCCGGGGCCGTGGTCACCTCGAAGTCGTACTTCAGGACCTGGTGAAGATAGTTCCTGAAAACCGGGTCGTCCTCGACCACCAAGATCTTCTGCGCCATGGCTATCCCTTACCTTCCGGTATCCAGACCGCGAACGTGGAGCCTTTGCCCGGGGAGGACGCCACCCCGATCCTGCCGCCCAGGGAATCCACGATGTCCCTGGCGAGCGAAAGACCGAGCCCCATGCCCGTCTTGACCGGCCATGCGGTATAGAGCGGGTCGAAGATCCTCGGCAGCTGGTCCGGGCCCATGCCGATGCCGGAATCCTTCACCGAGAACTCCACCCCCCCGTCGTTCCTCACCGCCTTCACCAGCACCTCCGACCCCTGGGACGACGCCTTGACCGCATTGATGAGCAGGTTGATGAGGACCTGCTCGATGGCGTCGGCCTTGATGCTCACCGTGTCCGTTCCGACCTCCTTGGCCAGGGCCACGCCCGCGGCGTTCGCCTGGGGGGAGACGACCTGGAAGATGCCCTCGATGAAGCCGCCCACGTCGATCTCGCCTTCCGGGCTCTCCCACTTCCTCGTGAAGTTCAGCAGCTGGTTCACGATCTTGAGGAGGTTCTCGGAGGCGGTGATGATGTTGGTGATCATCTCGGGGAAGTCCTTGTCTTCCTGCCCGTTCCTGAGCACCTTGACGCTGCCGGTTGCCACGTCGTCCTTGATGATGCTGCCGAAGCCGTGGATGGCGCCCAGCGGGCTCTTCATGTTGTGGGCCATGGATGCGGCAAGGCTGCCCACCACGGACATCCGGGCATAGGCCACCCTCCGGCGCTCCTCGTCGAGCTCTCCCGTGATGTCGGTGAACATGAGGAGCACCCAGCTGCCCAACCTGATGGGCCGGACGCCGATCCGGAAGGACCTCTCCGGGGTCTTCCACACGAACCCCGCCTCTCTCCGGGAGTCGAGCGCTTCCCGCAGGTCCCGGCCGCCGTCCTGGGAGTCCCCGGCAAGGGACTGGGCGAGGTTCCTGCCGGAGATGGCGAGGTGCTTCCTGATCTCCCGGGAGCTCGCGTTCTCGAGCCTCACGATCCCCGCCTCGTCGACGAGGCACAGGCCGCAGGGGGAGGCGTTCATGATCTCCTCGTTGAGGAGCAGGCTGTCCTCGGCATTCTGCTTTTCTTCGGCAGCGGACTGGAGGGCCTTCCTGAGCTGGTCCTTCTCCTCGCCCAGGGCGCTCTCCACGTAGAGGCGCCTGAGGGAAGCCGAGACGGCGCCGATGACCGTCGAGAGGAAGCGGTGGTCCTCCCCGATCTCCCGCGACTCGGGCTCGAAGTACACGAACACGCCCGTGGAGAGCCTCATCCCCACGAGGGCTTGGTTCGACAGGGTCATGGCCCTGACCTCCTCGTTGCCGGCCTTGACGAACCGGGGGCTCCCGCCCTTCACCACCTCGTACACGAGGTTCTGGGACCCCATCTGGATGCCTGCCAGGAAGCTCCTGACGAGGCCCGCGTCCATGAGGCGCCGGGCGGCCTTCTCGAGGGCGTCGGAGATCCGGTCGGAGGAGTTCAGGTCGCCGAAGAGCCCGATGAGGGTCTCGGAATGCCGCCGGGCCTTCTCCACCTCCCCGGCGTTCTGCTGAAGCTTGAGCGAGATGTCCGCGAGCTTCATACCGGCCTTGTTCAGCATGCCGAACAGGCCCTCGGTGGGCTTGCCGATGCCGATCTCCTCGCAGATGGCGTCGATCTGCCGGGGCACCTTCTCCACGAGCGCGTCCAGCGTCTCGGGCTCGATGCCGAACCGCTTCAGGAGGACGCCCGTGATCTTCTGGGGGGAGTGGTTCCCCGAGGCGCCGATGCAGGTCATGTGCGTGAGGATGTTCGCGATGTGAATGACCCGCGAGATCTGGTACTGCTCGTCGTCGATGACCTTCACCGGGGCGTGGTGGCACCAGATGCCCTCCTCGTAGAGGCGCGGCAGCTTCCAGTGGGAGATCACCTCCCGGGCGACCTCGCAGTGGGTGGTGCCCAGGACCTCCTGCTCGATGTCCACGAGGGACCGGGGGCTTTCTTCCGCCTGCTTGAGGACGGCTGCGTACTCCTCCGGCCGGGTCAGGTCGAGGACGACCTTGCCGATGTCGTGGAGCATGCCCGCGCAGAAGGCCTTCGAGGGGCTCGGCCCCTTCAGCGCCGTCATGAGGGCTTCGGAGAAGAGGCCACAGGCCACGGAATGCCGCCAGAAGGCCTTGTAGTCGAGCCCGGACCCCCTCTTCACGGGGAAGAGGCCCAGGACCGACACGCCCAGGGCCAGGGTGCGCACCGCGTCGAACCCCACCACGGTGATGGCGTCCCGCACGGTGTACACGGTGCGGGACAGGCCGTAGGCGCTGGAGTTGGCGAGGTGGAGGATGCGGGCGGTGAGCGCGTGGTCCCTCTCGATGAGGGACGATATCTTGACTATGGACACTTCGTCGTCGAGCGCCATCCTGATCACCTGGTCGGCAAGCTCGGGAAGAACGGGGATGGACTGCACTTCGACGGTGTTTGGTCTCATAAAATATACTCTATAATATCCTCTGGTTGGAGACAACCACTTTCTGATGCGCCCTTTGCCTTCACAGTGCCTCTCGGTAAACAGCCGTTAAAACTGAAGGAAAAGCCCATGGCGCGCCGGTTTTCCCCCCTGTGGCCGAGCAGCTCGGGGAGGTCGTGCGGATGGACCTCGAGCTCCACCCCGGAGCCGAACCTCTCCTGGAGGAGGCCGGCCATGAGGCCGAAGGCCCGGGCCCTCACGAGGAAGCCGAAGGAGGGGTGATGCGGGCCCGCGGCTATATGTTCGGGGTCCAGCGGGGGAAGTCCCATCCTGAGCACAGCGGAGCCCCTGCGGGAAAAGGCCGCGTAGGCGTAGAGGGTGCGGTCCACCGCCTCTTCGAGGGTGAGCGGGGTGTAGGAGCCGCTGCGGTACAGGCGCTCCAGCGGCGTGCCCTTCAGGACCACGGTGGGGTAGATCCTGACCCCGTCCGGCTCGAGGTTCGCGATCTCCTCAACGGTCCTGCGGAAGCTGTCCCTGTCTTCGCCGGGAAGGCCCGGCATGATCTGGACCACGAGACCCAGGCCGGCCTCCCTCACCACGCGGGCGGCCCGCACCGTGTCCCCGGCGCCGTGTCCCCGGCCGCTGGCGGCGAGGACCGCGTCATCCATGGACTGCGCCCCGATCTCCATCTCCACGAAGCCCGCCCGGGAGCACCGCTCCATGAGCCCGGGCGTCACCAGGTCGGGACGGGTGGACGCCTTGGCGCCGTGCACCACGCCCCCCTCCACGAGCTCGCGGGCGGCCTGGAGGTAGCGCTTAAGCAGGGGCTCCTCGATGCCGGTGAAGGACCCGCCGTAGAACGCGACGAGCCGGCGGCGCCCGCCCGGGTTTTTGCACCCCGCGAGAAAGTCCCGGGCGATGCGGGGGATCTCCCCGGGGGGCACGGAAGGCGAGAATCGCCCCTGGTCACAGAAAACACAGCGATGAGCGCACCCCAGGTGTGAAACGAAGACGGGGATTACGACAGGGGATAATTCAGCAATCGCAATGCCTCCTTGCACGCTGTCTGGGCGGCCTGCTTCTTGTTGCGCCCCCTTCCCTGGCCGACCACCCCCCCCTCGAGCTCCACGTTGACCACGAACTCCTTGTCGTGCTCGGGCCCGATCTCGTCCACCACCACGATCCGGGGGAGGCACTTGTAGCGGGACTGGCAGACCTCCAGGAGCAGGCTCTTGTAGTCCGTGATGGAGATCTTTTCCATGGGGCCGAACACCTCGTCGAAGTGCCCGCTCACGATGGAGGACACGGTCTCGTAGGAGCTGTCGATGAAGACCGCCCCCACCAGTGCCTCGTACGCGTCGGCCAGGATGGAGGGCTTGTCCCTGCCCTGGTCCATCTCCTCGCCCCGGCCGAGGAGGAGGTGGTCGCCCAGGCTGATGTGCCGGGCGATCTTCGACAGCGCGCCCTCGTTGATGAGCTCCGCGCGCTTCTTCGTCAGGGCGCCCTCCCGCTCGTCGGGGAACTGGGCGAAAAGCCGGAAGGTGATCACGGCGTTCACGATGGAGTCGCCCAGGAACTCGAGGCGCTGGTTGTCCTGCACGCCGGGGTCGCGGTGCTCGTTCACGTAGGTGGTGTGGGTGAGGGCCTCCTTCAGGAGCTCCCCGTCCCTGAAGGCATACCCGAGCCTCGTCTCCAGGAGGTCATATCCCACTGATCATGGCCTCCAGGTCGAGCTCCCTGAGCTCCGCGGCGTGGGGGTCCCTGCCGAGCCGGTAGTTGATGGGAGTGATGGAGATCATCCTGTTCTTGAGGCACACCGCGTCGGTGTCCTCGCTCTCGTCCATGATCTTCGTCAGGCCTCCCTGCCAGTAGTAGACCGTGCCCCGCGGGCTCTCCCGCTTCACGAAGCTGTCCACGATGCGCGAGTCCCCCTGCCGGGTGATCCTCGCGCCCCTGACCTCGGAGATGGGGCCCGACGGGCAGTTCACGTTCAGGGCCACCGGCGTGGCCAGCGGCCGGGTGGCCAGGGTCGAGGCCAGGCGCGCCCCGAAGACGCTCGCCGCCCGGTAGTCGGGGGCGAGGTAGTTGTCCACGGACAGGGCGATGCCGGTGTAGCCCAGGATGAGGGCCTCGGTGGCCGCGGAGACCGTGCCCGAGTACAGGACGTTGATGCCCACGTCCTCGCCCCGGTTGATGCCGGAGACCACCAGGTCGGGTGGCCGCTCCATGATGCAGGAGACGCCGAGCTTCACGCAGTCGGCGGGCGAGCCGGTGATGCCGTACCCGTAGAACTGCCCGCTCCGGTGGATGGGAATGACCTTCAGGGGGTCGGAGATGGTGATGGCGTGCCCCACCGCGGACTGCTCGGTCACGGGGGCGATGACCATCACCTCGCCGATCTCCTCGAGGGCCTGCTTGATGGAGGCGAGGCCCTGCGCGTAAATCCCGTCGTCATTGGTAAGAAGGAACCTCATGATAAATTCATAACGCCCCGTGAGAATATATGCAAGGATGGAATGGGAAGGCGGCCGGAGGCCTGCCGGCAGGGCTCCCGGCGCCATGAAGGGACCGGGGGAGAAGACCCGGGACAGGCCGTACGGATTGTCATGTCGAGAAGAGCTTCCCCGTGGGGCTCTTGAGGGGCCGAGAGGAAGATCCGGGACAGGCTGTGCGGGGCGATTGCGCTAGTCGAGGACGTAGCAGAAGTTCCCCGTGACGCCCATGGTGCCGCCGGTCTGCTCGTCGCTGAACGGCCCGAACGGGCCCGCCTTTCTGACGGCGTCGAGGGCCGCGGTGTTGAGGCTCACGACCCCCGAGCTCCGGATCACGGCCGTCTCGACCACCCTGCCCTCCCCGTCGAGGACGAACCTGATCCTCACCACGCCTTCCTGGCCCTTCTCGATGGCGTCCGCGGGGTAATCCCAGGCCTTGAATATCCTGGCCTTGAGGAGGTCGAGGTACCCGGCGCTCACGTACCCTTCCGCCTCGAAGCTCACCCCTTCTTCCTGGTCCCTGCTGTCCTCGTTTTCCCGGGAGAAGAGCTCGCCCGGCAGGTCGTCCTGGTCGAGGAGCTTCACGGGGACGTTGGCGGGCGACCGGTCCTGGCTTTCTGACACGGCCATGAGCGCCCAGGGCTGCACGAGCACGAGCACGTGGACGCTCAGGGAGATTGCCAGGCACAGGAGCAGTCTCTTCGTCATGACCGGAAAATGACCACCAAACACCGGTGGTGTCAAGGCTGAAGTTGCGGCCGCCCGGGTGCCCCGGCCGCCCCTGCCGGCACAGGGGGCACAGGGGGCACTGCCGCATCTCATGGTTTGACCGGACCGGGAAATGTGCTATGAACGGTGATGTCCCCTGGAAGCGGATGTGCCCTGGTGGGTGCCCCGGACTTCAAATCCGGTGTGCGGTTCGTCGAGAGTCGCTGGTGGGTTCGATTCCCATGCGCTTCCGCCATGTAATTATTAATCTTTTCTGTTCAGTACCATCCACGAATATTCGTCCTCAACCGTGACTGTGATAACAAGCAATACGACCATATGCACATGCGCAAAGTGGCCTTTGTTGGAAAACCTCTGGACCTCGCTCCGCAAAGGGTATTGAAAAATCTTTGGGCAATGAGTTGATCAAGGGACTAGAACGCGACCTGAAAAGATGAAAGCGAGGGCATCGAACAAATCATGCGGCTAGCCTGGATAACAGATCCCCACATCGAATTTTTAGAATCCCGCAAGCATGACGCTTTCTATGGCAGGATTAAGGAAGACAACCCCGATTACCTTCTCCTGACAGGTGACATAAGCACGGCAAGCACTATCGAGCGAGACCTCAAAACATTCGAACGCAAGCTTGGAATCCCAATACTCTTCGTTCTGGGCAATCACGATTTCTATGGCGGCTCGATCTCCAACGTGCGGAAAAGAGTTTATAAACTGTCATCGGAGTCAACCCTCCTCCATTACCTGAGCAAGAGGGGGCCCTTCGAGATAACGCCCGGCACGTGTGTAATAGGACACGATGGCTGGGGCGACGGCAGGTATGGAGATATCTACAACATCAACGTGATTCTCAACGATTTTCAAGTAATCAAGGATCTACGATTTCTCATTTACAAAGACATGGAGATATCAAAACTGAACAGCCTGGGCGATTTTGCTGCGGCTCATGTGAGGGAGACTCTTGTGCGTGCATTGGAGAGGTACCAACATGTCATAGTCCTCACTCATGTACCACCGTTTGAAGGCGCCTGCTGGCACAACGGACGCATCAGCGACAAGAACTGGCTCCCGTATTTCTCCTGCAAAGCGGTCGGGGAAGCCCTTCTGGCAGGCATGGAAAACAAGCCCGACAAGCAGATGACAGTCCTCTGCGGGCACACTCACTCTGCAGGCATTTACAAGCCTCAACCAAACATTATTGTCAAAACGGGAGCAGCAGAGTACGGTGTTCCGCAGGTTCCAGAACTCATAGAGCTTGCGGATTAATAATCCGTGCATGTTGTTTTTTATTACAACATACTGAATGGATTGAGCTAATCATGCATCCTAGCAATTTGGAATGCAGACTTCCAATTTGCAAGGTGGGTTATTTCAAAGCTCGACAGCAAATTCAAACCAGATTTCATTTCCCAGCTTCATAGACTACCTTGCCTTTGGCGACCTTAATTTGATTATCTCCATGGTCCAGGCGGCACCCAGCGGGAAGGGGTTGTTGCACCTGAATTCTCTGCCTCGACAATTGGGAGGAGGAAGCCCTTTATCGCAGATATAATATCTGCAAACTCTCGCGGCACATGATCCTGTGAGATCCTTTTCAGAAATGCAGTCCATTGGGCTTGCTTCAACTCTGAAAATTCTTTTGAGAAGGCAGGAATCAAGCCAGTGAGATCCGTACTCCTATTCCTGAATGTCAGTCTGACTGCTTCGGCAAGCAATCCCCCATCGAAATCGAACTGACGGAAAAAAGCCAGATATCATAAAAATCCTTCATGCGGCTGTTCAGCTCACTGAGCTTTACTATGGTTTCGAACTTCTCTGCGATAGCACTCTCTTTGCTGTAGCAGAGCAGACATGGGGCTGGAAAATCAAGGATGGCCGGAAGAACAGTCCGTTCAGGACCAGGGAAAACGACATCCCCTATGCCTACATCTATCTGCAAAGTTATCCTTGCCGTATCCAGCTTACCTGGGAACCGGAGACGAATACCTATGTAATCAGCATCTCCATGAATCGGTTCAGTCGTGATGCTCTTGGGATCAAAGACAATCCCATCAGGCTCGACATCCACCGAGAGCACTTCCTGAATCTGTGATACAAGATGAGCCTCATCGTTGTCTGTTCTCCCCAGCATATCGATATCCATGGTGGGCCTGAGTTCCGGGGAACCCCATGCCTTGAGCATCATCGCCCCTTTGAGGATGAACCGATCGGCATGAGGAGAAATGGACAGCCTGTAGAGATATCGCTCCATGGCATAATACTGGAGGATTTCGTTAAACGGCCTTTTCTCTGCTTTTGCCTTGTTCAGAAGACGCTGCCTGACAGACGAGGCCACGTTCTTCAATACTTTCTGACTCATACTGTGGCCTCAAGGTAAGGCCTCATAACCTTTTCGACTCGGCATATACGGGCATATTCCATAAGCTTATCGATATTAGGTCTCTTTCTTGTCTTGTACAGTTTCAGTGCTTCAAGGACTATTTCCATACCTATCCTGTTTCTGAATTTAAAACAGTCGGCCAGGGTCTTTTCAGTGTTGTAAATACGAACGGTCGCGCCGTCGATCATATGCTCCTCAACGCCCGCAGAAAGGCTTTCCCCGGAGAAGCGGTACACCGATACCGGGGGGTATTCAATCCTGGGGGATTCGGAGCCCTTATCGATGGCTATCGAGACTGAATGGGGTATCTGCGTCGTTATTCCGTGGTAGGCAAGCGCTGAGACGAGGCAGACAACAGCCTTGGGAAATCTCACGGCAACGGTAACGAGATCTGGATTCGACATCGGGGTCTGTGCGGCCAGACGATAAACACCCCGCGAGATCTGCTCAAGTACACCGGCATCTCTGAGAGCATACAGGGTGCGCGGATGAACGCCTGCCTTGATCGCCTCGGCAGTACGGATCAGCCCTCCCCTTTCGCGGATGATCCGCTTGGATCTCTCAAACGCAGACTCAACGCTCTTTGCAGTTCTCATGGATAGTTTTACCAATACTCATCATTTTTTATTGGTATTATTATCCACACATGATTTATTGAAAGCAAGGATATTCACACAGGAGAGGGGCATCCTTTTCCTCTCATATCGGAGAAAGGAGTGTGCCTTTTTTGTGCTCACGGGGTCTGAATTCGGCCCAAAATCACCCAGTTCCTGCCAACTGCTGCTTTTGTCTAACCCATCGGATTCTCTCACTTCTCAGCTACTTTTGATTTATTGTATATTACCATATTATGATCTTCAAATCCGGTGTGCGATTCGTCGAGAGTCGCTGGCAGGTTCGATTCCCCTGCGCTTCCGCCAGCTTTTCCGCCGCGGTTGGATCGCTATACCCGCAGGACGCTTCCATGGTTCGATTCCCCTGCGCTTCCGCCAGCTTCTTTTCGCTACTGCAGCCTGTTCTTCAGGGCATGGGCGAGGATCCAGAAGAACCCGGACATCATGGTCAGGCCGAGGGTGTAATTCACCACGTCCTTGACCGTGGCCGGCTTCTCGTCGGTGGCCAGGCCGTGGAAGACCTGCGCGTCCATGAATCTCGCCAGGGCGATCCCCGCGACGGCAAGCCAGAAAAGAACGTCCAGAACGAGGACCGACCCCGGTGAAGCGATGACGATGAGGATGAGCAGGAGGATGATGACCATCATGCCGAGGGTCTTCCAGGTGAGCCGCACCATGCGGGCGAGGGCTTCGTTCTTTGGGGATTGAGGGGTTTCCTGACGGGATTCTTGGTCCATGCGCTCCTCCAGAGGTCTTCCCCGGGACATGCCGCCCAGAGATTCTTGCGGCTGGCTGTTGAGGCTGCCGCAACTCTGGATGGCGGCCCGACCATCCGGGAAAGCCCTGCCGGGACACACGATTGGATCCCTGCACCCTTCAGTTCATCGTCTGAATACATGCCGGCAAGCGATGGACGCTCGCTGTCTTCGTGGATAAACTTAATATGGAAAACGGTCCCCGTCAATACCGCTTTTACACTTCCCGCTGCCCCCCTGTCGGAGCGCCCGGCCGCTCTCACGCCTGAGTGCTTCTCCCGCCACGCAAGCCGGTTCACCGCGGAATGTCGATCTTTCCGGATTCCCGGTCGAAGGCAAGGTGACCGGCGCTCACGATCCGCTCCTTCGAGGCTTTCTGGAGTTTCTTGAAACGGCGCTCCACCTTCAGGGCAAGCCCCCGGCTCCCCACGGGCACGGAGAATGCCAGCTCCCGGGGCTTGTGGGCGCGCAGGTAGCGCGCTCCCTTTTTACCCTGGGACAGGTGCTCGCCCAGCCGCCTCTGCACGTCGGTGGCGATCCCGGTGTACAGGCAGTTGTCGACGGTGCGCACGACGTAGAGATGCCAGCACGGCATGGTTCACGGCTTCCCTTGCGCGTGCCGAGGTAGATTCGCACCCGGGTACGTAACGGCTCGCGGCGAAACCCCCGCTTTCCGGACCTGATCAGCCTTCCCCCTGCGGCGTGCGGGTTCTTTCTTCATCGCCTCCATGGCGGCGAAGGCCTCCCCGTAGGAGTTCCCCGGGCTCCAGAGGAGCCATCCGACTGCCCCGGAGTCCCGGGCAGCCTCGGCCTGGGCCTTGATGTAAGCCGGTCCGTACCTGCTCACCTTCATGGGGAAGCACTGGAGCCACGGCCGGATGACCACCCTGTCCCCGACGATGGCCCTGACCCGCCGGATGCCCCTGCTCACGAAAAAGTACGGCTCGTCGGCGGGGTTCTTCACCCCCGAGAAGTTTTTGCTGAAATGCGAGGGGTAGAGCATGGGGGAGATGACGTCCAGGTGTCGCGCGATCTTCCTTGCGTCCTGGCCCAGCACGCCGATGTCCTCCTCGCGCTGCCAGATGACGATGCCGAACATGTCCAGGGAGAGGAGGACGTGTCTCAACGAGGTGAGGGCGTGGATCCTCGCGAGGTAGTCGGCCAGGATGTCGCTCCTGCTCATTCCCGGGATGCCCGTGGTCTTCTTCCCGTCGGCAGGGTAACGGAAGTAGTCGAGCTGGATCTCGTCCACGCCGAGCCCGACGAGCTCCCGGATGATGGCGAGGTTGTAGTCCTGCACCTTCCTGCTCGCGGGGTTGACCCATTCGTCGCTGTAGCGCCACTCCTTCATGGTTCTCGCCATGAGGATGTCCCGGAAGACGCAGACCCGCGCCACCGTGTGGATGTTCTTCCGGTGCAGGCCGTCGATGAGCTTGGAGATCTCCTCGATGCCGCAGGGGTACGAGGCAACCGGCGTGAAGGCGCCCGGCACCCTGCTCCGGTAGGCGAGCGACCCGTGGATCTCCTTGGCGTCGAACACCACCGTGTTTCCCCCGCCCTTCCTGAGCCTGTCGGCCAGGGCGAAGATCTCGCGGGTCCCGGCATTGCCCTGGTTCACGTACAGCCCCATGGCCCTGAAGGATTTCGGCGTCCCAAGGCTCGAGGCCTTGAGGGGCTTCTTCCTCACCACCGGTATGCCGAGCTCCTGCCCCACCCGGAGGGTCATGGAATCGAGCCTGTTGATCTCCATGATCTCCCTGACAAGTTCCTTCGAGGTGTACGCATCGGTCTGCGGGAGATAGCGGGCCGCTATCTTCGCGAGGGACTCCCCCTGCCTGACCGTGTGCGTCCCGTACCCCCGGGCCTGCACACCGGCGCACAGTAGCGAAACGAAGACCGAGGCGCACGCGAGCAGCCTCCCCGCACTCATCATCCCGTCACCTGCCATGCAGCGCTCCTGCCCCCCGGTCTGGAAATATCCCTGGATTCCCGCTGCCGCGGGAATGACAAGAGCAGCCTGTGTCACTCGCCGCACGGCATCGGGGACGTGCCCTTCATCTCCCGATGCCCATGAGCTCCCGGGCCTCGTCGGGAGTGGCAGGCTCCCGGTCGAGCAGGGCGGCCAGGCGCACGGCGCACTCCACCTGCTCGAAGCTGCCCTTCGCCAGGGCGCCGCCCGGCACCCGGATGTTGTCTTCCAGCCCCACCCGCATGTGCCCGCCCATGAGGCAGGACATGGTGATTGCCGGAAACTGCTCGAGGCCGATGCCGCAGGTGGTGAACAGGGACCCTTCGGGAAGGGCGTGCACCATGGACGCGAAGGCCTCGGGGCGGAACTTTTGCCCCCCGGCCACGCCCCAGACGAAGTTGAAGACCATGGGGCGGGAGAAGATCCCCTGCCTGCCGATGAGCAGGGTGTTGTCGATGCCGCCCATGTCGTAGCACTCGATTTCGGGCTTGATCCCTGCCCCTTC